>CAZUCT010000110.1:0-21485 GCA_964619285.1 uncultured bacterium | reverse complement strand
TTATCCGGCGGGTTGGATAGCAGTATTATCGCCGCAGTTGCCAAACAACATCAAAAAGAATTGCATACCTTCTCGGTAGGCATTGGCGACAGCAGGGATTTAGAAGCGGCCCGTCTCGTGTCCAACCATATTGGCAGCATCCACCACCAATATGTCATTACCCCAGAGGAAGTCAAAGAAAAATTACCCGAAATTATTTACTATCTGGAGTCCTTCGACCAAGATTTAGTCCGCAGCGCCATTCCCTGTTATTTTACTTCCCGCTTGGCTGCCGAATACGTTAAGGTCATTCTCACCGGAGAGGGTGCCGACGAACTTTTTGCCGGCTACACCTATTACAAAGACATCCCAGACGAAGATGTTCTCCATCGAGAGCTGCGTCGTTCCGTGGCCAGCTTGCATAATATTAATTTGCAGCGGGTGGATCGGATGACGATGGCGCATTCATTAGAAGGACGAGTGCCGTTTTTAGATTTGAAGGCCATTGAATTAGGTCAAATCATTCCCGCCAAATATAAATTGACGGGCAGTCCTTTGGTGGAAAAATGGATTCTGCGCAAAGCTTTTGAGGATTTATTGCCTTCAGAAATTGTCTGGCGCAAAAAAGAGCAGTTTGATGAGGGTAGCGGTACCGTGGATATGATGGAAGAGATGTTGGCCAGTATTGTCAGCCACGAAGAGGCCCAAAGTTATCGCCAACAACATCCATCGGTTAAGTTGCGATCGCCCGAAGAATGTTATTACCATCAAATTTTTACGGACGTTTTCGAGGACGCCCCAGGAATTTTAAGCAACGTCGCCCGGTGGGCAGACCGACCTCTGTAAGCTAGACCTATTGCAACGCAAGCGATCGCCCCCAACAGTAATAATAATAGTTCTGCGAGCTTTGATACTCGTACTCCTACTGCTACTCCTACTAAAATTATTTGAGTAAGAGTATGAGTGTCAAAAACGAGACATAACGTGGTAATCTAAATACGAACCGAGAGCTTGCACTCAGACTTATTAAAGTCGAAGGCTCCTTATGCCCGGTGCAAGTTGGAGCATTTTGGAAAAAAAAATCCATTTTTGTTTTGCAGCCAGCACGAACAGTGCTTAAAGGCCATATTTCGGCATTCTTCGTGGTTGCTAGCAAAGCTTTTTTGCCCCAGATTTTGAGGGTGCATCTGTTAATTGGCAATTGACAATTGACAATTAACAAATAGCGAGAGCCGCTAGAGGACCGGTCAAGAAACCCGGTTTTTTGAAAAAACCGGGTTTCTGAAAGCTCGAAAAACTGAGTTTTCCGAGAATACTTGACCGGCTCTCTAGGTTTGCTTCCTGACTTGAGATGCACCCGTTTTTGATGAAAATAAAGAGGTATTCAATGAAGCAACAAGTCTTAAGCAATTATGCCAAGGCCGTAGAAGCAGGTGCTTACGATCGCCATTCGCCGAACCTCTTTGGCAAACACGATCGCGTCCGTCGCCATTGGGAGGACAGGTACATTCGTCGGCTACTGAGCCCCATTATCAGAGGATTGATGGAGCGCAAAGAAGGAACGGCTAAAGGCATTCGAGTCCTAGACATGGGCTGCGGCGCCGGCGAAGGTTTAGATATAATGACCACTTTGCCCCTGCGCATACCAACTTTAGATGTCAAAGTTAACAGGGTATTGGGCTATGAGGACATCGAACACTACAAAGGAGTAGATATTAGCCCGGCAATGATCGCCAAGGCTAAAGCCCTCCATACCCAACACCCCCAAACAGAATTTGTCGTGGCGGACTTGAACGACGGATTGCCCATAAGTCCGGGAGAAGCGCCCTACGATGTCTATTTTTCCTCCTACGCCGCTTTATCTCACCTGAACGACGATGGTCTCAAGCAACTGGTAGAGAATATTTGCCAGCACATGGGCGATCGGGCAATTTTCGTAGCAGATCTGTTGGGACGCTATTCTTACGAGTGGCAGTGCTATTGGGGCGAGTCGAACTGCCAAGACATATGCATGCAGGATTACTCCATGTCTTATATTTATCCTCCAGAAGCTCGGACTACAGCGCAGATAGAGCATTTTCCCATGCGTTACTGGGGGGCAGATGAAAACTATAACTTTATCAAAGCGATCGCCGAAACCAAGGGAGTGAAAATAGGAGAGAGCAAACTGTGCGATCGCTCCTTGATGGTAGGCCGTCACATGGACACCCACGAGTACAACCCTAAATCCCCCGCTTTGCGAGTAGCGGTCAACTCTTTAATCGAGCCCAACAGTCGCACGGATTTAAAGCAACTGATTTTTAACTATCATCCCCATCCCAACCATCCCTATTTGAATCGCTTTTTCAACAACTTACAAACTGCTTGGAACGCGATCGTCTATAGTTGCATGGAAGCGTTGAATCAGTGGCGCAACCCGGAAGAGTTGCTCAAAGAACCGGAAATCGAACATCCTCCAGTGGTTCTGGATGCAGTTCGTACTATTCGTCATCTGGTGCGTCAAGCTCCAACCTTCCAATTTGAGGATCCCCTCGCTAATCTAGTCGAACCTCAATTAGCTTATTTATTGCGAGACCTCGAATGGAACATCCAGCCAGGTTTGGGGGCAGGTCACAGCTTGCTCGCAGTGTACGAGCTTTATCGTTAAAGTAGGTAATTGGGTAATGGTAGGGTTCTCCATTGCCCATTGCCTATTCCCAACGAACGAGCGATCGCTCTTCCACCACTTGCAAGTAAACCTTCTCAGTCTGTCTGCCCAACTCCGACCAGCCAAATCTACTTTTTAAATCTTCATCAGCATTCTCAACTAAAGATGCCGCATAATCGGGATTTTTCAATACATTTAAAATCCCCACTGCCAGAGATGCGGGGTTGCCTACTTCCGTAACGATACCCGTTTTACCGTGTTGGACGACTTCCGGCAAACCCCCAGTATTAGAGACTACCACCGGCACTCTAGCAGCAAAACTTTCCAGAGCAACGATGCCGAAAGGTTCGTATAAACTGGGAAAGACAGCGCAATCGGCGATCGCTTGAAACTTATCTAACTTATCATCAGATAAAAAGCCGGTAAAATAAAACCTATCGGAAACATTAAAATCCCACGCTTCCTGTTTCCAATAGTCGGTTTTGCCGCCGCCGACAGCTACAAATTTGACATTTCCTCCCATTTCGTAAGCTATCTTTGGCGCGGCATGAATTAAAACGGAAATGCCTTTTTCTGGAGTCATTCTACCTACATAATAAACGATTTTTTCTTCGTCTTTGGCAAAGTGACGTCGGAAATTTTGCCAATCGAAATCCTGCTTGCTAGGTTTTTTCTCCCAACGGATGCCGTTATAAATTACGTCTATTTTATCTCTGGGACTTGCTAGGGATATTTCAATATCGTATCTCATGTAATTAGAACAGACGATGATGCGCCAAGCGTTATATGCCAGGTCGTTTTCTTTTTGATGGATGTATTGTTGTTGATGGTTGTGAATGCCGTTATGACGTCCGCACTCTGTAGCGTGGATGGTAGCAATGAGGGGTATTTTAAAGGTGTGTTTGAGGGCGATCGCCGCATCTGCCACCAACCAATCGTGGGCGTGAATGACGTCAAAGGGGCCCTCCTCCACAATTAACTTGCCCCCATGACTGCCCATACTCTCGTTCATATTTACAACCCAATGGAAAAAATTGTCGCTATCTCCCACTGGCACTCGATGTATTTTTAGTCCTTCGACAATTTCATACATGGGCGCTTGGCCAAACTTCACCGTAATTAGGTTAATTTCATGGCCAAATTTTGCCAATTCTGGATATAATTCAGCCACATGGCGGGCAATTCCTCCCACTATTCTTGGCGGAAACTCCCAACTCAGTACCAAAATCTTCATCTTCCCTCCCCTCTAATTTTACAAATCTTAATTTTTTGTGATTAGCTACTTTATCAGATTATTGCTAAAACTTAACAATTTTGCTTGAGAATATTCTCAGTAGATCTACTAGACTTAAATATTTTTTAACAATTTACCCGGAATAAAGTTAAATTTTATACCAAAAGCTTTGGGGAATGGGGAATGGGGAATGGGGTTCGGGAATGAAAAGACTGCTTTTGAGAAAAAAAAGATGATTTGCCGCAAGTATTAGACTTTTTTTTCTATTCCCAATTCCCAATTCCCAATTCCCAATTCCCTAAAAACGATCTAATCCCACCAATTACCAAGGACTGCCGATGGTAATAAAAGATGCCCAATAATAAGGATGGGATAAAGTTTCATCTGCCAAAACTGCCAATTCCTGCGGCAATTTCATAGCGGCTCTCGAAGCCAAAAGTTCGCCATCCTGCAAGCGAACCTGCCCCCTCAGCATGGCAACTTGCGCTTCTCTTAAAGCCTCTGCCTTAGTGGGTGCGTTTCGCAAATCGCGATAAAATTCATTCATCAAAGCCAAAGTCCCGGCATCGCTAACAAGCCACAAACTAGCCACAGCAGTCTTAACCCCGGCCTGGACTGCTAAACCCGCAAAACCTAATTCAGCTTCTAGGTCTCCCACCGCAGTTTCGCAAGCACTCAGCACTAATAATTCTACCGGCGGTCGATCTAAATTTAACTTTCTAATTTCATCTAACCCTAACTTTTCTTCGCCCCAAAATTGAATGTAAGAGTTACTCGGTTCTCCCGAAGTAAACTCTGCATGGGTAGCCAGATGAACGATTTCAAAATTTTGTTTTTGGCGTTGAGAAAGTAAGTTTTCTACGGTAAAGTCTTCATTGAGAAAAGCTTGACCTTGCCATAAGGTATTTGTTATTGTGGAAACTTCTACTGGTACTGCAGGTAAAGGATTTAGTTCTTGAAATTCTGATGCCCCCATTGCTAAAACTTCGGATTTTTTTATCCCTTGATAACGAGTCCTGGTTAAATTATAAGCAGGAATTATTGCCAGAGCATATTTTTCGATTAAAAACTTCTCTCCATCGTGTAATGCTGCTACTGGCAAACCGCGCAAACCGCCACCAACACACAACAATAAAGTATCTATGTTTTCTGCTTCCAAATTTGATTCAACCTGCTTTATTGTCCACTCGTATAATTGTTGTGCTGGTTTTAAATAGGATGTAGTCGAGCGCTTTCTCGGATTTGTGATTTCACCTCGCAACTGTTTAATTGTTAGCAATAAGCTTTCTTTACTTGCTTCTGGAACGCTAATTCCGATGGGTTCTTGCTCTGGAGTAATTAATACTAATTCTAGTTGTGTATCTCTAGGCCACATCCAAATTACTGCGGCTTTCGTATTGGTTATGTTACTAATTAGAGACAGCTCCGCGGCTATTTCTCCTGCATCCTTAGTAACTTCGGCGAGATTGGCTCCGAAGTAGTTTTCGTAATCTCTTTCCCAGTGTTGCTCGATGGCCGTGACAGCTTCAATAAAATTTCGTTGGCTCAGAAATCTTTCCCAGTCTGATTCCATTACGGCCATCGCTGGCAGGTTTATCCCGAGATTGCTAAGGGCGATCGTACTTGCAAAAACTCCGACAAAAAGAAGTGCTAAAAGTCGCTTTCTTTTCAGAAAATACATAAAAATTGCTTCCTTATTTATGAGTTACTTAAAACCACCCTAAAAATTCAAAAATCAACCGTTACAATTGTTAATTATTAATTCTTAATTGTTAATTGATATTAGCTATCCCCTTAACACTACCTCAGATATACTAAAATAGTTTAGACCGTTTGACCTTCAAACGACAATCTAAAATCTATAATCTAAAATCTAAACTAAAGATGACACCATCTCCCAATAACGGACAACCCGGCTCCGATTCCAATAACAACTCAACAGCCACAAAAGACCCGGAAGCAACTCTACCAGAAAACGAATATGTCGACGAGTTTCCCGACGAAGTGGAGATGTCCATTTTCGACCATCTCGAAGAATTGCGACAGCGCATCTTCTATTCCTTAATAGCAGTGGGTATCTCCGTGGTAGGTTGCTTTATAGCGGTTAACCCTATCGTCGAATTATTAGAAGTCCCCGCCGGCAAGGTTAAATTTCTCCAACTCGCCCCAGGAGAATATTTTTTCGTCTCTATAAAAGTAGCGGGTTATAGCGGTTTGCTGCTCGCCAGTCCCTTTATTCTTTACCAGATAGTCAGATTTGTTACCCCGGGATTGAGTCGTAGAGAACGAAGGTTGCTCGCACCGATTTTTTTGGGCTCTACTCTTCTGTTTGGGGTGGGGTTGTTGTTTGCTTATTTCGCGATCGTTCCTGCCGCTCTCAAATTTTTTATCGGTTATGGTGCTGGGGTGGTGGAACAAGCTTGGTCCATCGAAAAATATTTTGAGTTTGTGTTGCTGTTATTGTTTAGCACTGCTTTAGCTTTCCAAGTTCCCATTCTCCAATTATTACTTGGTTTTTTAGGCATCGTTTCTTCCAAACAAATGTTTTCTGGTTGGCGATATGTGGTATTGGGAGCAATGGTTATGGGGGCAGTTTTGACTCCTTCTACGGATCCCGTTACTCAAAGTCTTTTAGGCGGGGCGGTTTTGGGGCTTTATTTTAGCGGCATCGGTTTGGTCAAACTTTTGGGACGTTGAAAATTGGGGTGCATCTGTTATTGCCCATTACCTATTACTCATTTTCTGATGTCTTCTGAATATTTCTATCACAATTTACCCAGTTGTTCGCCATTTTGCAGTATGGCGATCGCTGCCGATAAATTTGTATCGGTACCGGATGATTGGTACGTCGTTATTACCGATATTGCGGGTTCGACTAAAGCAATTGAAGCCGGACGTTACAAAGATGTTAATATTTTAGGCGCTTGTTCGATAATTGCGGTTTTAAATATAGCAAAAAACCTTCAATTTCCTTTTATTTTCGGCGGCGATGGCGCTTCTATGTTAGTTCCGCCATCACTACTGGGAAAAACTCAAGAAGTTTTGCTGGCAACTCAAAAACTTGCTTGTCAAGAATTTGACTTAAACCTGCGAGTAGGGGTCGTCCCCGTTTCGACGGTAACTGCTGCTAATTATCAAGTCAAAGTTGCGAAAATTGATATTTCTAAAAAGTATCAACAAGCCATGTTTTATGGCGGGGGCTTGGCTTATGCAGAGGAACTGATAAAAAATCCGGCGACGGCGGAAATTTATAATTTGAAAAACCCTGGAAACATAGTTGAAGCCGATTTTTCTGGCTTGATATGTCCGTGGCAAGATATTCCGAGTAAAAAAGGGGCGATTCTGAGTTTAATTGTTAAAGCTACCTGCACCACGACTGCGGAAAATAATCTGGTTTATTGGGAGTTTTCCCAACATTTAAGTAAGCTTTATAACGATGAAAATTTGATGAATCCTATGGCCTTAGAAAATTTAAAAGTTACTTTGAGAAACGAAGATTTATATTCCGTAGTGAAAGTTCATTATCGCTTTCGCGGTTGGTGGAAGAAAATGTGGCTGCTGTGGAAAACAAAGGTTTTTAATTTCCTCTTGATTTTGTTAATGAAATTTAAGGTTAAAATCGGGAAAAGTGACTTCGGAAAAAACAAATTAGATGTAGTAGCAGATACGGATTTTCGCAAGTTTGACGATGCTTTGCGGATGGTGATTTCTGCGGATAAAACCCAGATAAAAAAGTTAGAAAATTATCTGGAATATCGGTATCAAAAAGGAAAATTAGTCTATGGCTTGCATATTTCTAAAAGTGCTTTGATTACTTGTGCGGTTTTTCAGCAAAGCGATAATCATATTAGTTTTATCGATGGGGCAGATGGGGGTTATGCTTTGGCAGCGAAGGCTATGAAACAACGTTTGAAAAGTAAAGTCGAGGTTTCAAGTAGTTAGTTGATTTTGGGGGCCATCGCTTTGGTAATATAATTAAAAGAGTTCTCTGCCCGCCAACAAAGCTGAATGCCCCGCTCCGAATCAATGCTTCGTTAATTCCCCGTTCGACGATAATCTAAAATCTATAACCTATTTTTTCTCTTTTCCATAACTGAAATAAAATTAAGCTCTATTCCCTTTCCTTTATCTATTTCTTTATTCCCCGTTTTTTTTCGATCCTTATTTCCTTTTCTTTGCTTGGGGAAAATTTAGAGACACTTCGGGTGCATCTCAATGCAAGAAGCGTACCAATAGTTAAACGCTTTTTGTCTATTGTTTATTGTCAATACTTAATTGTTCCAGAAAGTTTTTTTTGCAAAGATTCGATGCTCTCGACACTCTTGCTTTTTTTGCATATAATTGAAAGCTGTTCCCTTTATCCTGTCGGTTTCTTTGTTCCCCGTTTTTTTTTCTCCGATCCCTATTTTATTTTTTTAAGCAGAGTTGGTATAAGTTAATACATACTTAAAAATCTAAAGATTTTCTGAAAAAATAAATAAAAGCGATCGCTAATATGAGTTTTGTTTATAATAAGCAGTTAATTCAAGGGTCATAACCAGAACTGTAGTAAATTTACGGAGTCACTATGGAGATGCCAACAAGGTTTTTTAAATACAGCGTCTTGGCAATCGTGGCTGGGATAACGCTTCAGTTTATAGCAACCGGTAGTCTTCTCCTTCCGACTGCCGAAACTGAAACTTCAGATAACTTTAAAGTAGCCATGCTCTTACCAGATGCCATCGACGATGGTGGTTTCAGTCAAGCTGGCTACAAAGCTTTAAAAAATTTAGAAACAAAACTAAATGCTGAGATAGCTTATACGGAAAACATTGAGGAAAAAAAACCAGAAGAAATCGAAACAATAATTAAAACATACGCCGATGCAGGGTTTCATTTTATCGTAGCCCACGGCAGCGAGGCTCTAACTCTCCAGCCCACGGCAACTGTAGCTGCAGAATTTCCTCGCACTAAATTCGCGATCGTCGCCGGAGATAGTTCGGGAAATAATAGTAACTTAGGTATCCTCAGTTTGAGAACGGAAGAACTAAGTTACTTAACGGGAGTAGTTGTCGCCCTGCAAATAAAAACTAATCAAATTTACCTTACTGGGGGAGTAGCTTCTGGCTGCACCCAGAAAACTGCAACTTGGTTTAAAAAAGGAGTCAAATCTATTAAACCGGAGGTAGAGTTGAGCATTAAACCGACAGGGAATGAAGAAACTTTTGCAAATTCTATAAAACCAGAATCCAGCGTCTTCCCAATTTCAATGGCGGCATTCCACGGATTATCTGCTACTGACCCCAATAAAGACTTAGAGCAACAACCTGTCAGTTGTCTCTTTATCGCTCAATATATCGACTATTCCCAGGTATTGCTCTACGGAGCAACTCTAGTTCGAGAAGGACGTTGGGAAGGTAAAAAGTACGGTTTTGGTCTCAGAGAAGGGGTTGTAGAATTAGCTCCAGTTGCCAATTTGCTCGCCGAGGGCGAAGTTGACATCTGGGAAGATGCAAAAAAGGATGTTTTAGCTAGAAAAATAGAATTTTGGCGAGAACAACATTGAAGCTAGCTGAAAAGCAAACAGTAAAGAAACCCGGTTTTTTCAAAAAACCGGGTTTCTGAGGTACCAAAAAACCGGGTTTCACCAGATACCAAAAAACCGGGTTTCACCAGATACCAAAAAACCGGGTTTCACCAGATACCAAAAAACCGGGTTTCACCAGATACGCAGTTACAATGTAGGAAAAAAACTGTGAGGAAACTCTCGATGAACGCCGATCGTCCTTCAGGCAAAATGCCAAAATTAAAGCCAAGGATGGGCTCGATTAAAACCTGGACTGTTTCTCTCGGCAGCCAAATCCTTTGGGGTTCCATCGCTTTGGTGGGCTGTAGCTTAATATTTACGGGAGGAATGCTAATTCGAGCGAGCTTTAAGACTCAGTTACAACAATCCGACTTGCTGCAACGAGAGCGATCGCATAGAGCTGCCCAAGAGATAGGTTTTTACATAGAAGATTTACAAAGAAAGCTCGACTACCTAGCAAGAGTGCGCGGTTTAACGGAGTTGCCCCCAGTTACTCAGAAAACTTTGCTAGAAGGTTTAGTCCGTCATAACAATGCTTACGAAATGCTGGCAATACTAGATCGCCAAGGAACTGTAGCTCTAAGTCTTTCCCCCAAGGGCGAGATGCAGTCAGTTTCTTTCGCCAATTCCCCGATTTTTGGCGAGCCTTTTTATCGGCAAGAAGCTTATTTCGATAACGTTACCATCGACCCGGTTCTCGGCTATCCGGTTACTACTATATCCGTTCCCATTCGTAACGGCGAAGACGAAATCGATGGCGTGTTGGTGGCTGAGGTTAATCTCAAATTTCTCAATTTTGTCGTTTCCCAAGCCGATATCGGTGAAACGGGATACGCTTACGTTATCGATGCCCGCCATTTCGTCATCGCTAAAAAAAGAACTTCCTCGGAAGCGATCCAACTAGAGGATATTTCCGATCGCCCTTTTCTCAAAAAGCTGACAGTATCGACTCCCAAAAACCCTCGTTTGCAGTACCATAAGTTCCAAAAAGATCCAGAAGTAAATTCTTATGACGGATTGGAAGGGGTAGAAGTGTTAGGGGCGATCGCTCCCGTTCCCCATACTGATTGGAAGGTAATTGTAGAATTACCGGTTAGCGAAGCTCGCGCTCCGTTACAAGATTTGCGACTGACGATGCTGGTGGGTCTGGCTATAGGAATTGCCGTTGCTGCCGGTCTGGCTTTTCTGCTCTCGCGCAAACTGCTTTCTCCCCTTCAATCTCTTACTGCTGCTGCAGCGAGAATTAGCAATGGAGAACTGAACGTGAAGCTAGATATTACCTCCCAGAACGAATTGGGAGTTCTCGCCCGAGCTTTCGAGCTCATGGCAGAGGAGTTAAGAACTTCTTTTACTGCTTTAGAAAAAACCAACCAAGAGTTAGAAACGCGGGTAGAAAAACGAACCAACCAACTACTTTTAGCTAAAGAAGAAGCGGAGGCAGCCCAAAAAATTGCCGAGGATGCATCTCTGGCGAAAAGCGAGTTTCTGGCAAACATGAGTCACGAGTTGAGAACTCCTCTTAACGGCATTTTGGGCTACGCTCAAATCTTGTTACGGGATCGAGATTTAAGCAAGCAACAAAAAGATAGTATCGGCATCGTTCAACAGTGCGGCAACCACTTGTTAAATCTGATTAACGATATTTTGGACTTGTCGAAAATTGAGGCACACAAACTCGATTTGTATCCCGAAAATTTTAATTTTCCCTATTTTTTGAACGCCGTGGCAGAAATGTGTAAAATTAAAGCCTGTCAAAAGGGTATTGTTTTGGATTTTCAACCGTCGCCTCTGCTGCCAACTTTAGTCCGTGCCGATGAAAAACGCTTGCGACAAGTGTTAATAAATTTGTTGGGAAATGCGATTAAATTCACTGAGGAAGGTACCGTGAGTTTCAAGGTTGCGGTAGTAACAGAAAAAAGCCAGTTGAATGCGACAAAAATTCGATTTGAAATAGAAGATACTGGGGTAGGAATGAACCAGGAGCATCTGGAGAAAATTTTTGAACCTTTCGAGCAGGTGGGGAATAATTATCGTAAGGCAGAAGGTACTGGTTTGGGGTTGGCAATTAGTCAGAAAATTGTCAGCATGATGGGTTCTAATTTGGAGGTGCGATCGCAGCTCGGTATCGGCAGTCTGTTTTTCTTTGAGTTAGAAATTCCTGTTGTTAGTAGCGCATCTTTAGCAGCATCAAAAGCCATAGAACCAGAAAGAATAATCGGTTATGAATGGAGCCAGAAAGTTAAAATCTTAGTAGTAGATGATAAATGGCAAAATCGCTCGTTTCTTGTTGGTTTGTTAGCTCCTATTGGTTTTGAAGTTTGGGAAGCTGCTGACGGCATCGAAGGGTTAGAAAAAGCCGAACAACTTTTGCCAGATTTAATTATCGTAGATTTGATAATGCCAAGAATGCACGGTTTCGATTTAATCGAGCAACTGCGGGCTAAATCTCAGTTGAAAAATACGATAATTATTACTTCTTCTGCCAGCGTATTTTCTGCTGACAAACATAAAAGTTTAGCGGCGGGGAGTAGCGATTTTATTGCCAAACCGGTTTTAGCATCGGATTTGTTTGAAAAGTTAAAGATTCATTTGGGTTTGGAGTGGGTTTACGAATTAAAGGAAATAGAAGAAAATGCAGATAATAGTAATGTCGAGGAACTTGTTGTGCCGCCCAAGGAAGAGTTAGAAACTGTATTCAATGCGGCAAGAATTGGGGATATTGAGTTAATTCAAATGGAGGCAAATCGGATTAAACAATTGGACGATAAATATAAGGCGTTTGGCGATCGCTTGTTCGAGTTAGCCGGCGAGTTTGAATATAAACCCATTTTCAATTTACTGAAAGGACAGTTTGAGGAATAGGAAAATAGATATGGCTTGTAGCGATCGCTTTAGCTCAAAGCGGCTCTAGAAACCCGGTTTTTTCAAAAAACCGGGTTTCTGATTTTTTCAAAAAACCGGGTTTCTGAGAATACTAATTCTTAAAAACTCTTATTCCAATACTCCAAACCAGTAACAACTACCTCTTCTAACCAGTTTCCAAAACGTTCTTTGAGATTGTTTTCTTCATCTGCATAAGAAAACTGAAAGGGCGTATCTGCTAACACTTGAATCTCGCTAAGATTGTACTCGTTTTCTTCCGTATTGTTTTTGTGATAGGCACAAGCAGAACAAGCGAGCAACCCCCGATATTCCCGTCCGAGAACGTGAAACGAAAGTAAAATAATAATTGATGTTTCTACGTTAATTACCAGTTGAACCCAACTACGATCGTTCCTAAGATTGGCAAAGTATTTTAACTGTTTGGCTGCCTCGACAATTTGATAGCGATGATAATAAGAACGAGAATCGCCCACGGGAGATGTTATTGTAAAAACTTCAGCATCCCCTAGAAAGTTTTCAACCGATTGTTTAATTTCAAAAGCAACACTTTCCAAACGAACCGATGCCATTGCAAATAAAGTCGCTGCAAAATCTTCGACTTTTTGGCATTTTTCCTGAATGGAAGCGGACTGTTTTTTCTGAAGTTTATCGGCAACAGAAGCAATAATTACCTGAGTTCGCCTGGTTTCCGATAATATTTGTTCCGACAAACTGAGACTGCGAATAAATGCTAGCTTTTGACTTTTGGCAAATAAGTTAATTAGATTGGATAAATCTGCTTTATCCGCATCTTCCAATGCAGAAATATAAGTGGAGCGATCGTCGCGAGTCAGAACCAGTGGAAACCATCTAGCTTGAATAAAAACTAAACTGGCAAGACATCTGGCAATTGGACCGTTTCCATCTTGGAAGGGGTGAATTTGAGTAAACCGATGGTGCAACCATGCCGCCTCTACTTCTGGGGGAATTTCTCGGTGTTGGTGGTGCAATTCAATTAAGCGATCCATTTGGGATGCCACTTGTTCGGGAGGGCAATACTCGTGAATAGAGCCATCCTGCCTCATCGGGTTGTTTGGTTGTTGTTTCCAGTCGCCTCGTATTAAGGGCACTTCAATTATTTCCCCCGTCAAGGGAATTAAAGCTTCTGTAGTATCTTGACTTTGAGTTAAAACTTGATGTAGCTGTTTGATGTAGAAAGCAGACAGAGTTCTCTGTCTGCCGACGAAATCGAACAATCCTTCTATGGCCGTTTCTTGGTCTTTAATTAAAGCCACTACTTGCTTAATGGGGCGGTCTGTTGCGCCGTGAGGAATTAATGCTTCGTTAATTCCTCGTTCGATTAACAAGCGAGTAATGCCTCGGTCAATATTATAAAGTTGTTCGATAATTCCGGTTTCAATGGCTATCTCTCGCCGCAACCGATCCATAAATCTTTGGAACTCTCCAGATGCCCGAAGATGTTCTGCTTGTTCGTTCCAAACTGTGACTAAGGGTGGTAGTTCGGCGATCGCATATTTTTTCCAATCTTGGGGTAAGTCTGTTATTGGTTTCCAGTGCATTTTTTTTAATCGATCGCCAAAAAACAAAATTGAGGGAGATAATGTGCTGTTGGGGCAAAGCAGCAACACTAGATACCAGAAAGACTTTATCAAGAAGAGCGATCGTCTATCTCAACCCTTCAGTTATAATTCCTCTAATGTCTTGGATAAAATCTCCTGGTGTTTGAATAATTAAACCCGTTCTAGAGGCAACTTCGGCAGTAAAGTCTTTAGTATTTAAAGTTAAAAGGCGGTTGACTTTAGCTGAAATAGCAGCAGCAATAATGGGAGTATCTTTAACTTCAATTATTGTTCTCCAGCGATCGCATTCTTCCACGGAAGGATTAGAAATAACTTCAGGTTGAATGGTTGCTAAAAAGTTAGTAAATACTGGCATCAAAGTAGGCAACTTTTTAGCGATATTGCGCCTAGATTCCTCTAACACTAGAGGGGAAATAATTAATCGAAAAAAACCCAAATCCGCTAAGATTAAAACGGCGCGGCTGGCTCCACTGGCAGAACCAACCCCGGCAATTATTACGCTAGAATCTGCAAAAATACTAACCATTTTTTTGTTGTTCTTCCCAGATAAGTTGCCTTTCGACTTCCAACCCTTCCAACAGTTCCTCTAAGCTAACACCTTCAGCTTCCATCATCGACACCATTTTATCTGCAAATTGAGTCACTTGGGGGATTTTATTCGCGAGCAAAAACACGTTACCAACCTGTACTAAAGTTAGTATTTCTCCTTCTGTTAAATTAAGTTTTTCTCGCACCGCCGGGGGAATAGAGATTATTCCTTCTGCTTGCACGCGAACGGGATATTGTTGAATATAAACATCGGTTTCTGGAGCAAACGTCATCAGTCAAATCCTCTTTAACAAAGTTGCTTTTTTCATTATAACGCCACCCCAAAAAATGAATAGCGGCCAAAAAAATAGAGACAGAGAAAACAAATTCCCCGCCTCAATTTTTTAACGGTCAGTTTTTCAGCCAGTAGTGGGAAGTTGGGTTGCGCTTCGCTTCACCCAACCTACAAACTTGCTACAAACTAGCTAAACTTAGTACAATCTTTGATTGGGCTTGTGGACGATGAAGCTCAATACTTGGCATTGCTTCACGTTATCGAAACCCATCACGCGGATGTAGCAGTTGGGATACTCGCTGCGGCAAGCTTGAATTTCGCTCAATACTTCTTCGATGCTGCGGGCGTGGAAAAGAGGTAACTTCCACATCGTCCAATAGTGCATTTCAGGAGCAGAACTTTCGCTAAATTCTACGCCTGCAATATAACCTTGCTCCAGAATGTACTGAAGTTGACGGCGCATTTGGGCATCGGTCAGTGGGGGCAAATAAGATAGAGTTTCGTAACGACGCTCTTTTGGTAAAGTTCTCATTGAATTTCGGGAATTTGTTGATAAGGTGTGCGTTTCGTGGTTTTTCTTGCTAATTGTCAACTGCTAATTGCTAACTGCTAATTGCTAATTGTTAATTGCCTAGATTAGCCATTAGCCATTAGCCATTAGCTATTAGCTATTAGCTATTAGCTTTTTAATCCGGTTTTCCATCCGGATCGAGGCTAGGGTCGGTCAGGTTTAGTTGCGTAACTCGCTCTAGGTATTCGCGCCTGTGCCCCATGTTCGCCTGTTGGATGCCAGTGCGAACCATTTCTGGCAAGTAATCTGCCACTTCATCTGCCAAATATTGCCGGACGGTCATTACTCGAAAGGCTAACTCCTGGTTTTCCTGAAGGAGTTCTTGCAGATATGCCTCTCCATCCTGAATTTTTCCAGTTGAAGAAAAGCCACTTAACCAGATCGCCAAAGGAGGGTTTGTCTCTCTTAACTGATTGGTAATGGTCCGCACGGCTTGATAGGTGAGGTAGCTCGACAGTACCTTTGCTGTATCTTTTGCAACTTTTTTAAGATCCATTTTTGACCCCAGCCCAAACTATTTTAGATATTAGATTTTAGATTTTAGACTTTAGATGCAATGTTTTATCTGCATAAATACCTAACCATAAAGTTCGCAGCGAACAGAACGGATAGAAGCTAAGAACTATCTAAAATCTAAAATCAGCCAATCTAAAAGCGATTAGACGGTATCCATTGCTTCGTACTCGAACTTAATTTCTTTCCACAGTTCGCAAGCAACGGCCAATTCTGGAGACCACTTGCAAGCTTCGCGGATGACGTCGCCACCTTCGCGGAACAAGTTGCGGCCTTCGTTACGGGCCTGGATGCAAGCTTCCAAGGCCACGCGGTTAGCAGTTGCGCCAGGAGCATTACCCCAGGGGTGTCCCAGAGTACCGCCGCCGAACTGCAAGCAAGCATCGTCGCCGAAGATTTCTACCAGGGCCGGCATGTGCCAAACGTGAATACCGCCGGAGGCCACGGGCATGACACCGGGCATGGAGGCCCAATCTTGAGTGAAGTAAATACCACGGGCGCGGTCTTGTTCGATATGATCTTCGCGCATCAGATCGACGAAGCCCATCGTAATGCCTTTTTCACCTTCTAATTTACCGACAACGGTACCGGAGTGGAGGTGGTCCCCTCCAGACATCCGCAAGCACTTAGCTAAGAGACGGAAGTGGATGCCGTGGTTCTTCTGACGGTCGATAACGGCGTGCATGGCGCGGTGGATGTGCAACAACATCCCATTGCGACGGCACCATTTGGCCAAAGTTGTATTGGCAGTGAAACCACCCGTCAGGTAGTCGTGCATGATGATGGGGGTCTTAATTTCTTTAGCGAATTCTGCCCGTTCGAGCATTTCTTCGCAGGTGGGGGCCGTAACGTTTAAGTAGTGGCCCTTAACTTCCCCGGTTTCTGCTTGAGCTTTTTCGATGGCCTCTTGAACGAAGAGGAAGCGATCGCGCCAGCGCATGAACGGCTGAGAGTTGATGTTTTCGTCGTCTTTGGTGAAGTCCAAACCGCCGCGCAAGCATTCGTAAACGGCGCGACCGTAGTTTTTAGCAGACAGACCTAATTTAGGTTTGATGGTGCAACCCAACAGAGGACGACCGTACTTGTTCAATTTATCGCGCTCTACGGTGATGCCGTGGGGGGGACCTTGGAAGGTCTTCAGGTAAGCGATGGGGATGCGCATATCTTCTAAGCGCAAGGCCCGCAGGGCTTTAAAACCAAATACGTTACCGACGATAGAGGTTAACATATTGGTCACGGAACCTTCTTCAAATAAGTCCAGAGGATAGGCAACGAAGCAAATATACTGATTGTCTTCTCCCGGAACTGCCTCGATGTCGTAGCAACGACCTTTGTAGCGATCGAGGTCTGTCAGCAAGTCTGTCCAAACTGTGGTCCAAGTACCGGTGGAGGACTCGGCAGCTACCGCCGCGCCTGCTTCTTCTGGGGGTACTCCCGGCTGAGGGGTCATGCGGAATGCTGCCAAAATGTCCGTATCTTTTGGCGTGTAATCCGGCGTGTAATAGGTAAGTTTATAATCTTGTACCCCGGCCTTATATCCTGCCTTGGACTGAGTTTGAGTTTGAGCGTAAGCCATATTTCCAATCCTTAAGAATCCTTAACTCTTCTGCTTTCCAGCAGACTATTAAAGATAATATCAAGATTTTGCTCTTTTTCAGCTTTTAACATTATTTTATAAACAATAACTTTTTTAAATTATTTTTTACATTTTTTAACATTTTCTTCAAATAACTGTCTTGTCTCGATTAAAAGCACTAAAGTCTCAAAAATGAGGGCAGAAATACTTATTGACAAAAGTACCGTTATGCGATCGCTTTGGGAATGAGGAACGGGAAATGGGAAATTGCCTTACGAACTGACTGACTTCCAAATTGCAGCTACCACAAGATGGTTTATTTGTAAAGAAAAAACCAAAAAAAGTTTCTTCTTATTTATATAGAATTAAAAAGAGGATTTACTATCTCATACTCATGACAAGTGCTCAAATAAAAAGCCCTAAAACTTGTAGGTTGGGTGAAGTGCAACGGAACCCAACACCGCTGATTCCGGTGCGCGGAGCCCGACCTACAAATTAAGGCTCTTGTCTCCACCCCTCTCCCTTGTCTCCCCCCTCTAGAATGTCCCCCTTGTCTCCAAGTTATGCGTCAGTCTGCATCCCCAACCATCCACTGCATCAACTCCCATTGCCCCAACCCCGTCCAAAGTTGGGGCAATAAATATTGTCAGAGTTGCGGAACCCCACTGCTGCTAAACCATCGCTATGTCCCCCTAAGACCTCTGGGTATCGGCGGTTTCGCTAAAATCTACACGGTTTGGGACTTAAAAACTCAAACGGAACGGATCCTCAAAGTATTAGTAGAAGCCTCCCCCAAAGCATTAGAATTATTCGACCAAGAAGCTTGGGTTCTAACCCACGTCCGCCATCCGGGCATCCCTCAAGCGGAACCGGGAGACTATTTCTATTTACAAAAGCGCAACAATAATTCTTATCCGGGCCATCCTACTAATTGGCGGCTGCCTTGTCTGGTGATGGAAAAAATTAACGGGGTGACTTTAGAAGAAATACTCGAACAACATCCCCAAGGCTGTCCCCAAGAATGGGTAATTAATTGGTTGACCAAAGCAATAGAAATTCTCTGGGAGCTGCATCGGCGGGGAATTATTCATCGGGACATCAAACCATCCAACCTGATGTTGCGGACGGCCATGCGGAACAGCCAACTTTTTCCTTTACAACCAACAGAAGCAACTAACGCTCCTTTAGTGGCCATCGATTTTGGCGGGGCCAAACAAATAGGTTCTTGGAAAAATCGCCCTCCAGAAATCCCATCCAAAAGCAGCACCAGATTAATTTCTCCCGGATACAGCCCCCCAGAACAAATGACCGGGGGGGAAATAGGACCGCCTGCGGATTTTTATGCTTTAGGTCGGACTTGCATTCATTTATTAACGGGGAAATATCCAGCAGATTTAGAAGACCCCTCCACGGTCGAACTGCACTGGCGACATTTAAGCGAGATTAATCCTCCTTTTGCCAATTTGCTCGACGATATGGTGAGTTTGAACGTACAAGATAGGCCTAAAAGCGCCGCTGCAATTTCCGTTCGTCTGGCGAAAATTCATCGACAGCAAAAGAGGGCAACTGCGGCGTTCGCTCTAACTAAAATAGGTCGAGGAGTCAAAAAATTAATTAATTTTATTTCTCGAATTATTAACCAAATAATCGGTGCTTGTCTGGATACTTTATGGGAAACGATTTTGGGAGGAATAGGGGGTTGCGTGGGGGCGAGTGTAGGTTTAGTTTTAGCTTATTGGTCGGCAGTAGGGGAGGCTACTGCCGATATCCTAGCTAGCGAATGGTTTCAAATTGCCGATTTGCCGATAACTTTTGGCGAAGAAGTATTAGTATTTGCCTTGGCGGGATTATTTACGGCCATCGGTCTAACGGATACGGGGAGTTTCGGTCAAGAACGCCGCTACGGTTGGGGGGGGTTTATGGGAGTTATCGGTTATGTGTTAGGGGGGTTGTGTTGGGAAGTTGCCAGAGTGGGTACTTTTGTCTTTTCCACTGCAGACGAAATTATGGCTTTTGAACTGTTGGGGAGACTGTCGGTGGGAATAGCGATCGCTACTTTAAGTTTGGGATTGGGTTTAAAAAGCCATAAATTCGCCCAAGCGGTGGTACTAACTGTTGGAGTGGCGATGGTATTTGTGGGTTTGGAGAGTTTGAGTTTATTTCCCGAACCATTTTTGCAATTTGTCTCCGTCTCCGCCAGCAAACCGAGTTTGTTCGAGTTTTTTGCGAGTATCGGTTTTTTTGGTTTGTTGGGGGGCGTTGGGGGGTTTTGTTTGGGAGCGAGTCATTATTTAATCGTTCCGGTGTTGCGGTGGTTGGGGTTGCGGTAGGGAGGCAAGAGGCAAGAGCTCATGTGGCAAAAGGCAAATAGAGTCGAATTTCTAGAACCGAGATGAAGAAACCCGGTTTTTGCGAAAAACCGGGTTTCTGGGTTTAGTGGGGTTTTTGGGTTGGGATTGTCTCACTATTTCTGGATTGCCAACCCACTCGGGTCGTATCGGTTCGCTCCGTATCGACTTTGCTTGATAACTTACGAAAAATTAATGTTTGAGGCTGGTTAGCCGGGAAAAATAAAGCAAGTCGCCGCCAAAAAATAACGTCAATTAATTCGGGGGTTGAGGGCAATTTTTGCCCCCAATTTAATGATACAATTGCAGTCTGTAGGTTGGGTGGAGCGTAGCGCAACCCAACAATTAGTTAGTGTAGTTAGTAGTAATCGCTTTAGCGATAGACAAACAACTATAGAAGATTATAGCAGTCTCAAGTAACGCTTCTTTTTTATAGTTAATGATATTGGTAGTAGCGCTCAAAAAGTAGCGATGGGGGAAAGTTGATTCTATCCGGTCGGCAACGATTTTTGAGCGGTCGGCAACCATTCCCGTCTGGTAGGGAACGATTGAGGTTTTAAAGGCCAACTTTTAGGTAAAAAGGGCCAACTTTGAGGTTTTAAAGGCCAACTTTTAGGTAAAAAGGGCCAACTTTGAGGTTTGGAAGGCCAACTTTTAGGTAAAAAGGGCCAACTTTGAGGTTGAAAAGGCCAAGTTTTAGGTAAAAAGGGCCAACTTTGAGGTTGAAAAGGCCAAGTTTGAGGTTGAAGGGGCGATCGCTACCCAAAGATCGGGATTACCATTGCTTGAGTAAGCTAAAGTGCTTGCCACGAACAGTGTGGAGAATAAAAAATGCCGATAACAACCCAACAATTAAGCCAATACAAACAGCAAAGACGTAAAATAACCGCTTTGACAGCTTACGATTTCGCGATCGCCCAACTACTAGACAGCGCCGGAGTCGATTTAATCCTCGTCGGCGACTCTCTGGGAATGGTAACTTTAGGTTACGAGACAACCCTACCCGTTACCCTCGACGAAATGTTGCATCATGCCAAGGCAGTCAGTCGCGGAGTCAAAGAAGCATTGGTGGTAGTAGATTTACCGTTTCTCACCTATCAGGAAAGTCCCCAACAAGCGATGCACTCCGCAGGCAGGGTGTTAAAAGAAACGGGGGCCCGGGCGGTGAAACTGGAGGGGGGATACGAAGCGATGGCCGAAACCGTTCGTAAATTAACCTTAGCGGGAATCCCCGTCCTCGCTCATGTCGGCCTTACTCCCCAGTCGGTGCATCAATTTGGCGGCTATCGCAAACAAGGGACTACTGCTGATGGGGGCGATCGCATTTTAGCAGAGGCAGTTGCCTTGGAAAAAGCGGGTGCTTTTGCTATAGTATTAGAACACATTCCCGCAGCTTTAGCCAAGACGATTACCGAAAAACTAACTATTCCTACTATCGGCATCGGTGCCGGTCCCCACTGCGACGGTCAAATTCTCGTTATTAACGATATGTTAGGTTTATCTAGCTGGCAGCCCCCTTTTGTGAAAACTTATGCCAATCTAGGAGAGACTATTACTAAGGCAGTTAAAGATTATTGTTTGGAGGTTAGGGAGCAAAAATTTCCTAGTTAAGGGAATGGGGGAACAGCAAGCCCCAATTAAAAACCCGGTTTCGCGGTGGTGGAGAAACGAAACCGGGTTAAGCATTTTCTTTTCATGTAGTTTTCTGTCAAGTAGGTAGGCCAAAATATTTGCAGAAAATTTTCCCCGTAGAACAGACATCTTG
>CAZUCT010000109.1:0-21655 GCA_964619285.1 uncultured bacterium | reverse complement strand
GTCCCATCGGAATGTTAGAAATGATTGATGGGGGCGATCGCGACGAGAAAATTCTCTGCGTTCCCGATAAAGACCCTCGCTTTGCTGGTGTTACATCTCTCAGCAAGATCGCGCCCCACCGATTAGATGAAATTGCCGAATTTTTCAGAACTTACAAGAATTTGGAAAAGAAAGTAACAGAAATTCTCGGCTGGCAGGATCTCGATAAGGTCATGCCTCTAGTCGAAAAATGCGTTAAAGCAGTCTCCCCAGTCGGTCGGTCGTAAGTAGGATTAGGATTATCCCCCCGATCTTCGGGGGGAACCCACAGAAATTTCAGCAAATAAAGCCTCGTAGCGATCCAAAGCTGCCTCCAAGGCATAATTTTCCTCTGCATATTTTCTGCCTTGGCGACCCAAAGCCTCTACTTTGTCAGGATTTTTATACAAATCTATAATTGTCGCGCTTAAAGCATGGGCATCTTCTGGGGGAACCACAACTCCGCCGCCGCTTTTTTCCACCGCATTCATGGCCGTACCGGTTTCGGGAACCGAAGCAACAATAGCCCTACCGCAGGCAAGTAAAACGGGAATTTTTGAAGGCATATTAAAAGCAGTTACCCGCTTTTTCTGAACTACTAAACCCACATCGGCAGCTGCTAAAGTCTCTGGCAGTTTTTCTCTGGGTTGAAAAGGCAAAAGTAAAACGTTATTTGCCCCATATTTTTCGCAAAACTTTTGCAAATTACCGAGGGCGGATTTTTCGCCGATAATGACAAAAGCAATTTCGGATATCTGCTTGAGATTAGCTGCAGCTTGAATAACTGTTTCTAAACCTTGAGTCAGGGCAATATTGCCCGAATATAAAACTACAAATTTATCTTGAAGTTGGTGGGTTTGGCGAAAAGCATTTTGCTTATCTAAAGGTTTGATAAAATTAATATCAACCCAGTTAGGAATGCAGACAATTTTACTTTCTGGGACTCCTTGTTCTAGTAATTTCTCGACAAATCTCTCCGAGATGACGCTAATTTTAGCTGCTGTTTTATAAGCTAAATTTTCCAATCCCCGAGCTGCCTTAATAACCAAACCGTTTTGTTTAATTAATTTAACTCTAACTGCTGCTTCCGAGACGATATCTTGAACGTTTAAGACGATAGGGCTACGAGATGCGATTCCGTACAAACCTACTGGTAGAGAAATAGGTAAGGGAGGAACCGTGGCAAAAATGACATCTGGTCGCCAACCTTTAAAGGCTTGTACGAAACTGGTAGTAATAAAACTGCAGTCGAGAATGAGTCTATCTATTAAGCCGGGTTTGGGGTTATTAATATGTATGTAACTGCGTTGAATGGTAACGCCTTTTCGTTCTTCTGTTAAGTAAAATTTGCCTTTATATTCGTCGTAAACTCTACGTTCGGGATAGTTAGGCATTCCCGTTACTACTCGAACTTGATGGCCGCGTTTAACTAAACCTTCTGCCAATTCCGTCATCAGGGGTGCGATGCCGATGGGTTCGGGATGATAATTATAAGAATAAATGAGAATGCGCATTCTGCTTTTTGTCAGTTGTTAATTGTTAGTTGCGTTAACGTGTATTTTGGCAAATAGGAGTTAAGTTAAAGGGAGTTCCACGGAGGAATATTAAAGTATTATACTGCGCCACTATTTTTTTTAAACAGAATGGCAATTGTTTTCACAATTAACTTGATGTCGTAGAGGAGAGTCCAGTCTTCCTGGTATTTCAAATCCAGGCGAATTACATCTTCAAAATTTTTAATTTGAGAACGACCGTTAACTTGCCATTCTCCAGTCATGCCCGGTTTAACATCCAAACGCTGCCACTGGGGAACTTCATAACTTTCGACTTCATCTGGGGTGGGCGGGCGAGTGCCGACTAAACTCATATCTCCTTTGAGAACGTTCCAAAATTGGGGGAGTTCGTCGAGACTTCGGCGGCGCAGGAAGCTGCCGACTTTAGTAATTCGAGGGTCTTTATCGTTTTTAAAAATGGCACCTGTGGCTTGATTGGGAATGGTGTTTTTCAGAGCTTCGGCATCGAGGCACATGGAGCGAAATTTCCACATTTTAAAGCGTTTTCCCATCCAACCGCAACGGGTTTGACCGAAAAAGAGCGGACCGGGACTATCTATTTTAATAGCGATCGCTATGGGCAGGAAGAAAATAGCTGTAATTCCCAAACCAACTAAAGCCCCTAAGATATCAATAAAACGTTTTAACCAAGAACGCATCGAAGGATGGGTTACGGGTAGGCGATCGTCTGAGGATTTGCTGCCCGATTTTTCAGCGTGGTTTTCTTTTTTCTCTGGAGATTGTTCGATGGCCAATACTCCATCCAATCCCGTTAGAGAAAAAACTCCCATTATCTGAGAATTGACATTTTTTAAAACTATTTCGCTGCCTTTTTCTTTAGCTATTTTGACATTTGTTACCAAAGCACCTATGCCGCAGCTATCTATAAAATTAGTTTCGGTAAAATTAAGAACAATTTTTGCGGGTAGGGGCTCGCGTAAAAAAAGTTGCTCGCAGGTTTTTTTAAAGGCATCGGCCTGTAGGATAGTAAAGCGAATGGGGATACGAACGAATGGAATATCTTCGCGGACAGTAACCTGGAACTGTGCCTCTGGGATTTGACTAACCATGAAGTTTGATTTTTTTTACTGATTTCCTAAGCATATTTTCTCTTACTGGCACCCACTTCATCAAATTATTTTTTGTAAAGAATTTATAAACTTTCTTGTTGGATTTTGGATTTTGGAGCTAGCTACCCAAAATCCAAAATTAGGCATTTATGTAGAACAGGCATCCTGCCTGTTTTATAACTAAAACAGGCATCCTGCCTGTTTTAGTTATAAATGCTTTCGGAGCGGGAACTGTCGCGGGTTCCGCTGACGCGGGATTTGGCCTTGGAGGCGCTGCGTTTGAGTGCTTGGAGTCTGGCCTCGTATTTGGCTCGCTGGCGTTTTTTGGGGGTTTGCTCTACTAAGGTTTTCAAAGCGCTGCCGAGACTTTTGTAGGCGTTGGGGAGGGAATAACCGAAGCGAGTTGCTAGGGCGATCGCCTTCTCATCGGCCTCGATGGCTTCTTTCAAGGTTTTTTCCCCATTATTTTTCTGGTAGAGTCGAAATCCAGAAACGCCACACAGGGCCAGGGCCAAGACTAATAATAATCCATCTTGTACCCAAAGCTCTCCGACTGCGCCCCCAAGACCGATGGCCAGAGCTGCCATTTCCCAACCATCTCTGGGGATGGTATCGTTTTGGATTTTGGCAACTTCATGCCAAAATAATAAATTGCGCTGGTCTATGGCCAGTTGTTCCCACCGAATCAAATCTATTGATATTTCTACTTGGTCTTTGCCTATTTCTTCGCTGCGGATTAATGGCGGACTGACGTCTATGCTCTTTTCCACCATGACCCAACTTTGTAATTCTGGTGGCAGTATGCCTTTTAGACGTCGCAGTTCGCTCATTTCCGCTCTTGCTGTGGCGGTTGCATAAGATGTCATAGTTATGGCCCTTTACTAATTTCCGACAAATAATTAGATTTTCTTTTCTTTTATATTCTAAGACTTTACTAAACTGCTTGGGGTCGGGGGAAATTGGGTTCCTTGGAGAGGAAACACTTTTTTGCTTTAGACGCCGCATTCCCCTACCCTCTTATCACAGGATTTGATTTTTGTCAAGAGTAGGGTTAATGGGGAGGCTCAGTAAGCGGACACAATATAGCATTTCTCGCTCTTTATGAGGTGCACTTTTTATTTGAGGGAACTCTTAACGGGCAACAGGGAACAGAGGAATTGATTTTGAGGAAAAAAAGATGAAAAACAATCAGCATTAGATTTTTTTCCGTTCCTCGTTCCCCGTTCCTCGTTCCCTTTCATCCTACATTTTGTACCTTAACGATAATAAAAATGCTATAAATTAGGTTTTTTTTGCTCTTCGGTATAAAGTATGCGGGCATTATTACTTTCGGGAACTCTTAACGGGGAACGGGGAACGAACTTGGGATTTTTTCCTTACTAATTAGCACATCTGATTCTTAAAAAAAAGTGATTTAATAGCGATCGCTACTTTTTTTAGTTTTGTTTTTCTCTGTTACCTGTTACCTGTTAAGAGTTCCAGCTCATCATCAAACTTAGTTTGAGCATCCTTTCGTACCGAAGAATCGGTTTTTTTGCATGAGTTTGGAAGGAGGCAAAGAAGGAAGCTGGAAAGAAAAATTGAGTTTCTGACTGCATCTTATATTTGTAATTAGCCACAGTATTTAAGTAATTATTACTTACGATCAAAAACTGATTTAAAAAATCAAAAATCAAAAATCAAAAATCAAAAATTATTTACTCAAAAATCAAAAATAAAAAATAAAAAAGCATTTACTAAAAAATCAAGAAAAAAAATTTTGTAAAATTCTAGTTTGCTGATAATATGACAGGCAAACAGTATCTCAATTATGAAAATTAGACTCCTAAAAACATTCTTGTTGTTGGCCTGGTTTGACAATAAATGTGAATCCGCTAACCGGAGAGAGCTATTTTGGACTTAATACTAATAGCCATATCTTGCTCAAAAAAATGGCAATTAGATTAGGGATAAAAAGAAAAAACCAGAACGAAAACTAGGTATGGGATGGTCTTTTACAAATACGAGATGCATCGTTTTGTTGTGATGAGGATTGAACAATAGAAAACTCCATGTTTGCCATCTTTTTGTTTTTTGTGGGCTTCGCTTTTGTAGTGTGGTTAGAATACGATCCCAATCGCTACGAACTGAAGAATGAAAGCTCAAGGCTGACTCAAAGTCGGCCATCGCTCCATGAGGAAAACGGCAGGGAAGATGTCCATAACCAAGAAGCACTTTCTGGCAAGGCTAAAAGCGCCAATGGCAACGCTCTCATGGCTTCGGCGGGAACTGCCATTAAAGAGAAAAACAGAGGGGGCCAGGAAAAAGCTGCTGCCAAGCTGGCAACGGCCCTAATAGCAAATGGAGGTCAATTTCACGGTAACGGTAACGGTAACGGCAACGGTAACGGTAACGGCAACGACAACGGCAACGGTAACGGACATAAAACCAGCAATGGTAATGGTGGTGGGGCAGTGGTAACGACTGTGCCAGCAACCAAGGGACATCAAACAGACAAAGACAAGGAGCAGTTGGCGGGGACAACAACTGCTATCCGAATGCCCAACGGGCTTAACATAGAACCGCCGGAGGTGCAAGAGGGTATTACACCTCAGTCGGTGGGGGAAAAACTGAAGTTTGATAAGACTATTATTAACGAAACGTTGCTGCATTCTCGCGGTGCTATAACTCAAAAAATTACCAATTTTATAGATTGTAAGCGAGATATTTCTGGAGGTTATGCTCCGCTCTACGAAATGCTCAAAGATTATCCTTTCCGCACGGGTAAAATGCTGCGTCCTACCATGTGTATCAGTGCGGGACGTGCGGTTGGCGGTATGGGAGATGGGATTCTGGCGACGGCGGCGGCGCTAGAGTTATATCACAATGCTTTTTTAATACATGACGATATCGAAGATGGCTCCGAGTCGCGGCGGGGTAAAGAAACTCTACACCACGCCATCGGCATTGCTCGGGCGATTAACGTGGGCGATGCCACTAACGCTTTAGCGGTGGGTCTGTTACTGGAAAATTTGTCCCTCATCGGCGTGCAAAAAACCCTTAACGTGCTACACGAAGTTGAATTTATGGCCCAGCAATCCGTGGAAGGGCAGGCGATGGAATTGGACTGGGTGGCCGATAACGCAGGGCATCTCACAGACCAAGACTATTTTACGATGTGCGTCAAGAAAACTTGCTGGTACACCTTTATGACTCCCCTGCGGATAGGCTTGATTATCGGACATCCAACGGGAAATCTCAGCGAGTTAGTAGAACCCCTGGCACAAATAACTCGCTTTGGGATGATTCTGGGGATTGCTTTTCAAATTCAAGACGATTTGCTCAATCTCCAGGGAGAGCTAAAAACCTACGGTAAGGAAATTGGGGGCGATATTTACGAGGGCAAACGAACGATTATGTTGAATCACGCGATCGCTAACAGCAACAATCGCGATCGCATCCTGGAAATATTGGCCCTGCCGCGAGAACAAAAAACCCCCGAACAAGTTGGATTTATTCTCGAAGAAATGAAGCGCTGCGGCAGTATCGATCGCGGTTGGCATCTGGCGCGATCGCTCGCCTACCAAGCCGATAATATCTTCGAGTCTCTGGATTTTCTCCAAGCTGAAACACCCTTGCAACCTGGAGAAAAATGGGGCTCCTCTTTTCAAGACCGCCGCTTTCTCAAACAACTGATTAACTATGTGATTTATCGAAACCTGTAAGCACGCTCTGTAAAATATACCCAACTTTAGTAAAAATGAACTCACCCCCACTGCCGCAACTCGAACTCCAGTTGCCACCTAGTTCGACTCTGGTGCTGCAACTCTCCCTTCGCAACCGTACCAGCGAGGCGATGCTATTGCGCCCTACTTTAGACGCTCTGGCAGCCCAGGGCGATTTAGTGTTCCCTGCCAACCAAAGCCTCGACCCGCCATACACTTATCTTTTCTCTGGAAGCGAGGGCAGTCAAAAAATGACTGTATCTATACCGTCAAATGCTTCGCCGGGGCAAAGGTTAAAAACTTGGTTGCGATTTCCCGGCATCCAGGAAGAAGCTATTGCTATCGATGTCGAAATTATCTCCCCGTCGCCAGCGCAACCAGCTATTGTGGAGTCGTCCTTGTCGGTTACTTTTCCCGTTTCTGGAGACCCTAACTCGGGCTTTTCTCATAGTTTCGATTCAACTACGGCTGGTATTTTGGGTCTCATCTCGGGAGTTATCGACCTGGATAAGATACCTACTCGCTGGTTGGCTGTAGAACTATTAATAGTTCTCGCTGAAAAAGGAGAAAAATACGCTCGCACTTTACCCGGCAGCAGGCTACTGGAACGACTCCAACGGACTGTCTTCTTTAAAAACGGGGCGATCGCTCTGGCCTCGGCTCAATTGCTGGGTTGGATTTCTGAAAGTTTGGCGATCGCTAATAGTTTCTTGGGGGGCAGCAGCCAGACGCCGGGAACTCAACGACTGCTTTATATCTGGGAACGATGGTTGTTGAGCTTGGTGGAAACCGACGTGGAAGCAGAGGAAATCGGCCAACGGATTTTCGTGCCGCCGTTTTTGGCAGAAGCAGTGGTGGTCGAACTGGGGCAGGATGCCGATCGCTGGTTGGGCGACTTGCTGTTGGGGTTGGCCGCGCTGTCGCCTCGTATCGCTAAGACTTTGGAAACCATCGCCCAAACCGCAACTCCCACCGCTGCCGCCGATGCTAAGGCAGGGGAAGCGGGTTACATTTTGGCGACGGCACTGCCGGGATTAAGCTTTTTGCCGGTGCGGTGGTTGGTGGTGGAACTGTTGGTAGTTCTCGCCCAAATAGGAAGGGAATCTGCCGACAGCGAAACCGGTCGCCAGTTAAGCGATCGCCTCAGTCGCACTCGCTTTTTTAAAAATGGCGTGGTGGCCCTGGCTTCGGCAAAAGTGCCTCGGTGGTTGCAGATTAGCCAGTCTGCTGCCGCCGCCTTCGCGAGTTCCATCGGCGCGGCAACGGGCATGGGGGGAATGTTGGTTTTTTGGGAGCGGTGGTTGTGGAGTTTGCTGCCAGCTAATAGCGGGCTCCAACTTCCTGTTCCCGATAATTCTGCTAGGGAGGTTTTAAGTGGGGAACTGGGGATGAATGGGGATGGCTGGTTTGAGGCGATTGTTTTGGGGTTGGCGGTGGTTTCGCCACGGATAGCGGCGATTTTAGAAGCGATCGCCGCTTTGGCACCTGCTCCCTTAACTCGCCCCGCCCCGCCCCAGGTTCCTCCTGAAGATATTGTCGGCGAATCTAAATCTCTGGGACGATAACTACTGCGGTCATTGCGAGGGGGGTGGGTAAGAGTTAAGTCTGATATTTAATCATTACGTCCCCCGTGGCCATCTCCGAGCTCGATGGTAGGACGGAAGATTGCCACGGCAGGGTTGACGCTTTTCCCAGAAGCTTAACTATGTGTATCGCCGCCTCGCAATGACAGCATTGATTTTCTTAAGTGAGTGACATTTATGACTGTAAACGAACTAACTTTAGCTAGCATCGAACGGTTGCGCATTCCCACCGAAGACGGTTCCGCGCCTTTGGACTGGAAGGACTGGTATCATTTCATTTTAATGGAACCCAAGAGCGGGGTGCGAGTATTGGTGAATTTGACCCTCAGCGGCAGACCTGGGGGAGGGGAAATGCAATTGAGTTTTATCGTCACCCTTCCAGGGGAGAACTTCCCCGGGGAACTGCCACCGGAAACTCCTGTGGCAACTTTCGGCGTTGCTTACCCCCAGAAGTTGGAGGGGGAGATGGTGAGTCGGGAGCCTTTGCGGTTGCGAGGTCGGGGGGTTTCTCTGGAAATAGATGGCAGGTTCTCGCGAGTGGCGGTGCGAGATGAGAGGGCCGGGTTGGCGATCGCTTTTGAGGGGGAGGCTCTGGCGACTCCTCTGCTAGTAACGGAGGATTCTCCTTTCGGTAGCGGTTTCATCGGTTGGGGTTTGGTGCCTGGTTTGCGAGTGGTGGGGGAATTATCTGTTGGGGGGGTGAGTTTGCCCGTCCACCGGGACTGGTTTTGCTATCACGATCGCAACTTCGGTCGGTTTCGCTGGGGGGAGGATCTCGGTTGGGAGTGGTTTGTGGCTTTTGTGACTTGTGCGGATGGCAGAACTTTGACTCTGGTTTTAGACCGACGTACTAATAAGGACCATTCTGAGTGGGGGTTGTCGTATATCTTCGTTTATTTGGGGAATCAGTTGCGCAAGATTTTTTTAGAGCCTACTTTGGCGATTGACTGGGAATGGTCGGCGGAGGCGGTTTTGCCGATGCGGTTGCCGGGGGTGATGGCTTCGGTGTTCGCCCATCGCAGTTTGCCGATGCCGGAGAGTTTGCGGGTGGAGGCGGAGGACGAACGCGATCGCTTGTCGGTGTCGGTGCGGTTCGATAGCGCGATGGAGTTGGTTGTGCCGGATAACAGAAGCGGTCAGTATAGTTTTATTGAGGAGGCGAGCGGTAATGTGGAGGTGAGTTTTTGCCTTGATGGGGAGGTGCTGCACGGTAGGGGTTTGATTTATGCCGAGTATGTTATTTAGGCGATGTTCTGGCTGCACGTCACCCTTTTTTCTTGAGTTTGATTTATGACCCATGACTTTTTACCTTTTATGGACAATGGCAACTTAAAACTGGGCCGGGGGCGATCGCCTCCGGTTCGCTAACGGAAGTTATTTTTGGACATTTTGGGGACGCGATCGCCGCGCTACCAGTCGCATTTGACGGGGGCGATCTCGGTAGAGTCTTATTGTCTAAAAAACCCGCCTGGCGGGCAATAGAGCGCTCGAAAAAAAGTTGCCAAAAGTATTGACAGTTACTTTTTTTGTGTTAGATTGGAATCGGTAAAGCTCGTAACAAGTTAAGGATGAAGCGAATACTAGCGTGGGTGATGTCAGTCCTACTGGCACTAGCCTGCATCAATATCAGTCAACCATCAGCCCAGGCGGCGGGGGCAAACCTCGTAGTCAATGGCAGTTTTGAAGAGCCAGAAGTCACTAAAGACTGGAAGTTATCCCAAGGCCCTAACATCGAAGTCCAGCAGGGAAATGCGGGCAAGCCCTACGATGGGAAAAAACTTGTGGAACTCGACAGTACAGCTGTGAGTAAAATTTATCAAGATATTCCCACCGAAGTAGGCAAAGCATACAAGCTGACCTTTGCCTTCTCGCCACGCCCAGGTGTCGCAGACAACAAACTCAACGTGTATTGGGGAGATACCTTGGTCGCCAAACTGAAGGAAAGTGGCCAAGGTCTCTCGAATACGAAATGGCAGGTTTATACCTACGACAATCTGAAAGCGACAGAAACTACTACTCGCCTGAGCTTTGACGATCTCAATGAAAAGTCTGATACTTTAGGAAGTTACATTGATGCTATCAGCTTGGTGGCACAGGCAGCGGATTCATCCGGCTGCCCCGATCCAACCCAAGGGAAAAATTTGGTAGTAAACGGCAGCTTTGAGGAACCAACCGTCGAGCTCTTAGGGTACCCGGAGTCAGTACCGGGTTGGCAGCTATTCGCAGGTTCCGCAGTTGAATTTCAGCAAGGAATAGTCGCGAAGCCCTACGATGGCAAACAGATTGTAGAACTGGATGGTCTAGAAGCCAGCGGCATTTATCAGGATATTGCCACCGAGGCAGGTAAGACCTACAAACTCACCTTTGCCTTTTCCCCCCGTCCCGACGTCGCAGACAACAAACTCAAGGTTCTTTGGGGAGATACCGAGGTCGTGAAACTGGATAAAAACGGCGAAAGTCTCTCGGGTGCAGACTGGCAGGTTTATACTTACGACCTCAAAGCCACCAGCGACAGCACTCGTTTGAGCTTCGACGACCTCGACGAAACCTCCGACGGTTTGGGCAGCTACATCGATGGAGTAAGCGTGGTGCTAAAAACAGCTTGTTCTAGTTAACCGTGCCAAACTAGAGATATCAGCTATACTCAGGACGGTAAGAAATTGCCTTTTTTTGGGTTAGGGTAATGGGTAGTTCTAAATTTAGTGAGTCAGAATAACACTTGAGTTACCCAATTCCCCATTCCCAGAAAGTTCAATTCCTCACCCCTGCGGAGTACAGAAAAGCGATCGCTCAATCGATATCTTGGCCTAAAATTAGCGCCAGACGGACAACAGAGCGATTAAAATCTTTTGACCAAAGTATTGACAGCTACTTTTGTCGTGTTAGAAGTTAAATTAGTAAAAACTTAAACAACCCAACCATGAAACGAATACTACCGTGGGTGATGTCAGTCCTACTGGCACTAACCTGCATCAATATCAGTCAACCATCAGCCCAGGCGGCGGGGGCAAACCTCGTAGTTAATGGCAGTTTTGAAGAGCCAGTCGCCGAAAGTGCGTATGGACCACTAGACTGGAAACCCTCCTTAAAGGGCTGGGAGTTATCCGCAGGTCCTGCCATCGAAATTCAGGGTGGAGTCGTGGGCAAGTCCTACGATGGGAAACAACTCGTAGAACTTGACGGTCTAGAAGTCAGTGGCATTTATCAGGACATTCCCACCAAGCCTGGCAACACTTACAAACTCACCTTTGCCTTCTCGCCCCGTCCTGATGTCGCAGACAACAAGCTAAACGTGAGTTGGGGAGATACCAAGATCGCCACCCTGGAGAAAAGCGGCGAAGGTCTCTCCGATACCGATTGGAAGGTTTATACCTATTACCTCAAAGCCACTAGCGACAGCACCCGTCTGAGCTTCGACGACCTCGACGAAACCTCCGACGGTTTGGGTACTTTCATCGATGCCGTCACCATCGAACCTTTTGTTTGTCGGCTGCCCGGTAAAGACTGCGAAGTAATAATTTCCCCCGAAGGAACATTTACTATCCCAGTCATAATTCCGATTCCCGAAGACGCAGCCACCTTGCCTCTGGATCTAATGTTGACCCAAGACTTGACTGCTTCCTTTAAAGACGATCTGCCGGTTCTCAAGCGGGTGATGCCCGATTTTGTCAGCGGGTTGCGCGACTTCCAACCGGATACAACTTTTGGTGTTGCCAGTTTCACAGATAAGAAGGATTATGCAAGGCCGGCTTACGCTCAAGCCTATTATGTTTACAAAACACAGTTGCCTTTGACTAAAGAGGGTGATGTGTTCGAGCAAGCAGTGGCAAAGTTAGCCATCGTCGGACCCGGAACAGACTACCCAGAATCATCATTATCAGGTCTGATGCAAGTTGCTTTACGGGCAGAAACAGAGTTAGGATTCCGAAAAGATACTCGCCGGGTTGCCATTGTCTCTACAGATGCAGCTTACAAGAAAGCAGGCGATTCCCGAGGCACGCCGAACAATGGAGACGCGGTTATAGATGCGGCTGAGGACTATCCGTCTGTCGCCCAGGTGAAGCAGGCAATCAATAACGCAAATATGGTTCCCATTTTCCTGGTAACAAAAGACCAAATGGGCACATATAATGGCTTGGTGAGCCAGTTAGGAGTAGGAGCTGTAGTCGAGCTAAAGCCTGACAGTTCAAACTTGCTTGATGCGGTGCTGAAAGCATTAGAAGTGGTAAACCAAAACTTGACTGTTGTGGCGGTAAACGACGACAACGGTTACGTTCGAGGCATCGACCCAGACCGTTTTGAAAATGTCGTTCCGGGCTCGGAAGTAACAACCGAGGTTACCTTCAAATACTCTGGACGTGGCAGCGGTGATGATGTCACCATTCGCGCTCTGGGAATTGGCGATTTAATCGTTGATGTTCAAGTTGCTTTGTAATCTAGTTGATTGAGCGATCGCCTCTTTTGATGACAGCCAAGGAGCAATCTCAGAAACTTGGCGATCGTACCTTAAATCGAGGCCGATAACGCGATCGCCTCCTTCCTTTATTATCAGAAAGGGGCGATCGCTCAATCGATATCTTGGCCTAAAATTAGCGCCAAACGGACAACAGAGCGATTAAAATCTTTTGACCAAAGTACTGACAGCTACTTTTGTCGTGTTAGAAGTTAAATTAGTAAAAACTTAAACAACCCAACCATGAAACGAATACTACCGTGGGTGATGTCAGTCCTACTGGCACTAACCTGCATCAATATCAGTCAACCATCAGCCCAGGCGGCGGGGGCAAACCTCGTAGTTAATGGCAGTTTTGAAGAGCCAGTCGCCGAAAGTGCGTATGGACCACTAGACTGGAAACCCTCCTTAAAGGGCTGGGAGTTATCCGCAGGTCCTGCCATCGAAATTCAGGGTGGAGTCGTGGGCAAGTCCTACGATGGGAAACAACTCGTAGAACTTGACGGTCTAGAAGTCAGTGGCATTTATCAGGACATTCCCACCAAGCCTGGCAACACTTACAAACTCACCTTTGCCTTCTCGCCCCGTCCTGATGTCGCAGACAACAAGCTAAACGTGAGTTGGGGAGATACCAAGATCGCCACCCTGGAGAAAAGCGGCGAAGGTCTCTCCGATACCGACTGGCAGGTTTATACCTACAACCTCAAGGCCACCGGCGACAGCACTCGTCTGAGTTTCGACGACCTCGATGAGACATCCGACGCTCTGGGTACCTTTATCGATGGAGTGAGCCTGGTAGAAACCATTGCTGCCGATGCGCCCTGTTCCGAAGGCGCCAAGGCTAATCTGATTGACTTCAACTCTGCCGAATCGTTAAATGCAGCGGCCAAACCAATCTCCACTGGCGGAGTTACGGTTTCATTTGATAGCTTCAACGTTATTCAGACTGGAGACACTAAAGGTGGATTTGGTGGCAAAGCCGGCAAGAACCAGGTAATCGCCTCGGATCGAGGCAACTTTAACGGTCGCTTTTTGACCGAAGTAGGCAGTACTGCTAGCTTCCGCCCAAACAACTATACTCGCGCGATCGATTTTAGCAAGCCGGTAAATAACGTCTGTTTCTTTGTTGCCGACATCGACTCCGGTCAAGGAATCACCGTAAAAGCCAAAGATGCCAAAGGAACGAGCCTCTATTCCAAAAACTTCCCCAGTTCTCTGAAAAGGGACACGGCCCTAACGACTTTTGATTTGAGCAAGATTGAGGGAATTAAACGGCTTGAATTGGTAGGAAACGATCCTATCGGTCTCGACAATTTATCCTTTAACTAGAACTTGCCGAACTTTGGCAATAGGTAGTCAATTCTAGGATTACCCATTACCCATTCGCAAACAAAAAGCGATCGCCCCTTCCTTTATTATCAGAAAGGGGCGATCGCTCCTTTGATTAATTCTCCAAACTAAACCGCCGTCATAGTTGCTGGGGCTTCTTTGTTCTTCTCAGACTCGGAAGAATCTGCCTTTTTCCCTGATGGCGACTCTTGTGCATCTCCTATTTGTTTTAGATGAATGCTATTCACCTTAGAGATATAGTTGCCGATCGCTATTTTTAAGCCTTTTTCGCGATCGGCTGCCCCCGTAATATTGTAATCCTGATAAGCAGGACTCGCACCCAAAATAAATTTCTCCTGTTCTGCCTCTAGTTCTTCGACAACTTTATTAGCAGTGGTCCATGTTTCTTGGAAGGCAAAGGAAGTGGCAACGCTAGCAATAATCGAAGCCGCAGCCGGACAGATAACGGGCAACCACTTCAACCAAGGCATCCCCGCCTCCAATTTATCCACCAGAACTAAAATTGGCGTTACCCCAGAGAAAACAATGGTGCCCAACTGCAAAGTATAGTAAATGCTGCGAGCGCTCGTCCTAACCACCTTATAATCGTCAATTAACTCCTGAGAGTATGCCAAAGCATTTTCCACCAACGGAGTTAGGCGATCTTCTTGACCTTCGGATAAAGCAATATTGCGCAATAGGGCTTTATTGGTAATACTCACCTGTTTGAAGCGGTTGGTATAGTAGCTTCCTAATTGAAGGTTGACCAGCCACAAAAAAATAAAAGCGCTAACTGCAATAGCCACACCAATCTTCAAGTTGGGGTACAGGGGAAGAAAAAAGGTGCTAATGCTAAAGCCGATCGCCGTTGCTAAGGACAGATACTCCAGTACCTTTAAAAATAAAAGTACGCCGGAGTTTGAGGAATCCAACCCTGTCGGAACAGTTTCGGGAGTGGGAAGATTTGGCGGGGTATTAGTCGTTTCTGAGTCGTTCATAATCTCCTCGTTTTTTTATGGACCGTGCGGATGTCGTTCATCTAACCGCAAACCATAGCATATTTGCTAAGTTATTGTCAAGGGTTAATTCCCAATTGTTAATTGTTAATTTCTACGAACCAAACCATAACCATTACAGTAGAATCTGCCGGCTATCTGGACGGCTCGACTGGGACCATAAAGTTCGTAGCAACCGCAAAGTGCGATTTTTACGACTAAAGTCGTTACTACGAACTAAACTACGAACTGAAAATCCTACCTAAATAACGGCGGAGCGTTCCAAGGGTCGAAAGGTATCAACTTCTGGGAGGGGAAATGGGGGCGGAAAAAATATTTCGCCCGTCGGTTGAGCATGGCAGCGGCAAAGGAAAAAGTGCTATTAGAAATTCCCAAAGCGTCGGCGCGACTCAATACATAAAAATCGGGATAAAACTCCGCCTCTGGTAACTCGACTCCCAAATCTCGCGCCGTTATCGGTGCGTATTCCGCGAAATACTCCCAAACCTTATCTGCCTCGTCGCTGGCAAGATAGAGTATCGGTTCCTCCAGAGTCTCCCAGAAACCACGCAACCACTCTGCGTACCATTCCCAAGGAGCGATCCAATGCGGGGAGAGATAAAAATAATCTCCCAATCGCAAATGAATCGCTACTACCGTCTTGCCTTTGGCGGCGAGACGTTCCCAGGCGGCCTGCATTTTCCCTTCGATTTCCGGCACCGGTTGAAGGAGCGATCGCCAATATTCCCGATGTGGGGCATAGTAAGCGGTGCGATATTGGAAAAAGCCCCAAAAATCGACGTTTTTTAAAGCTTCTGGGGCGTTGATAATCTCCGAAGTTGTTAAATCGCTTTCTATATTCTCGGCAACTGCGGGGAGCGATCGCCCCAGATGCGGGTCGTCTAGCCCAAAAATCTCCCGTCCGATCCACTGGGGCGTTTCTACTCGTAAATTGTTTTCCTTGGCATAAATTTTTAAGAAACCGTACTGGAAAAGTTGATTGGCAAAGCCGCCGTTTTTGCCCAAATTTGACATTGTAATTGTCGGTTTTTTAACATAAAAAGCATCGCCCCAAGAAGGATGGTAAGGAGTCGTCGTCGCTACCCGCTGAAAACCTAATTTTTCCAGAAATTCGTCGAGTTCGTCTATTAAGGGGCAACCTCGATAAATCTCCTCGTAATTAACTTCGAGATTAATCCCATCCACAAACCTCAAAGCATTAATCGCCCCTCGCAAGGCTAATAATTCCGCTCCTTGAATGTCGATATTAAGTAAGTTAAAATCCTCGGGCGACAAGTTCAATTCTATCAAGAGATTATCCAGAGTTTTTGCCTCAACAGTTACTCGGGATATTTCTCGGGTAAAAACGTTTTGGTCGCTCTCTTGGTTTGCCACTAAAATAGAACTGCTTTGTTCGTTGGCGGCGACGTGCAAATCGATAAAACCATCGCGATCGCAAATCGCATAATTAGCAACCACCACTGCCGGCATTCCCGCCATTTTGTTCTGGAGGCGCTGGAAAACTTCCGGGTTTGCTTCCACAAACAACACCTTTTCTATTCCCATCTCTTGATAAGCATTAATTTCCTCTCCTTCATAAGCGCCAATATGAATAATTCCCCGAGGTTTAATTGAATTTTCCCGGCAAAGTTTTCCCAAATCGAACATTTGGGGAAACTCTCCCAAAACCCCAGAAACAAAACGCTCGTTAACTGCTAAAAAATTCGACCATTCCCAGTTTTCGCGTTCCGGCAAAAACTCCCGTTGGTAATCTAATTTATCCGGCAAAATTTTAAACAGAGAATAGCGGTATTTTTGGAGAAACTCAAAAACAGCTTTTAAAGAAATTTCTGCATCTTTAAAAGTCTGGCCGTATTCAAATTGGAGATAATCTATTTTACCAGCTTGCAACATTTTTGTTGCTCCTTTTAAAACATCCAATTCGCTGCCTTCTACATCAATTTTGAGAAAATTAATCCGCTGGATTTGCCACCGCTGACAATAAGCATCCAGGGTGGTAGCTAAGATGGGAAAGTTGCGGGGGTTTCCCATTTTGTAAGCTTTTTCGTCCTCATAATTGCGGCGATATAAAGTATTAAGAAAGCGACTTTCTTGGTAATCGTAAAGAGTCTTAATTTCCTCCGAATTAGATAGGGCGAAATTGTTGGTAAAAACCCGCCCTGCGGTAATTCCTGGGGCGAGATTGCTTACTAATTTTTGATAGGTTTGGGGGTGAGGTTCAAAACTATGTATGTGGAGGCGATCGCTCCCACATTTATTTAAAACTTCATCGGTCCACTGGCCGATATAGGCACCAACATCAAAGACAACATCCCCAGAACGAATAAATCTGGCAATGGCGCTTAGTTCTCCAGCATCAAGGGTAGCTTTCATCTTGTTAATGGGTAATGGGTAAGGTTTGGAGCCCGAAACCCAGTTTCTTTAAGTTTAAGAAACCGGGTTTCTGGGTTTGGTTTCTGGGCTTCTTAAAAAAAATTTATCTAAGAGGGTCTGTTCTACAGGGAGTGCAGCAAAGCCTCGATGGCCTCCGCTGCGGCCCCAACTCCATCCTCTGCCCGGAGCAAGCGACCGATACTGGCAGCTCGCTCTTCGCAAACGGGGTCGAGCAAAAGCTGTTTCAACTCGGCAGCCAACACCGCCGCCGAATAGCGATCGCGACTCACCTGCCGCCCGACTCCCAAACGTACCACCCGGGCCGCATTATCCGGGCGATCGAAACCGTCGGGCACGACCAACATCGGGCGACCCGCCAGCAGTGCCTCCCCAGTAGTACCGACCCCGCCGTGATGCACGATGGCTGCCGACCGAGGAAAAAGCTCTGAGTGGGGGGCGTACTCTACGGCAATGGTTCCCTCTGGCAGTACCTCTGGGGACAGTTTCCGCGCCTCCTTCCCCGCGAGCAAAACGGCTCGATAACCCAACTCTCGCAAGGCAGCGGCGGCTTCCAGATAAAAATTACCCGGAGCCAACACCGCCAAGGAGCCCAAAGTAAAAACGATGGGCGGTTCGCCGCCATCCAAGAACTGCATCAACTCCGCAGATAAACCTTGGGAATTTGGAGAACGGTAAAAAGGAAAACCCGTTGCCCGAGCTTGCTCCGGCCAGTCCGGTTGGGGCGCTGCCAAAGCCTGGGAAAATAGGGCCAAAACTAAGTGGGGCGAGTGGATGCCGCCAAACAGAGAATCGCAGCACGGTGTCAAACCCAGTTCCGCCCGCAACTGCCGCCAAGGGGCAGTCCAAAAACGCGATCGCCACTGAGAATGCCGCCCGATACCATCCTGCATGGCTGCTATCTGACTTTTTTCGTGAGGGGAGAGGGGGAGATTCCCAGTCCAAGGAAAACCTTGGAGGTCGCAAGCAGATAATAAGGAAGAGGGGGAGAGGATACAGGACACCCAAGGAATGCCGATTTTCTCTGCCACCAGAGAACCTGCGAAAGTGAGGGGATGGGTCACTAGCAAATCTGCTCCCTCGCTGGCTGCCATCAGGTCGACATAGCTGGCCCGCAAGTGGGGCATTAACATATAACAGACGACGTATTCGAGGGTTCGCCCCTGGGATGTCATGGCATCGAGAAATTGCCAGTCTTTTTCCATGTCGGGCAAACTATCGGGCCTGACTGGATGAAATTCAATGCCGACACTTTCGACTTTTTGGCGGTATCTCTCGCTGGTGGCGATGAGGGGGCGATGACCTCGATTTTGTAAACCTTGGGCGATCGCTAAATAAGGATACAAGTCCCCCAAGGAACCGAAGGTGGTAAGTACGATTCGTTTTTCAATTAGGTTTGGCATTAGTTGTTAATTGCTAATTGTTAATTGTTAATTGTCAATTACCTCAACCCCCAGCACGTCTTCTGGCATCTTCTCGATAAAATAGCCGTAAGTAGGTTTCTGTCTTTCGAGGAGGGATGGACGGTTGCCAGTTGTAGAACTGGGCCAGGAAGAGTCGAACTCCAGCCACAGTTCCTGCAATAGGGGGTTGGTGGCGCTGTCGGCTAAAATCCGCGTTACCACCTCGTGCATACCTAACAACTCTTCAAAATTGTGGCGGGCATAAATTCTGGCATTTACTACGGCCCCATCTAGGGTTAACCTGCCGGCTACGATGTCTCGGAGGGTATCGCCATCGCTGCGAAAGTTTATCGAGTGGGGGGGCACCGCGTACTCAAAGCGAAGTTTGAGGGCGTCGCCACCCTCGGCACTCACTTGTAACGGGCTCTCGTCGAGGGCGATCGCCGCCGTTTTTCCCGATACAGTCTTCACCAATGCTTCCCAAGTCGGTCCGCCTTGGAGGCGAAGGGTTTCTACGAGAAGGCGCAACCATCTTGCTAATTGTTCTTGTCGTTCCATAATTTGGGGAATAGGGAATAGGGAATGGGGAATGGGGAATTGTTAATTGCCCCATCCGTTATCTTGCTAACATTTAGCGATCGCTCTCTCCAAAGCAGCTAAAGCCTCGTCAACTTCCCGGGCAGTTACAATTAATGGCGGTACGAAACGCAACACTTTGGGACCGGCGGGAACGATTAATAAACCTTCGGCGATCGCCGCTTTCACGATATCCACGGAAGTTACCTCCCATTCTTCGCTCAAAACCAGACCGTTGATTAAACCCCAACCCCGCACCTCGACGAACTTTTGGGGATGTTTGGAGGCGATCGCTTGCAAACCCGCCCGCAACTGTTCGCCCCTTTCGCGAACGTTTGCCAGCAAGTTTTCCCGTTCTATAGTTTGACAAACCGACAGCGCCACCGCGCAGGCAAAGGGGTTGCCGCCGAAAGTGCTGGCGTGGCTGCCGGGATCGAAGACGTCGCAACTAGATTTACACAACATCGCGCCGATGGGGATGCCGCCGCCGAGTCCTTTGGCGGAGGTAAAGATATCGGGTTCGATACCTAAATTTTCATAGCCCCACAACTTGCCGCTGCGTCCCATGCCGACTTGTACTTCGTCGAGGATTAATAGGATACCTTTTTCGTCGCAAAGCTCTCTGGCTCTTTGGAAGTAAGCGACGTCTCCGGGACGAATTCCGCCTTCGCCCTGGAGAGCTTCTAATAAGATAGCTGCAACCTGGCGCTCGTTTTTATCTAATTCGGCGATCGCTTTTTCCAATGCCTCAATATCGTTATAGGGAACGTAATGAAATCCCGGCATTAAGGGAGTAAAGCCTTTTTGATATTTCGGCTGTCCGGTAGCGGTGATAGTTGCCAGAGTGCGTCCGTGGAAACTGGCATGGGCTGTTAAAATAACCGGATTATCGATATTTAGTTTTTCGTGAGCGTACTTCCGCGCCAGTTTAATCGCGGCTTCGTTTGCCTCTGCTCCCGAGTTGCAGAAAAAGGCGCGATCGGCGCAGGAATGTTCCGTCAGCCATTGCGCCAATTCTCCTTGAATTGGAATATAGTATAAGTTAGAAACGTGGTGAAGAATACCGATTTGTTTCGTTACAGTATTTATCATCTCTGAATGTGCGTATCCCAGGGTACAAGTAGCGATACCTGCTACAAAATCCAGATATTCGCGACCTTCGGTGTCCCAGACGCGACAACCCTTGCCCCGGTGGAGGGCGAGGTTAAAGCGTCCGTAGGTTTTCATCACCGTGGCATCGAAGCTTTCGGCGCTAAAGGATGTTGATTCTTGTTTGACTAGGGTTTCCGGGCTCATTCGTTTCTCCTTATTTAGAGGCTAACTTTCCGATTGTAAACGATAAATGCCAAATAGAGCAAAACTTTATCATAATTTCAGATTTCGTTCGTAGTAATCGCGCTTGACTCGATTGGCAGTTCGTTTATAATAAAATAGTACCATTCCCTAAGATGGAGCTTACTTATGTCAGTCCAATTGCTGAAACGACAATTTACGGTTAAAGAATACCACCATAAGCCTCAAGCAGGTATCCTCAAAGAAGACGAACGAGTAGAACTAATTCGAGGAGAAGTTATTAAAAAGTCCCCAATTAGCAGCCACCACGCAGCTTGCGTCAATCGTTTAAATCGACTATTTTATAAAAAGTTAGGGAGTCGGGTTTTAGTAAGCGTTCAAAACCCCGTTGAATTAGACGATTATTCGGAACCAGAACCGGATCTAGCCCTGCTGGAACCCAGATCGGATTTTTACGAGTCGGGGCATCCGAAACCTGGGGATATTTTTTTGATAGTTGAGGTGGGGGATAGTACGATAAGGGGCGATCGCGAAGTTAAAATTCCTCTTTATGCGGAGGATAATATTATCGAGGTTTGGTTGGTAGGTATTAACGAGCAATGTTTGGAGGTTTATCGACAACCTACCAGTAGCGGATATCGACAAGTGGAGAAGTTACATCGAGGTCAAAGTTTATCTATTCAACGGTTGCCCGGTGTTAATATTTTGGTAGATGAAATTTTAGGATGATAAGTCAGATCGCGGTGGGACTCACGTTGCGGGGGTAAAGTCGGCGGTGACTCGAACTATGAATGCAATTGCCCGCCGCTACAACAAAATCGGAGATGGGGAAAGGAATTTGAGTTGGTTCGAGCTCCGCCAGGGGTTGACGGGCATCGTCTCGGTAATGGTTCTCGAACCGGAATATAACGATACGGATCCCGCTTGCTGGGAGTTGGTTAACCCCGAAGCAAACGATTTGCTTTCGGAGGTAGTAGGGGAGGCGATCGCTTGCTTCCTCGAATCCCATCCCGCAGCGATCGAGGTTCTTTTCGATGGGAGCATCCCATATTTGCAAAAATAGAAAATGGCTAATGGCTAATGGCTAATCGCTAATCGCTAATTGCGTTGTAGATGCACCCTGCATTTTTATCGCGCTCCGCGATTACTACGAACAATCGCGCTCCGCGATTACTACGAACAATCTTGCATTGAGATGCACCCTGCATTTTTATCGCGCTCCGCGATTACTACGAACAATCGCGCTCCGCGATTACTACGAACAAT
>CAZUCT010000108.1:0-21656 GCA_964619285.1 uncultured bacterium | reverse complement strand
CAAAATATGAAGTAAAATAAAAAGCGATCGCTAACCCCATCTAAATTCTCTTAAAATTCTATGACTACAGACAACCGCTCTGAAGTACGTCGAGTATTGTTTATTACTCTCTTACTTAATCTCCTGGTAATGATAATTAAAGTTGCTCTCGGTTGGTGGACTGGTTCCCTAAGCTTGCTCGCCGATGCCTTACACAGCGTTACCGATAGCGCTAACAACGTTTTAGGCTTAGTAGCCAATCACTTTGCCTCCCCCAAACCCGATCGCGAGCATCCCTACGGACACCAAAAGTTCGATGCAGTGGGAGCTTTAGGCATAGCGGCTTTTTTATCTATTGCCTGTTTTGAAATTCTCAGCGGTGCGGTAGAACGTATCGTTACTGGAGTCCAAAAAGTTAAGATGTCTGCTGCGGCGCTGTGGATAATATTGATAGTTTTAGGTATCAATATTTTTGTTGCATTTTACGAACGAAACATAGGTAAAAAAATCGGTAGCAGTATTTTAATCGCAGACTCCCACCACACTATGAGCGATATTTGGGTGACAATAACTGTCATTGCGAGTTTAATTGGCATCTGGTTGGGCAATATTTATAATCTGCCGTTATTCAACTGGTTCGATGTTGTCTTTGCGTTTCCGGTGGCGCTGTTAGTCTTTACTAGCGCTTGGAAAGTTTTGAGGGAAAACCTGCCTTGGTTGGTGGATCGCATGGCGATCGCCCCAGAAGCAATAAACGCGATCGCCATGGAAGTTCCCGGAGTTGTGAACTGTCACGAGATCGCCTCTCGCGGCGTTATCGGGCGTCAAGTTTTTATAGAAATGCACGCGATCGTCGATGCTACCGATGTCGAAACCGCCCATCAAATAACTGAAGCAGTGGAAGAACGCTTGCGGGAACGTTTCGCCCCAGTTCGCATTTTAATTCACGTCGAACCTCCCGCCTACAAGTCAGAAAATATCGCTTATGACGGTGAAAACGAAGAAATCGAAAATTAAAAATCAAAATGCAATTAATCTGTTTTTGGTAAGCAGCAGAGTTTGTACATAAAAAAAAGAATTTGTCAAGGCTATTGGAAAGAATTTTTATGAAGCGATAGGCAATATTAAAACAGTTTTCCACAGGGAGGAGAGCTTCCAGGCAAAGATCGTTAAAAAACTATTTAGAGGGTAAAAAGGCAAAGAGAACATCGCAATTTTTCCTAATATACTAAGGTTTTCGCCTTTTCGGTACTCCCGAACTCAAGTCAACTTACCGACTCCAACCAGGCATAAGCATAATAGTGGTGGCAGAGTTTTCCACAATAAAAATAGAGTTTTCCACAGAAATTACCAGCTTATCCTCAGAAAAGGAAGTTAAACAAAGAAGACAAATTAAATCAACATTAAGAACAAGTTAAGCAGAGGGCGGGTAAAAAAGGGAGCATCTCAATGCAATTCGAAAACCTACAATTCAACGCTTTAGGTTAGAGGTCAGAGGTCAGAGGTCAGAGATGTTTGAGGTCAGAGGCTAGAGATGTTTGAGGTTCGAGATTTGAGATTATCGCGGTGAAAAAAATAAATATTTTTACAAAGATTCGATGCTCCCGTAAAAAAAACCGGTTTTTTCAAAAAACCGGGTTTCTGGGATGTCACCAGATACTACTACTCCCACTCAATAGTCCCCGGGGGTTTAGAAGTAATATCGTAAACCACGCGATTAACCCCTTTAACCTCATTAACAATGCGATTAGAAATCGCTTCCAAAAGGTCGTAAGGAGCCCGAGACCAATCTGCAGTCATGCCATCCTCGCTGGAGACGCAACGCAGGACCACCGGATAAGCATAAGTACGGCGATCGCCCATAACTCCCACGCTGCGGATAGGCAACAAGACTGCGAAGGCCTGCCAAAAATCGCGATACATTCCCCGGCGCTTAATCTCGTCGCGAACCACAAAATCGGCATCCCGCAGAATATTCAACCGTTCCGCCGTCACCTCGCCCAAGATCCGAATCGCCAAACCCGGCCCCGGAAAAGGATGTCGGCGGACAATTTCTTCAGGGAGTCCGATAGAGCGCCCCACCTTGCGCACTTCGTCTTTAAACAACTTGCGCAAAGGTTCCACCAACTTAAACTGCAAATCTTCCGGCAGTCCGCCGACATTGTGATGGCTTTTAATTTTAACTGCCATCCGTTCTCCCGTCTTGGGATCTATATTAGTATCAGCCGACTCGATGACATCTGGATAGAGAGTACCTTGAGCCAGATAATCAAAAGGTCCGAGACGTCTTGACTCCTCCTCAAAAACCCGAATAAATTCGCGACCGATAATCTTGCGTTTCCGTTCCGGATCCGTAACCCCCTTAAGTTGAGCCAAAAAGCGATCGCGAGCGTTAACGTATTCCACCGAAATATGGAACTTATCCCGAAAAATATCGATTAAATATTCCGGTTCGTACTTACGCATGAACCCTTGGTCGATAAACATACAAGTCAAGCGATCGCCGATAGCCTCGTGGAGCAAAAAAGCCAAAGTCGAAGAGTCAACCCCCCCAGAAAGAGCGAGCAAAACTCGTTTATCCCCGACCTTCCCGCGAATTTCCCGAATAGCTTCATCAATAAAAGCTTGAGTCGTCCAGGTAGGCTCGCACTCGCAAATATGATAAACAAAATTACGAATTAAAGCTTGTCCGTCAACCGAGTGAACCACCTCGGGATGAAACTGCACCCCATAGAGTTGTTTTTCGTAGTGAGCGATCGCCGCACAAGGAGTATTTTCCGTATGGGCGAGAATTTCAAAACCCGGAGGCATTTGCGCCACCGAGTCCCCGTGACTCATCCACATAGTGCTGCCTTCTTCAACATTAGTCAGCAAATCTGTAGGATCGTCTATCAATAAAGAAGCCTTACCATATTCTGCTAATTTAGCTCGTTCCACCTTGCCGCCAAGCTGTTGTACCATAAGCTGCATTCCGTAGCAGACACCTAATATAGGTATGCCCAAATTCCAGATTTCCGGGTCGCAGTGGGGTGCCCCTTCGTCGTAAACCGAATTTGGACCGCCAGAAAGAATGATGCCCTTGGGGTTGAGCATCGCTAATTTTTCCGCGCTGGTGCGGTAGGAGATGACTTCCGAATAAACTTGAGTTTCGCGAATGCGTCTCGCGATTAATTCCGAGTATTGGGAACCGAAGTCGAGAATGACGATGGTTTGGCGGTTTAGCTCTTGGACTTCGATAGAGATCGGTGCTTTTTCTGTTTGTGCTTTTGTAAGGGTTTCCATTTGATAGTTGTTGTTGTAGAAGTACGCTGGTAGAGTGCGCGATCGCCCTTATGTCAGAAACCCGGTAGCTTCGGCGAAACCGGGTTTCTTGGCCGGTGGGCATTGGGGGGGCGATCGTCGCTTTTTTGTTTGGGAAATTAAAGGGTATTCTGACTAGAGTACCAAATTCTCCCAGAAAATGTATCGCTTGTTGCACTTTTGAGAATAATTTTGTGCTTTGAGCTACCGTTCGTTTTTTAGATTTTAGATTAGCCAGATAAAGCTAGGGCCATTGATTGAAAAATATCTGTAGGGGCAAAGCATTCGGGCGGTAAATTAGGTTAAAAAAACATAAATATTGAGCTCCGAATGCAATGCCAGTGCCCCCAGGTTTAACTGCCAAATATTCATTTTTGAAAAAGCCTAAAATCTGAAAAAAATTAAAGTAGTAGTGCTTCCCTGCTAAAATGGTGGGTAAAAATATTAACGCTGGTTTTCTTCTTGCATTGAGATGCACCCAAAAATAGTTAGTTTTTTACCCACAACTTTAGCTGTGTTGCTCTAGTAGGGTGCGCACTGCGCACCTTACAAAATTGATGATTGCTTTGGAGCTTTTTTAAGACCATGTATTGTGAATATTTTTTGATATTTTTTGATATTTTTTGATAATTCTTGGCTTTCCAAAGCTTGAAAAACAGAAAGCTAAACGCCAGGACGGGGCAAAGCATTCGGATCGAAAAATTAATGCTATTCCTAAGATTTTATCGCCCGAATGCCTTGCCCCTACAGAACCTTTTTGCTCAATATAATCATTTTGAAAATAGTTCTTTGAGAGTATTTAAGTCCCTGTCTAAATCGTCTAAGGTGTAATCTATATAAGCCCGATGTTTGCTCAATAATTCTTCTGTTTCCCAACGAGATTCTAGGTTTAATAATTGCCTGACTTGATAAGTAGTTAAAACACCGCTTTTATAACCTTCCACCGCTAATAATTCTAAGATTTTTGGTGGTAGTTCTCCCCAATTTTGCTCCAGTTGAGCGCCAATTTATTCTGGAATTTGAACCGTAATTTCCCTAAACTCAATTGTTAATTATTAATTGACATCGGAAGATCGGAAAAATCGGGCGTTTTCGCTGCGAATAATTATTTGTCGTTGGCGATCGAATAAAACCGACCCAACTTTTACCTCTGCCTGAGAATGTTTCCGAATATAATCCTCGCAGCGACGGTCGATGGTGGAAGCGATCGCCCCATAAACCTCCTCCACGCAATTACCATCTCGCAACAGTTTTAAAGCATCCTCAGCAGTGCCACAAGCAAAAACCCCCTGCAACAACTCCCCAGACAAACCGGCCTTAGCGCAATGGGCCGTCAAAATTTCCAAACGACCGTCCGCCAGGTGGTGGTGAGTGTGAAAAATGCCCCCCGCCAACTTAATTAACTTGCCGTGATAGCCAAACAACAGCAGAGACTTAACCCCCGCCATCCCCGCCGCAACCAACATCGGCCCCAACCAGTTAGCAGTTTTCAGAATTATCTCTGGGGGAATGCCCGACTTTTGTGCCAAGTCGAGACCGTTTTCGCCAATGCAGAAGATGAGGCGATCGCTCTTGGCGGCCTTTTCCTCCAACTCCTCGCGAAACGCCTCCAACTGTCCCGGGGCCGTCAAAGCCTGAGAAATGCCCGTAGTTCCAAGCAAAGACAGTCCCTCCACAACACCAAAAGCCTCCAGAGAAGTACGACTGGCCAGTTCCCGCCCGAAAGGCAAAATAATCGTCACCGTAACTCGTTCGTCTGGTTGTAGCAACGGTTTGAGATTAGCTTTCAGCAACCGGCGGGCATAACTATAGATGGCAGATTGCCCGCTAATAGTCTGATGTCCGACACCCTCCCCGCCGACAATAACTATTTGTTCCGTTTTTGCATTTCTCGGTTCGAGTTCCACCATTGCCCAGATGGGGGTATGGCGAGTAAGGTCGAGATTATCCCCCGGATCGGAACGGGTAACGGCCAAAGCAGTATTAGTTTTGAGGAGGGCAACTTGTTCGATGGGAATTTCCGCCTTAGTGGGAGGTTCCACCAGAGAAATAGATACAGTTTCTAAAGAAGAGGCATTTTGCCGCAACCGTCCGAGGGCCGCCACCGCCGCCGCGCAGGCAAAAACTGGTAAAGTGTATCCAGAACGAGGTTGAGAATTTATCATTTATGATTGGTTAAATGCTAGTTGTTAACTCTTACTCCCCTCCCCAAGGGTGGGGCCATAAAAATTCAAAGTCTTCCGGCGACCTCCGCTTTTCAAAGGGAGGCGATCGCTTCTGGGTCTCATTAACAAGAGAAACTTCATAATAAATTATTTATTACCCAAATTATGTTTCAATTAAAAACTTTATTTTCTCAAGTTCCCTTATCCGAAAACAATACTGAAACAAAGGGACTGCCAGGAACAGTTGTTTCCAGTTTAATTAAGGAAATAGAAGCTTTACCAGTTCCCTCAGAATATACGACATCCTTACAATCTACTTTAAATGAAGCTTTAACTAAATGGCAAGAAGATAATAGCGCACCTAACGAACTGGTAATTTTGAGCAATCCAGTAGAACATTTATCGAAAATTATTCGAGAAACCTTAGAGAATTGGCAGCAGCTAGATGGGTGGGAAATTAAGTTATTAAGCTGGTTAAATAGACCAGATAACTGGTTGCAGATTTCTCAAGAAATCCAAAAAGATTTAAAACTAGATACTGGGGCTGGCGAGATTCGCGAAGAACGGGAAGAACGGTTAAAAAAATTAATCGTAATCCCCAGTTTAGAATTATGCTTCTTGCGGCAAATAGACGGTTTAGATGGCATCGAATATTTAAGAGAGTTAATTTTTCATGATACCTCTCATTTTTGGTTGATAGGTTGCAATAATTTAGCCTTGGAATATTTAGATTACGTTTACAAAATCACCGCTTATTTTGAAAGGAGCGTCGCCTTACCCCTCCTCAACGGTTCTCAAATAAAAGAACAGTTAATGCCGATTTTAGGTAATGCCAATTTGCAGTTAAAGTGGGAGGAAGAATCTGAAGAAGAACGGGAAGAAAAAGTGAAAAGTTATTTCGAACGTTTGGCCGAGCTATCTCAGGGTTCTTTTGCTGTAGGAGCCCAATTGTGGTGGCGATCGCTCCTACCTGTAGAAGAAGAACAAAAATCCTCCGATGTAAAAATCATAAAACTAGATAAAGCAAAACTTCCAGAACTACCAGATTTAATCGCCGAAGACCGTTACTTAATTTTCTCCCTGCTCCTTCATCAAAAAATGACCTTGCAGGAATTAGCAATCAGTTTGGGAGATGTGGAAAGCTCGGTACAATTTAAACTGCAGAAATTACTAAGAGCTGGCATTATTAAACGCGAAAACCAAAAGTTTAGTATTTATCCTGCTTACTATCCCAAACTCAAAACTTACTTAAAAAATAATAACTTTATCTCCGGAGTTTAAATGACGCTCTCATTCTTAAATTATTTAGCGGATGTCAACAGCCAAGAAGCCAGCAATATATTGACCGACAATATCACTTTTTTTAAAGTGATTAAAGCCGCCCTCGCAGTAGGTCTAGCTTATGGATTTTTGCTAGCTGCTAAATCGACAAGCAGTTGGCTTTCCGAACGAGTACCCTTACGTTTTAGACCCGCAGCCAAACAATCAGTTCCCTTTATTCAAGCCACAATTTTAATCGCAACAATTCTTTATTTGCTCGACTTATTTGTCCGGCTATCTCCCGATAAAGTTTTAGCTATAAGCGGTACGATTGCCGTGGCTTTAGGTTTTGCTTTTAAAGATTATGCCAGTTCTTTAATTGCCGGCGTAGTAGCTTTATTTGAAACCCCATATAGGGTAGGCGATCGGGTTAAAATAGGAGACAATTATGGAGAAATAGTCGCTTACGGTTTGAGAGGCATTCAGTTGCAAACTGCCGATGATAATGTCATATTTATTCCCCATAATAAAATTTGGACGGAACCAATTTCTAATGCCAATAATGGAGCTTTAGAAGCTCAAGTAACTACGGATTTTTATTTGTCTCATTCAGTAGATACGGATTTGGTAATTAAAATTCTCTACCGGGCAGCTTATACTAGCAAATACACTCAGTTAACTATGCCCATTCAAGTAATAGTAGAAGAACAACTCAGGGGCACTCATTTTAAACTTAAAAGCTATCCGATGGATGCCAGAGACGAATTTATTTATAAAACAGATTTAACCAGGCGAGTAAAACAAGCTTTTACTTCCCTAAATTTGTCTTATCCTCTAATTAAAGGAAGGTCAGGTGACTTAGATGATGAATAAAAAAACTTGCCAAATTTAGCAGCAAGTTGCCAGAAAAGTTATCGGGAAGTTGCGGTTATAATATTAAAAAAATAAAATTTTGAGGTTAAAATAAAAGTTGATGAACCGAATAGACTATCTACGCATTAGCCTAATCGATCGCTGCAACTTTCGCTGTCAATACTGTATGCCGGTCGATGCAGAAATAGAATATCTTTTACAACAGCATTTATTAACTTTCGACGAACTGCTGACCTTACTCAAAGAAGTTTTTATTCCAGTGGGGTTTAGTCGGTTTCGGTTAACTGGTGGCGAACCATTATTGCGCCCCGATACCGTAGAAATAGTCTTGGCCATCGCCTCCCTGCCCCAAACCCAAGATTTATCCATGACCACCAATGGATTTTTATTAGCAGAGAAGGCCCAAGATTTGTACGATGCCGGTTTGCGACGAATTAATATCAGTCTCGACTCCCTCGATCCCGATACCTTTAACGAGATAATTGGTAATAGAGGTCGCGATCGCTGGCAGTTAGTCTGGGATGGCATCCAAACAGCTTATCGAGTCGGTTTCGATCCCTTAAAACTCAACGTCGTCGTCATTCCAGGAGTCAACGACACCGAAGTATTGGAATTAGCAGCATTAACTATAGACCGTCGGTGGCACGTCCGCTTCATCGAATTTATGCCCATCGGCAACGGCCAGTTATTTGAGAATAGAGGGTGGATACCTTCCGAAGACTTGCGACGACAAATTCGCCAGCGTTGGGGCTTGACAGAATCCTCCGTTTGTGGTAGCGGTCCGGCGGATGTCTTTCAGATACCCGGGGCCAAGGGGACATTAGGGTTTATCAGTCAGATGTCAGAGTGTTTTTGCGATCGCTGTAACCGGATGCGACTCTCAGCAGACGGTTGGTTGCGGCCTTGTTTGTTAAACGAAACGGGACAAATCGACTTAAAAACGGCCCTCCGCCAAGGTGCGTCGGGGGCCGAATTACGAGAAAAAGTAACTTATTTATTAGGGATTAAACCAGAGATTAACTTCAAAGAGCGAGATTCTGGTAGTAATGGGACTTACTCCAGAACCATGTCGCAAATTGGAGGGTAATAGGTAATAAGTAATAGGTAATCTTGCTAATTCCCCATTCCCAATTCCCCATTCCCCAAATTAAACAAATTAAACTTGACGCGAGTAATATTCAACCACCATCAGTTCGTTAACTTGGAGGGCGACCCATTCTCGTTCGATAATACCGTTAACCTTGCCAACGAATTTATCTCGATCGAACTCCAGATGGCTCGGTAGGTGGGCTAAACCGGGGTATTGTAAATTAGTTTTGACTAATTCCTTAGACTTTTCCTTGTTTTTAACCTCGATAACATCTCCTGGCCTGCACTGATAGCTAGGAATATTAACCTCCCGACCATTAACAGTCAAATGACCGTGATTGACCAATTGACGGGCTCCAGGAATAGTTGGGGCCATGCCCATACGGAAGACCGTATTATCCAGGCGCATCTCCAACAGTTGCAGTAACATCAGTCCTGTGGAACTGGCCGAACTACGAGCCTTTTTGACATAACGCAAAAGTTGACGTTCCGAGAGACCGTAGTTATATAAAAGTTTTTGCTTTTCTTCCAAACGGATCGCATATTCAGAACGCTTTCTCCTACCTTGGCCGTGCTGACCTGGCGGATAAGCGCGCCGGGGACTTTTACGAGTAAGTCCGGGTAAATCCCCCAAACGACGGGCTATTCTAAGGCGTGGGCCTCGATATCTTGACATATTATTTCCTCGTTAACTAAAAAAAATGTCACAATCTTTTATGATAAACTCTAAAGCCCCTATTTTTCAAGACTAATATTTAACTAAAATTAAAAATTGCCATGCTTAATTTTAATCGAATTGGTGTTTCCCAGGCAAAAAAACATTGGGGCCGCCGTTGGCTCTCCTTAACTGTTATCCAGCTAGTGACTGGGGGTTTGTTAGGGATGACAATTCCTAGAGGACAGGCCTTAGCAGGTAATCCATATCAAACTTGTGCTGAAGAAATGTTAGAAATCGGCATTTCCAGCGAGATAGCAGCAAACGTTTGTGCTGGGGCCTTAAAACCCAAAAACTTATCCCGTTGCGTTAGCAAAATTTACGAGAATGCCATAGAAGGAGTCGATCCCTCTTTTATCCTCTTCAATTGTCAGCGCGTCAGACGCCCAGAGGAGTTAGGAACTTGCGTGGGAGACATATTAGAAAATATCCCCGATGCTAGCGAGGAAATTGTTATTGAAAGTTGTCGCCGGAGTTTATTGCCAGAACGTTATGCCAGTTGCGCCATAGGTTTATACGAACAATTGGGACTTACCTCGACTGACATTTTTGCTACTTGCCTCAATCCCCAGGAGCTTAGATAATTAATGGGAAATTAACAACTCCCCATTCCCCGTTCCCCATTCCCCGTTCCCCATTCCCCATTCCCCATTCCCCATTCCCTAATCTAACAAATCCGGCCTTCGATCGCGAGTGCGTTCCATTTGTTGCTGGCGGCGCCAGGCAGCGATCGCTCCATGATTGCCCGATAATAAAACCTCTGGGACTTTCAGGCCGCGAAAATCAGACGGTCGAGTATAGTGGGGATAATCCAACAATCCATCCTCAAAACTATCCTGGGCCAGGGAGTCGGCCTTGCCAACAGTCCCCGGCAACAAGCGGACCGTTCCATTAATTAAGGCCAGAGCAGGTATTTCTCCCCCAGTCAAGACAAAATCTCCCAAAGACACCTCCCGAGTCACTAAATGGACCACTCGTTCGTCCACGCCCTCGTAATGGCCGCAAATTAAAACCAATTGGTCGTACTCCCAGGCCAACTCTCGGAATAAATTTTGTGTCATGGGTTCTCCTTGGGGAGTTAACAAAATGACCTCTCGTCGGGGTAGAATTGGCAATGCTTCCACTGCAGCAAATATAGGTTCTGGTTTCAGAACCATTCCCACTCCCCCACCATAAGGTTCGTCATCAACTTTTCGGTGTTTGTCTGTGGTATAATCTCTAGGATCGATTAAATTAACTCGGGCAATACCTTTTGCAAGGGCCTTGCCTAAGAGGCCAGAGCTGAAAGGACTGGCGAAAAAGTCGGGAAATAGAGTAATGACATCAAATTGCACTATAAATAAGGTTTCGAGGAGAACGATCTAGTTGCTAGTTCGGTCAGGGAAATCCTGTAATCCAAAATCTAAACAAGAAAAATTAATGGGGTCCAATTATTGACAAATAATTTGTCTAATTTGTCAAACAGTAAAGAGAAAATTGAAAATGCTCGAAAAGCGGGGCGTAAAAAAAGCGTCTGGCGAAGAAAAGCGACCATATTTATGGTAAGTCAAGTATTATAACAGATTATTAAATCAAAAATTGACCGTGTACCTGCTGTCCAAAATTAACACGATGATGGAGTTAGAATCCGAAGCTTTTGAACTGAAGCCATTACCACGCACCAAAACAACAATCATGGTCATAGGAGGTGCAGAAGATAAAGTTCATGGCAGAGAGATTCTGCAAACTTTTTTGAATAGATCGGGAGGAAGCAATGCCATCATAGGCGTTATTCCTTCAGCATCAAGAGAACCGGCGGCCCAAGGCGATCGTTACCGACGATTATTCGAGGAGATGGGGGCCAAAGAAATAAAAATATTTGACATCCGCGAACGTTACGAAGGGGAAGAGCCTCACTGGGAAGTCTATTTAGAAGACTGTACGGGGGTGTTTATGACAGGAGGAGACCAGCTGCGTCTGTGTGCCTTGCTGGCAGACACCCCCTTGATGGAGAAGATCCGAGTAAAGGCCCGTGAAGGTAAAATAGCTTTGGCGGGAACGAGCGCGGGTGCAGCAGTGATGGGTCATCACATGATAGCGGGTGGGGGAAGTGGTTCTTCTCCCAACAGGTCTTTAGTAGATTTAACAAATGGCTTAGATATATTGCCAGAAATAATAGTGGATCAACACTTCCACAATCGCAATAGAATGGCCCGTTTGTTAAGCGCGATCGCCGCTCATCCAGATAGAATAGGCATTGGCATAGACGAAGATACCTGCTCTTTGTTTGAAGGAGACGGACAAATGGAAATAATGGGCAAAGGAACCGTGACGATCGTAGATCCGGGAGAAGTGGCCTACACCAATGCGCCAGAAGTAGGAGCGAGCGATCCCCTGAGTATCTCAAACCTGCGGGTACATATCTTATGCCACGGCGATCGCTTCGATCTGCGGAGTCGTACCGTAACACCGGGACCATCGGACACCATCATGGATGCTCAAACTTAAAACGTAAAACAGAACAGGCATCTTGCTTGTAATCTCAAAAATCCCAAGAAGGGACGGACGGACAATCAAATATTAGAAGGCGATCGCTCCGATCGAGGAAGTGACGAACTAAAATGACCGGAGCGATCGCAGATTAATTAAAAGAAACTGACACTGACAAAGAGAAAAAAGTTCGTAGAGAACATTTTTGGCTCCCGAGTTATTAGCAAAAAAGACAAAGGAGATTATTGTAAACTCCGAGAAACCAAGCATCACCATCCAATCCTTGCTATGAAAATCCTCAAACTCCAGACATTACGAGGCCCCAACTACTGGAGCATCCGACGCCATAAACTGGTAGTCATGCGCCTAGACCTCGAAGAGCTCAATAATAGATACACATCAGAAATTCCCGACTTCTACAAAGGACTAACAGATGTATTACCAAGTTTAATAGAACACTACTGCTCCCCAGGAACCAGAGGAGGCTTTCTCAGTAGAGTGCGAGAAGGCACCCTACTAGGCCATGTAGTAGAACACGTTGCCTTAGAATTGCAACAACTATCAGGAATGCCAGTAGGATTTGGCAGAACAAGAGAAACAGCGACTTCAGGAGTATTCCAAGTAGTAATAGAATACGAAAACGAACCCGCAGGGCGCTACGCCGCCAGAGCAGCAGTAAGACTCTGCCGGAGTATTGTAGATACCGGGACATACCCGCGAGAAGAATTAGAGCAAGATCTCGCAGATCTCAAAGAATTTAAGGCCCAAGCAGCCCTGGGGCCGAGTACGGAAACCATAGTAAAAGAAGCGGAAGCTCGGGGCATACCTTGGACTCAACTGAGCGCAAGGTTTATGCTCCAACTGGGCTATGGAGTAAATCAAAAACGAATCCAAGCAACTTTAACAGATCGCACCGGTATTCTAGGAGTAGAATTGGCCTGCGACAAAGAGGGAACCAAAAAAGTTCTCAGAGATGCAGGAGTGCCAGTACCCCGTGGCACAGTAATTCGCTACTTCGAGGATCTAGCCGATGCCATAGAAGAAGTAGGCGGTTATCCCATCGTCATTAAACCTCTAGACGGAAACCACGGACGGGGTATCACCATAGATATCAGAAATTGGGAAGAAGCAGAATCGGCCTACGATACGGCAAGTACCGCTTCCAAAACGCGATCGGTAATAGTAGAACGCTACTACCAAGGTCGAGACCACCGAGCTCTGGTAGTAAACGGACAATTAGTTGCCTTGGCAGAACGAGTCCCAGCTAATGTAGTGGGCAATGGCAAATCGACCATAGCAGAACTCGTAGAAGAAACCAACCGCAATCCCCAAAGAGGAGACGGCCACGATAACTTTTTAACCAAAATTATCATCGACAAAGGCTCCCTGGGAGTATTAGCCAGACAAGGTTTGAGTTTAGAATCTATCCCCGATCGAGGTGAAATCTGCTTCTTAAGGGCCACGGCCAACCTCAGCACCGGTGGCATCGCAGTAGATCGTACCGACGAAGTACATCCAGAAACAGTCTGGATGTGTTCCCGAGTAGCCAAAATTATTGGCCTCGACATTGCAGGTTTAGACATCGTAACCCCAGACATTTCCCAACCCCTGCGGGACGTCGATGGAGTAATCGTCGAAGTCAATGCAGCTCCTGGCTTTCGGATGCACGTCGCCCCCAGTCGGGGTTTGCCGCGCAACGTGGCCGGGGCAGTGATGGAGATGCTCTTTCCCAACGGGCAAAACGGGCGAATACCGATATTGGCAGTGACCGGTACTAACGGTAAGACGACTACCACTCGACTGCTAGCCCATATTATGAAACAAACGGGCCAAATAGTTGGCTACACGACCACGGACGGTACTTACATCGGCGACTATATGGCAGAACCGGGGGATAATACAGGCCCCCAAAGCGCCCACTTAATTCTCTCGGAACCCACCGTAGAAGTAGCAGTATTGGAAACAGCCCGGGGTGGAATTCTGCGTTCTGGTTTGGGTTTTAGCGCCTGCGATGTGGGAGTAGTTTTAAACGTGACAGCGGACCATTTGGGCATAGGAGATATCGATACCATCGAACAACTGGCTAAACTGAAAAGCGTGGTGGCAGAGGCAGTATTGCCAGATGGCTATGCAGTTTTAAATGCTGACGATCCCCTAGTGGCTAAGATGGCAGAGGGCATTAAAGCTCAGATCGCTTACTTCTCAATGGACCCAGATAACGAAATAGTTGTGAAACACGCGGCAGCGGGTGGCCTGGCGGCTATTTATGAAAATGGGTTTATCTCAATCTTAAAAGGAGATTGGACCCTGCGGGTAGAGAAGGCGGTGAACGTACCCTTAACAATGGCGGGTAAAGCACCTTTTATGATTGCTAATGCTTTAGCAGCTTGTATTGCTGCTTTTGCGGTGGGAGTGAAAATAGAACATATTCGCGATGCTCTCTCAACTTTTGTGGCTTCGGTAAGTCAAACTCCGGGGCGGATGAATATGTTTAATTTGGGAGATTATCACGCCCTGATAGATTACGCTCATAATGCTGCCAGTTACGAGGCTTTGGCAAGTTTTGTGAAGAGTTGGCCGGGAAGGCGGATCGGCGTGGTGGGAGGACCGGGCGATCGCCGCGATGAAGATTTTGTCACCCTGGGTCGCCTGTCGGTAGAAATGTTTGATGAGATTATTGTCAAAGAGGACGACGATACTCGCGGACGCCCTCGGGGAGATGCGGCCGATTTGATTTGCAAAGGTATTAAAGAGGCTTTGGACTCTAATCCCAAGGTTCGATACGAATCAATTATTAACGAGACCGAAGCAATTAATACCGCTTTGGACGAAGCCCCATCGGGAAGTTTAGTGGTGATTTTACCCGAAAGCGTCAAGGGGGCTCTGAGTTTAATCGAAGCTCGCAACCCCATTAAGGAGTCTAGCGCCAGGGAAAATGGTGTTAGTGCTTCGGAATTTACAGAAGATTTGAAGTCTTCGGTAATGGGTAATGGGTAATGGGTAAGTTGTAAGTTGTAAGTTGACAATTAACAATTAGCTTAGTTGACAATTAACAATTAACAATTAGCAATTAACAATTATCAATTACCAATTATCTAAGCTAAGGCGCATTTAAAATGCACGGCCCCTGTTGCCTGTTGCCTGTTGCCTGTTGCCTCTTGCCTTAAGCTCAGATACCGATCGGTAGTTTAAATACCGAACAGCTTATTACCCATTCTCCAAACAAATGTTAAAAACTTCAAACCAATCCATACGAGTTCAACAACACCCATTAATTTGCAAGCTAGCAGATACGATCGAATCGGTTTGGCAGCGATATTTAACTCTGGAACCTTACTATTTACCAGAAGAACTAGGATATGTAGAAGGACGTTTGGAAGGAGAAAGATTAATAATAGAAAATCGCTGTTACCAAAGCCGCGAATTTAGGAAAATGCACTTAGAATTGGCCAAAGTAGGTAAAACTTTGGATATATTGCATTGCGTAATGTTTCCCAGGACGAGCTACGACCTGCCGATGTTTGGAACGGATTTAGTAGGGGCAAGGGGGCAAATAAGTGCGGCGATAGTCGATTTATCCCCTACTAATTCAGAAAGAATCTTGCCCTGGGGATACGAAAACAAACTGCAACAACTACAAATAAATAACTTTTCTCAACCTCGCGAGTTACCAGACTGGGGAGAAATATTTTCCGATTATTGCGTGTTTATAAAACCAACAAATACAGAAGAAGAAGCACGGTTTTTATCCCTAGTAGAATCGTTTCTGGAAATTCACTGCCAACAAGGGGCTAACTGCCAAAACCCGATTTCACCAGAACAACAAGCTTCAATTATCGCGGCCCAAGGTCACTACTGCAGCCAACAACAACAAAACGACAAAACTCGTCGCGTCCTAGAAAAAGCATTTGGCAGAGAATGGGCGGAAAAATACATGACTACTGTGCTGTTCGATGGCCCGGAAGATTAGAGAGAAAGGCAAGAGGCAAGAGGCAAGAGGCAATAGGCAATAGGCAAGAGGCAATAGGCAATAGGCAATAGGTAGTAGGCCATAGGCCATAGGTAGTAGAAAAGTAGGTCGGGCTCCAGGCAGGGAACCCCAACTTTCAATGTTGGGTTTCGCGGCGTGGAGCCCGACCTACAAGAAAATGGCGACGGGACTTTTCACAGAAACCGGGTTTCTTCAACTCTCGCTAAAAAATATTTCTGGGGTCTTACCCCTTCAAGGCTAGGAAATTGGGTATATCCTTAAAGGGAAAACCAACACGGCGATCGCCCTAATTAACTAGCAGAAGTTATGGCAGAGGATTCAAGATCGAAACTGGGAGGATTGTTAAAACCGCCGACAATTTGGTTTGTTGGTGCTTTAAGTCTTGGGGCAATAGCAATTTCTGTGGTGGGAGTTCAACAATTATTAGAACTCAGAAGAGAAGAAATAACTCCAGTAGCTTCAAATACAACAATTACTCCAACTTTAAAATATGTTACCGGTCTGGGACGGATAGAACCACAAGGAGAAGTAATCCAATTATCTGCTTCGTCTTTTTCAGAAGGAGCGAGGATAGAAGAGTTGCTGGTGCTTGAGGGCGATCGAGTAGGTAAGGGAGATGTCGTCGCCATACTCGACAGTCGCGATCGCCTCGTGGCCAGCCTACAAGAATCTCAAAAAGAAGTTAGCGTCCAACAAGCAGAACTGGCAAAAGTAAGAGCAGGAGCAAAACAAGGAGAGATCGACGCTCAAAAAGCCACAATTTCCAGACTCGAAGCCGAACTCCAGCGCTCCACAGAAGTCCAACAAGCTAATATTGCTAAACTAAAGGCCCAATTCCAACGAGAAAAAGAAGCACAAGAAGCTAAAATTGCCAGACTCAGAGCCCGACTCCAACGAGAAAGAGAAGCACGACAGGCTAATCTTGCCAGACTGGAAGCGCAACTGGAACGGGAAGAAGAAGCAGAAGAAGCGAAAGTAGCCTCGGCCAGAGCTAGCTTAAGAAGACAAACCCAAGAGCAACAAGCCAATATTGCCAGACTCGAAGCCCAGTTAAAAGGGACAAAAGCCACTGCTAAGGCAACTTTTAATCGGATAAAAGCCGAGCTGCGAACTTCAGAGGCAGAATACGAACGCAATCAGAGTTTATACGAAGAAGGAGCCATATCGACTTCTTTGTTCGACAGCAAGCGTTTGGTTCTAGAGAGCGATCGCGCCGAACTTCAAGAGGCCGAAGCTATTCTGGAGCAAAATGTCGAAACTATTCAACAACAAATAAATCAAGCTAGAGCGGAACTGGATCGCATCCAGGAAACGGGGCGACAGGAAATTAACGAGGCCGAAGCTAACCTCCAGCGGACTAGAGAAACGGTTAGACAGCAAATACTAGAGGCCAAAGCCCAACTAAATCAGACTTTGGAGACAGTTCGAGAAGAAATTCGAGAGGCAAGAGCCAATCTAGATCGAATTATCGAAACTGGCATCGAGCAGATAAGACAGGAGGAAGCGACTTTAAGTAGAATTGGCGAAACCGGTTTGCAACAAATAAGAGAAGCAGAAGCTAATTTGGATCGAATTTCCGAGGTGAGGTTTGAGGACGTACAAGCTGCCCAAGCGGCGGTGGAACGAGCGATCGCTGCTGCGAAAAAGGCGGAGGCCGAGTTAGAGTTAGCTTTTGTCAAATCTCCCATAGAAGGCCGAGTGTTGGAAATTAACGCCCGGGAGGGAGAAAGGATCGCCACGACGAGTAGCGAAGGAATTGTGGAAATTGGTAAAACGGACCAGATGTATGTAGTGGCGGAGATTTACGAAACGGATATCGGTCGAGTTAGGGTAGGTCAAGCTGCTACTATTACCAGCGGCGCTTTTATTGGAGAATTGGCAGGAACGGTGGAGCGCGTGGGGATGCAGATTGGTAAAAAGGATATTCTAAATACCGACCCGGCGGCGGATACCGATGCGAGGGTTGTGGAAGTAAAAATTCGTTTGGATAACGAGTCGAGTCAGAAGGTTAAAGACCTTACTAATTTACAGGTTGATGTCAGAATACTTGCGGATGGTGGCGAGTAGAATAAATAAAAATATCTGTTTGAAAAAATTTGACCCTTCGAGAAACCCGGTTTTTTCAAAAAACCGGGTTTCTGAGATACCAAAATTAGCAGATGGTTACAGTTATTGAAAAAACAATCATGAGGTAAAAATGAGATTAAAAGTAAACGAAAATGGTTTGGTAATTCCCCGGTCTTTATTGGAAGGTATAGATGAGGTTGAAGTTCGCAGAGAAGGAGATTCAATTAGTGTTAAAAAAGTTATAGATATTTCTATTGTTAAGGGTGAAATCGTTCAACAGTTGCTCGAAGAAAAGCTAAAGAAAATTAGGGAATACAAGAAAAATGAAAAAGTAAATCCAGAAAAAATAGCTTTAGCTAAAAGATTTCGCGAGTTATGCCGGGAAACCCAGGAATTGCACGCAGATAATCCTTTATCTGAAGAAGAAATAGCCGCAGAAATTGACGCGGTGAGGAGAGGAGAATGAGGATAATTATTGATACAAATGTTTTAGTTTCTGCCGCAATTGCGGATGGAAATCCCGAAAACGTAATTAATTTTATTGTGGCTAAGGATAAGTGGGATTGGATTGTATCAGAAACAATTTTAAACGAATATAAAGAAGTTTTAACACGTCCAAAGTTAAAGTTAACCGATACAGTAAAGCAAAAATGGTTAATTATGGTTGAGGAAGCTACTACTAAGATTGAAGTTGAAGTAGAGGTGTTTTTTCCAAGGGACAGAAAAGATGAAAAATTTTTAGCCTGTGCTATTGATGGCGATGCCGATTTTTTAATTACAGGGGATAGGGATTTTGAAGAAATGCAAGCACTTTTACCCAAAACTATAATTACTTCAGTTGCTGTTTTTAAGGAATTAGCGATCGATACTTGAGAATTATAAAATCGTAGGTAGGGCGCGCGCGCAGCGCAACCCAACATCTAAAAATTATTGGGGATAATTCTGCAATTACAGTACAATTTATTGAAGCGATCGCCTGTCGATATGAAAATCCAACAAGTCGAATATTGGGATAAAGAATTTCAGTGGCACTTTGAACCCATAACATTTTCTAATCTAGCTTTGCTCGTGGGTGTATCCGGCGTAGGAAAAACTCAAATTTTGCGAGGGATTTCTAATTTGAGAAAGATAGCAAATGGTGGGTCGTTAAATGGATTAAAATGGCATATTACATTTTTGGCTAATAATGGTGTCGAGTATCGCTGGAAGGGAGAATTTGAAACCAAAGAATCTCACGAGTTAATTTATATTGAAGAAGAGGGCGATCGCTCGTTTCAAATTATTAGCGAGGAGTTATTAAAAGAGGGGGAACTAATTGTCGAAAGAAGTGGCGATGAATTGTTTTTCAAAAATAATAAAACTCCCAAACTTTCTCCTTATGAAAGTTTAGTAGAGATTTTCAAACGCGAAGAAGATGTTGCACCAGTACGAGACAGCTTTAATCGAATAATTTATAGCCCTCAATGTAAATCAGTTGAAGACCTTTATAGAATTCCTGATGGAGTTTTTACCGGAAAATCCTTTTCCTCTTCAGATTTAAAAAAGTTGCAAGAAAGCGAGATGCCAACTCAAATTAAGCTGGCATTTGCCTACCACAGTTTTAAGGAAACTTTCCAAAAAATTAAAGAGCGTTTTATAGAGGTATTCAACCAAGTAGAAGATCTTAAAGTAGAACCAATTTTTATTGAAGAGTCAGACGTTCCCCTACCCGTAAGTAGAGCATTACCTTCAATTCCAATTCAAATTAAAGAAAAAGGAGTTAATAAATGGATCGTCCAACAAAACATTTCTTCGGGAATGTTTAAAACCCTAATGCAAATCAGCGAACTTTATTTATGCCCCGAAGGCAGCGTCATTCTTATCGACGAATTTGAGAACAGTTTTGGCGTTAACTGCATCGACATTATTACCGAAGATTTGGTGCAAAAAAATCGAAACTTGCAATTTATAATTACCAGTCATCATCCCTATATCATTAACAATATTGGGTTAGAACACTGGAAAATAGTTACTCGCAAAGGTGGCGTAGTAACTGTTAAAGATGCCGAAGATTTGAACTTAGGAAAATCCCGACATCAAGCTTTTATTCAACTAATTAACTCTGAAGTTTATACTGAGGGAATAGCAGTTTAAATGGGGTGCATCTCAATTTTGAGGAAAACCTACAATTCAACGCTTTTTGCTAATTGCTAATTGCTAATTGCTAATGGTAAAGCAATAAATAAGTGGGATTACAAAATTTTTTACTTTTGCAAATATGGGATGCTCCCGTTTAAATGAATTTGTATTTTCTCTTCTAAAGTTTATAGAATTATGCGAGGAGATAAAAAAGAAAATATAACCGTAAATTAATTGTTTGTTGGGTGGAGGTTCGCGAAGCCCGACCTACAAGAGAATATTTCTTGTTGGGTTCCGTTCCACTCCACCCAACCTACAAAAAACTACTATTCCCCATTCCCTATTCCCCATTCCCTATTCCCAATTCCCTATTAAATATGATTGCAAAAATACCGTTAGCTTGGTTGCAACTTACCAAAGAAAAAATCAGATTGTTAATAGCGATCGCCGGTATTGGTTTTGCCGATATCCTCATGTTCATGCAATTTGGCTTTAAAGATGCCCTCTTAAAAAGCTCGATTATTTTCCATGAAAACTTGCGAGGAGATATCTTTTTAGTCAGTACCCAATCTACTGCTTTAATTGCCATGAAAAGTTTCTCCCAGAGGCGATTGTATCAAGCTTTGGCTTTTGAAGGAGTAGAATCTATTAGCCCCGTTTATATCGGTTTGGGTTTGTGGAAAAATCCAGAAACTCGTGGCACTCGAAGTATGATGGTAGTAGGAATAGAGCCTGATGATGATATTTTTTATCTACCTGGAGTCCTGGAGCAACAGAACTTGATTAAAACTGCTGACATAGTTTTATTTGATGCAGCTTCTCGACCGGAATTTGGACCAGTTCCCGAGTTATTTGAAAAACAAAATATTGTCGAAACAGAAATAGAAAGTAGGCGAGTAAAAGTTAAAGGTTTTTTTGAGTTAGGTGCGTCCTTTGGGGCTGATGGTAATGTAATTACTAGCGATTTAAACTTTTTGAGAATTTTTGATAATCGCAGTCAAGGTTTAATTGATATTGGAGTAATTCAAGTAAAAGCGGGAACTAATATAGAAGCTATTCTTGAGGAAATGAGAGAAAAATTGCCTAATGATGTTTATTATTTTTCTAAGGAAGAATTTGTAGCTTGGGAAAGAACTTATTGGGAAAGTAGTACGGCTATAGGTTTTGTTTTTGGTCTGGGTGCATCAATGGGGTTCGTAGTAGGAATAGTTATTGTCTATCAAATCCTTTACACCGATGTTGCCGACCATTTGCCAGAATATGCTACTTTAAAAGCTATGGGGTATAGGGATGGCTATTTTTTAACCGTTGTCTTTCAGCAAGCTTTAATCTTGTCTTTAGTAGGTTATCTTCCTGGATTTGGGATTTCTAATATTCTTTATGTCTTAACTAATAAAGCTACTAGCTTGCCGATTCTAATGACTGTCAATAGAGCTATTTTTGTGTTGATATTAACAGTATTGATGTGTTTTGTTTCTGGAGCGATCGCCGTCCGCAAACTCCAAGAAGCAGATCCGGCAGACATTTTTTAAAATAGTTTGTAGTAATCGCGGAGCGCGATTTTAAATCGCTGAAGCGATTACTACGAACAAGCTATCGCGCTCCGCGATTACTACGAACAAGCTATCGC
>CAZUCT010000107.1:0-21669 GCA_964619285.1 uncultured bacterium | reverse complement strand
GCTGAAGCGATTACTACAAACTAGCTAAAAATCGCTGAAGCGATTACTACAAACTCGCTAAACTCAACCTTAAAAACAGAAAAAACTATGACAGAAGGATATCGACTTTCCCCCCAACAAAAGCATTTATGGTTGTTACAAAAAGCGGATAACAGCCGGTCTTATTTAGCTCGATGCGCTGTTGCCATTCGGGGCAATCTCGACGCGCAAATTCTCCAATTAGCTTTAGAAAAAGTTGTCAGCAAATATGAAATTTTAAGGACCAATTTCGATTGCCTGCCGGGCATGACCGTCGGCGTGCAAATTATCGGCGATCGCTCCCTAAATTGGCATCCAATCATAGATTTAACCGACCTTAACCCGACAGAACAAAACTCAAAAATAGAGATAATTTGGCAAAACTTTGGTCGGCAAAATTTGGATTTTAAAACAGATTTGCTGCTGGAAGTATCTCTTGTTAAATTAGAAAGCGATCGCCATCTTTTGCTAATTAATTTACCCGCCCTTTGTGCCGACTCGACAAGCTTACAAATTTTGATTAACGAAATTAGTCGAGAATATGCTGCTAGTTTTTCTGGGGAAACTTTGCCCGAACCGGAGTTGCAATATGCCGATATTGCCGAGTGGCAAAACGAATTATTAGAAGGAGAAGATGCCCGGTTGGGAAAAGAATATTGGCAGCAACAAAATGCGGGCGATCGCGAAGCGTTGCGGATGCAACATCGCTTTAATTTAAAACTTCCTTTTCAGAAAGACTCGGAGGATTTTAATCCCGAGGTTTACCAATTAACTATAGAAGAACATTTGCTGGAAAAAATCGAGAAAATCGATACTTCTATATCGGAGTTTTTCTTAACTTGTTGGCTGACATTAATTTGGCGGCTGACTGGAGAGGAAAATCTAGTAATAGGTTTGGTCGGCGACGGTCGCAAATACGAAGAATTAGAACGAGCTTTGGGATTGTTTGCCAAACATTTACCGTTCTGTTTTTCAATGGCAGAAAATTCCAACTTCCAGGATATCTGGGAACGGGTAAAAATCTCGACTGTTGAAGTTTTTAAATGGCAGGATTATTTTACCTGGAACGAATTAACCGCAGATTACTCCCAAGAGTGTTTCTTACCTTTTGCTTTTGAGTTTTTAGAACTGCAAAAGATTGGGGGCAAGCTCGATTTTGCTATAGAGAAAATAGACAGCTATTTCGACAAATACCGAGTAAAACTCGCCGTTACTCGCGGCGAGAAATTAACTGCTAAAATTTGCTACGACGCCAATGCTTGCAATGGGGAAGATATCGAGAGGCTAGCGGAACAATTTGAAACTTTATTAACAAGCGTTTTGGCAAATCCCGCCGAGGAAATTAGCAAGTTAAAGATTGCGAGCGATCGCCAATTAAAACAACTCTTAATTGACTTCAACAATACTCAAAAAACTTTCCCTCTGGATAAGTGCGTTAGGGATTTATTTGCAGAACAATCGAAACTGCATCCAGACCGCATCGCCGTTGTTTGCGAAGAGAAGCAAATCTCTTATTCTGAACTAAATGCTAAAAGCGATCGCCTGGCAAATTACCTGCAAAAACTCGGAGTAAAACCGGAAGTTCCAGTAGGAATTTATGGCGATCGCTCCCTAGAATTAATTATCGCTATTTTAGGCATTCTCAAAGCTGGCGGCGCTTACTTACCTTTAGATGCAAAATTGCCTTCGGAAAATCTGACATTCAGATTAGAAGATGCCAAAGTGCCGGTCATTTTAACCCAACAACTTATGTTAGAAAAACTGCCCCCAAACGACGCAAAAACAATCTGTTTGGATGGCGACTGGGAGGAAATTGCGCGGGAAAGTGCGACCCCTCCCAAAATCGAAGTTACCCCAGAAAATTTAGCTTATGTAATCTACACCTCCGGTTCCACCGGCAAACCCAAAGGAGTCGCCGTCGAACGCCGACAGCTGCTCAACTATATTTATGCAGTTAACGAACGATTGCAACTTGCCGACGGTGCCAGTTTCGCGATCGTTTCCACCTTCGCCGCCGACTTGGGAAATACGGTAGTTTTCCCGTCTCTGTGTTTTGGGGGAACTCTACATATTATCTCCGAAGAACGGGCCTTCGATGCCGAAGCGCTGGCGGATTATTTCGACAAACATCCTATCGACGTTCTCAAAATCGTTCCCTCTCACTTGGGAGCCCTGCTATCCGCCTCCCAACCCGAAAAAATTCTGCCGCGCCAAAAGTTAATTATCGGCGGGGAAGCCCTGTCGTGGCAGTTGTTAGAACGCATCCAACAATACGCCCCCACCTGCGAAATCATCAATCATTACGGCCCCACCGAAACCACCGTCGGTATCGCTACTTTTAATATCTGGAGTTCCCCATTTAGCAGTTACTCCAAAACCGCGCCCTTGGGTCGTCCCCTAGCCAACGTTCGCATCTATATATTAGATGGCAATCTCGAACCGGTGCCCCTGGGAGCAGTCGGCGAACTCTACGTCGGCGGCGCGAACGTTACCAGGGGCTATTTGAACCAGTCCGAGTTAACTGCCGAACGGTTCGTTCCAGATTCCTTTAGCGGAGAAGAGGGAGGATACTTATATAAAACCGGAGATTTAGGGCGGTATTTGCCCGACGGCAATATCGAGTTTTTGGGAAGGAGCGATCGCCAAGTAAAAATCCACGGTTTCCGCGTGGAACTCGAAGAAATAGAATCGATTTTAAAACAGCATCCAGCGGTAAAAAATGCGGCAGCGGTTTTGAGGGAAGACGAACGCGATCGCCCCCGTCTGGTAGGGTATCTCGTCCTCAACCGAGAACTAGCATCCCCACCGGAGGAGTTGCGCGATTTTCTCGCCGCCAAACTGCCCGAACCCGCCATACCGCAAGCTTTCGTGGTGCTGCCATCCATACCGCTAACGCCCAATGGCAAAATCGATCGCCGAGCCCTGCCCGCCCCGGAAACTGCCGCCCGCAAAACTTTTGTCCCCGCCAGCACTCGGGTAGAAAAGCAACTGGCGCAGATTTGGGCGGAGGTATTAAAAGTAGAAAAAGTGGGCATCGAGGACAACTTTTTCGAGTTGGGAGGCGATTCCATTCTCAGCATTCAGGCGATCGCCCGGGCCAACCAAGTGGGCCTGAATGTCACTCCCCGCCAGATGTTCGAGCATCAAACCATTGCCCAGTTGGCCCTGGTTGCAGAGGCGAGCCCGACAGAGGAAGTGCCCCAGGGCGATCGGGCCCCGGAATCGGATTTTCCCAATGCGGGGTTGGATGAGGAAGATTTAGACTCGCTCTTGTCTCAAATTAGTTAGGCAATTATGTTTCAAAGTCCCCCTTTTTAAGGAAGATTTAGGGGGATCGTCAACTCTTATATCGCTAAAGCGATTACTACAAACTAACCTTTTAATTGTTTTATGAAACCAAAAAACATACAAAACATTTACGAATTAACCCCCATGCAACAGGGGTTGCTGTTCCACGTTTTATACGACCAAAACTCCAGCGTTTATTTAAGTCAAGATGGCGCGACTCTCAGCGGCGAAATGAACGTAAATGCCATGAAACTTGCCTGGCAAAAATTAATAGAACGCCACTCGGTTTTGCGGACTTCTTTCCACTGGGAAAACTTGAAAAAACAGGTTCAAGTAGTACATAAATCCGTAGAGTTGCCCTGGGAAGAAAAAGACTGGCGTTCCCTCTCTTCCTCCCAACAAGAAAAAGAACTCGAAGCCTTTTTAGAAGCGGACAGAAACAAGGGTTTTGACCTCGCAAAACCTCCTTTAATGCGGTTGGCTTTAATTCGAGTTGCCGAAAAAACTTATAAATTAATACTTACCAAGCATCATTTACTCTTTGATGGTTGGTCGTTGATGCTGGTTTATAAGGAAGTATTCGATTGTTATCAAGCACTTTCCTCCGGTGAAGAATTAAACCTCAAACCATCCCTAGATTTTCACAGTTATGTAACCTGGTTGCAAAAACAAAATTTAACCGCAGCCGAAGCTTTTTGGCGGAAAAAAGTTAAAGGTTTTACTGCTCCTACATTTATAACAAATAAGAATAGAATTAAGCCCGCCACCGCCGAAGGAGAAAACTACCAAGAACGAAAAACTTATTTATCAGCAGCCAAACTGAGTGAAATTCAAGATTTTGCCAGAAAAAATAGACTGACTTTAAGCACAATTTTATTAGGAGCTTGGAGCTTGCTTTTAAGTCGTTATAGCGGGGAATTTGATGTCGTTTTTGGCGTAACTTCTTCCGGTCGTCCTCCCGGTTTGTTGGGAGTAGAATCTATGGTCGGTCCGTTTATTAATACCTTGCCGATGAGAGCGGAAACTCGACCGAACTTTCGGATAATTTCTTGGCTCCAAACCATTCAAAAATGCTTCGTAGAAATGCGGGAATACGAATATTATCCCCTGTGGGAAATTCAGCGCCTTAGCGATTTAAAACCCGGAGTTTCTTTATTTGAAAGTATCGTCTTTTTTCAAAACTATCCAGTAGAGCTTTCTGGGAAAACTTTGGGCGATTTACAAATAGAAAATATCTTTGGTTTTGGTAAAGTTCACTATCCTTTGAGTTTGATAGCGGATGCTAAGATGGGGCTGAAAATAGAATACGATCGCCGCATATTTGACGATGCCGCCATTGAGAAAATGTTGGCCCATTTAGAAACATTATTAATAGAAATAGCCGCCAATCCTCAAGGGCAAATTGGCGATATTTCTATGCTGACCGAGGTCGAACTAAATCTATTTGAGGAGTGGAATAATACCGATGTTAATTATCCTCAAGATAAGTGCGTTCATCAATTATTTGCAGAACAGGTTGCCAAAACTCCCGATGCCGTGGCGGTAGAGTTCGAGGAACAAAAACTCACTTATCGACAACTGAACCAACGGGCAGACGAACTGGCAAACTATTTGCAAGCTCTCGGAGTGGGGCCGGAAGTTCTGGTGGGGATTTGTGTAGAACGTTCTCTGGAAATGGTAATAGGATTGTTGGGCGTACTCAAAGCGGGGGGCGCTTATGTACCTATAGACCCTGCTTATCCCGAGGAACGTATCGCCTTGATGCTTTCGGACTCGGGGGCGTCGGTGTTGCTGACTCAAGAAAAGTTAGCCGCCACTCTCCCAAAACACGACGCCCGAACGGTTTACCTAGATCGAAACCTCCCCGAAACTTCCCCCGCCGCCGCGCCAACTCCTCCCGCGCCGGAAAATCTCGCCTACGTCATCTATACATCCGGTTCCACGGGCAAACCCAAAGGCGTGCAAATCTCCCATCGCGCCCTGGTCAACTTCCTCGCCTCCATGCAGCAAACGCCCGGCATCGCGGCAAACGACGTACTTTTGGCGGTGACGACAATTTCCTTCGATATCGCCGGCCTGGAACTTTATTTACCTTTAACCGTCGGGGCGCGGGTAGTCTTGGCAAGTCGAACCGCTGCCAGCGACGGAACGCAACTCGCAGAAAAAATCTCCGCCTCGGGCGCGACGGTAATGCAAGCGACTCCGGCAACTTGGCGGTTGCTGCTGGCATCGGGTTGGCGGGGCAGCAAAAATTTAAAAATTCTCTGCGGTGGGGAAGCGTTGCCGGTCGATTTGGCGGAAGAGTTGCTCTCTCGCGGCGGCAGCGTTTGGAATCTGTACGGCCCCACCGAAACTACTATCTGGTCGGCGGTTTGCGAGGTGGATGCCCAAAAATTAGAAGGCAGTTCCGTCCCCGTAGGTCGCCCCATTGCCAACACCCAAATCTATCTGCTGGATAACTCCCAAAACCTCGTTCCCGTCGGGGTTCCCGGAGAAATATACATCGGCGGCGACGGCTTGGCCCGAGGCTATCTCAACCGCCCGGAACTGACGGCGGAAAAGTTCGTCGCCAATCCTTTTAATGGGGGCGGCAAACTATACAAAACGGGAGATTTGGCGCGATATCTCCCCGATGGCAAGGTCGAATACATCGGGCGCATCGACAACCAAGTAAAACTGCGCGGTCATCGCATCGAGCTCGGAGAAATAGAAGCGCTGTCGAACCAGCATCCGGGAGTGCGGCAAGCGGTGGTAGTTGCGCGGGAAGACTTACCGGGGGACAAGCGTTTGGTTGCTTATATTATTGCTAGCGAAACGCCATCCAGCAGCGACGAGTTGCGTTCTTGGTTAAAGGAAAAACTGCCTCAATACGCCATCCCGTCGGCTTTTGTCTTTTTAGACAGTTTCCCTCTCACGCCCAACGGCAAAATCGATCGCAAATCTCTCCCCGCCCCGGAAGTTGCCCCCAAGGAAAACTCCCGGCCTCGGACTCCCGTGGAGGAGTTGGTAGCGGGCGTTTGGCAGGATGTCTTGGGGTTGGCAGCGGTGGGGCGCGAGGACAACTTTTTCGAGTTGGGGGGACATTCCCTACTGGCAACTCGGGTTGTGTCTCGCTTGCGTCAGGCGTTTTCTGCGGAACTGCCCCTGCGAACTTTGTTTGAAAGGCCGACTCTGGCGGAGTTCGCTGCCGAGTTGGCAACCCTTGGGAAGGCAAATCTCCCAAAAATAGAACCGGTTTCGCGCGATCGCCCCTTGCCCCTTTCCTTCGCCCAGCAGCGGTTGTGGTTTCTCCACCAATTAAATCCCGGGGATGCTTCCTATAATCTGGTCGGTGGGGTGCGTTTAACGGGCAAGTTAGACGTTAAAGCCCTAGAACAAAGTTTCGGCGAAATCGCGCGACGTCACGAAATCTTGCGAACTAGCTTTGCCGTTGCGAACGAACAGCCAGTACAAGTTATCGATAAAATTAGTAACGCCAGCCCTACTATAACTGACCTGCGGGAAGTGCCGCCAAAAGAGCGCGATGCCGAAGTAAAGCGGTTAATCGATAAGGAGGTAGGACAACCCTTTGACTTAACGCAAACTCCTTTATGGCGCGTCGCCCTCTTCCAGTTGGATGACTGCGAACATATTTTAGTAGTAACGATGCACCATATCGTTGCCGACGGTTGGTCGATGGGGGTTTGGATTCGGGAGTTTGCGGCGTTATATAACGGCTATAGTTGCAAGGAGCGAACGCCTTTGCCGGAGTTGACAATACAATATGCCGATTTTGCGAGTTGGCAGTATCGATATTTGCGGGGAGAGGTGTTGGAAAACTTGCTCTCTTACTGGAGGCAACAGCTAGCCGGTGCCCCCGCAACTTTGGAGTTACCGATGATGCGATCGCGTCCGGCAGTTCCCAGCAAAGAAAGTCGGGTCGAGTCTTTCGGCGTTCCCCCGGCAACCGCCGAAAAGCTCCAAGCTTTAAGCCGTAGGGAGGGAGTCACTATGTTTATGACCTTGCTGGCGGCGTTACAAACCTTGTTGCATCGCTATACAAATAGCGACGATATCGTTGTCGGCACCGACGTGGCCAACCGCAACCGCGCCGAAACCGAACCCCTGATTGGGTTTTTCGTTAACTTGCTCGTGTTGCGAACTAACTTTGCGGGCAATCCCACTTTTAAGGAATTGCTCAAACGGGTGCGGGAGGTCGCTTTGGGTGCTTACGCCCATCAAGATTTGCCTTTTGCCAAGTTAGTCGAAGCGTTGCGCCCGGAAAGGAAAGAGAACGCAACGCCGCTGTTTCAGGTGTTGTTCGTCTTCCAAAATGCCCCCATGCCGGCGGTGGAACTTGCCAATTTAGCGATCGCGCCTCTGGAACTTCATGCCGAAACTGCTAAGTTCGATTTAGCTATTTTTGTGGAGGAAACTGCCGCAGGTATAGTTTGGAAATTGAGGTACGGTACGGATATTTTTGAGGAGGAGGCGATCGCCAAAATCTCCCGAAATTTGCAAACTCTATTAAATAGTATTGCCAACAACCCAGATACTCAAATTAAGGATTTAGAAATGCTAACAGAATCGGAAAAACAAGCTCAAATTACCGCTAAAAACAAGCGGGCAAAAGCCAACTTTAAAAAGTTTCAATCGATTAAACCAAAAGCGGTTAGTTTGCCGCCGGAGGAGTTGGTTAAAACGAGTTTTTTACAACCAGAACTAGCCTTTCCTTTCGTCGTAGAACCCAACAGCAAGGAAATTGATTTAGCCGACTGGGCTGCCAACAGTCGAGGTTTTTTGCAGGAGAAACTTTTAAAACATGGTGCTATTTTGTTCCGAAGTTTTAACATTAATTCCATCTCTGAATTTGAACGAACCGCCGATGCTATTTCTCCCAATTTGTTCGGAGAATACGGCGATTTGCCTCGGGAAGGAGTTAGCGAGAAAGTTTATGGTTCCACGCCCTATCCTGCCGACAAAACTATTTTATTTCATAACGAAAGTTCCCATCTCCATCGCTGGCCGATGAAAATCTTTTTCTTATGCGCTAAAGCGGCAAAAGAAGGGGGAGAAACTCCTATCGTTGATTGTCGGAAAGTTTATCAACAGCTTAATCCCAAATTACGGGAAAAATTGGAAGAAAAACAGTTGATGTACGTCCGCACTTTCATCGAAGATTTGGACGTAAGCTGGCAGAGTTTTTTCCGAACTGAGAAAAAATCGGAGGTCGAAAATTACTGTCAAAAAGCGGGAATTGAGTTTGAATGGTTGGAGAATAACGGTTTAAAAACTCGCAAAGTCCGACAGGCGATCGCCACCCATCCCGCCACGGGAGAAAAGGTCTTTTTCAATCAATTACAGTTGCATCATATTTCTTGTTTGGATGCCTCGGTTCGCGAATCTTTATTATCGGAATTTGGCGAAGATAAATTGCCCCGCAACGTTTATTATGGGGATGGAACTGCTATTGAAGATTCGGTAATGGAGGAAATTAACGAGGTTTATTGGCAAAATTCAATTGCTTTTCCTTGGCAAGATGGAAATATGATAATGCTGGATAATATGCTAGTCGCCCACGCCCGAAATCCTTATGTCGGTCCTCGGAAAATTGTTGTAGCAATGGCGGAATTAACAAGTAATAATTAGTTGTAAGGTGCGCAATGCGCACTACGTTTATAAGGTGCGCATTGCGCACCCTACTAAGTTCAAACAAAGGAGCAATTATGGTAACTCAAACTATCGCAGGATATCGACTTTCCCCCCAACAAAAACATCTTTGGTTGTTGCAAGAAAATAACTCAAATTATCAAGCAACTTGCACCATAAAAATAACAGGAAAAGTCGAGGCAAATGTTCTCAAGTCTGCCATCGAAAAAATCGTGGAACGCCACGAAATTTTTAAAACGACTTTCCAACGTCGCCCGGGGATAAAAATGCCCCTTCAAGTTATCTCGGATACGGCAAAAATATCCTGGACTTATGTAAATTTAAGTCATTTAAACTCCGAAGAACAACAGGTAAAATTTGAGGAGATATTACAACAAGAAAATTTGTTGATTTCTCAACTGGAACCGGAACCAATCTTTAGCTCATCTTTGCTGAATTTAGGAAGCAAAAGCCATATTTTACTTATTAGCTTGCCTTCCCTTTTGGCAGATAGCTTGACTCTCAAAAATTTGGTTGCCGAACTCGCTCAAAGTTACCATATTTGCTTAAAAAACAGGGATTTTGAAGCAGAAGCGGTACAATATTTGCAATACTCGGAATGGCAAAACGAACTGTTGGAAGATGAGGAAGCAGCAGAGGAAATAGCTTATTGGCAACGGCAAAATTTCTCTTGGGTAACGCTGCCCTTTGAAAAGCAACTTGAAAAGCAAGTTCGCGGCGAAGTTAAGTTTAAACCGGAACGGTATTCCCTGGCAATTAATCCCCAAATAGAAGCGAAATTATCCTCGGATGTTTCCTTCGATAAATTTTTATTAGCTTGCTGGCAAACTTTACTTTGGCGGCTGACTAAAAAAACCGATATTGCCGTTAAAACTGTTGTTTCTGGGAGGCAATTTGAAGAACTTCAAGAAGTAATGGGTTTGCTGGCAAAGTCTTTACCAATTTGCTGCGAGTTTTCGGATAATTTGAAGTTTAGCGAACTGTTGGGGCAAGTTAGCGATCGCTCCACCGAAGCGGAAGAAAAACAAGAATATTTCACCGATACCCCAGCAACAGAACCTTCTCTTAATTTCGAGTTTATCGATTTATCTGGAGAATATTTGACCGATGAATTATCCTGGAAAATAGAAACCCAATCCGTAATTTTTGACCGCTTTAAAGTTAAGCTAAATTGCCTTAAAACTGGCGAAGAAATAAAGGCAGATTTTGAATACGACCCGGAAATCATAAGTCGGGAAGCGATCGCCTGTTTTGCAACACAATTTGAGACTTTAGCAATTAACGCCGTTGAAAATCTAAATGCCCCCGTCGGCGAGTTAAAACTTGCCAGCGAAACCGAGATTCAACATCTTTTAAACGAACTCAATCAAACTCAAAAAACCTACCCCCAAGATAAATGCGTTCGCGATTTATTTGAGGAACGAGTGAAGCAAACTCCCAATAACGTAGCAGTTGTTTTTAAAGAGCAACTTAAAGAGCAACAATTAACTTATGGGGAACTCAACGAAAAAGCCAATCAACTCGCCCATTATTTGCAAGAATTGGGAGTAGTTCCAGAAACAATTGTCGGGATTTATTTAGAGCGATCGCTCGATTTAGTCGTCGCTTTATTAGCTATTCTTAAATCTGGGGCCGCTTACTTGCCAATTGACACGGCCTTGCCCGTGGAAAGTTTGGCTTTTCGCTTAGAAGATGCCGGGGTTAAAGTGCTTTTAACCCAACAGGAAATACCGGGAGAAATCCTCGGCGAAAACGTCAAAGTCGCTCGGCCAGGCAAGTTGAGCGACATCGATGTTGCCGCTTCGCCGAGCGCCATCAAAATTATCGCCCCCAACGATGCTAACATTAACCGACAGTCAAAAGCAAATCCCGCCAACAGCGCCGCTTTAGAGAACTTAGCATATATTCTCTACACCTCCGGTTCCACTGGCCAACCCAAGGGAGTCGCGATCGAACGCCGGCAAATTCTCAATTACCTCTACGCCATCCTCGACAAACTGCAACCAGAAACTATTGCGAACTTCGCAACAGTTTCTACCTTCGCCGCCGACTTGGGCAATACAATGATTTTTCCCGCTTTGTGTAGTGGCGGATGCCTTCACGTTATCCCCCAAGAAGTGGCATCGGATGCCGAAGCAATGGCCGATTATTTTCGCAGTCGCGCGATCGACTATCTCAAAATCGTTCCCTCCCACTTAGCAACGCTTTTAGCATCGAGTCCGTCTCCGTCGCTACTGCCCCGCCGAGGTTTGATTTTGGGAGGGGAGGCATCCAGTTGGGATTTAATCGAACAAATCCGAGAGCGAAATCCTCAATGTTCTATTATCAATCATTACGGTCCCACGGAAACCACCGTCGGCGCGATCGCTTATAACGTTGAAAACCGAGAAACTAACGCTCAAACCGTTCCCATCGGTCGTCCCCTTGCCAACGCGCAAGTTTATATTCTGAACGAAAAGCTCGAACCCGTTACCGTCGGCGTTTCGGGAGAATTGTATATTGCCGGCGCGGGACTGGCGCGGGGTTATCTCAACCGTCCCGAACTAACTGCCGAGAAGTTCGTTACTAAACCGGGGATGGGGCGCTTGTATAAAACAGGGGATTTAGTACGCTATTTACCCGATGGTAATATTGAATTTCTCGGACGTATCGACAACCAAGTAAAAATTCGCGGTTATCGTATCGAATTGGGAGAAATAGAAGCGGCGATCGCCTCCCATCCAGAAGTAAAAACCGCCGTGGTTGTCGCTCGGCCAGGCAAGTTTAGCGGTAGCGATGTTGCCGGAGCCTCGCGCCAGGAAATTACCCGAGAAGACGGCGTTGGCAACAAACGTTTAATCGCTTATTTCGTCTGCGGTAAAAACCAACTTTCCCAGGAAAATTTGCGTCAATTTCTCCAGAATAAATTAGCAGATTACGCCATCCCTTCTGTCTTTGTCAAACTGGATTTTATTCCCTTAACTCCCAACGGCAAAATCGACCGCCAAGGTTTGCCAGACCCGGACAGCCTTCGCCCGGAATTAGAGAATAATTTTGTCGCGCCGCGCACTCCCAGCGAAGAAATTTTAGCGAATATTTGGTCGCAACTTCTGGGAATAGAAAAAATCGGCGTTTTCGATAACTTTTTTGCTTTGGGAGGACATTCTTTACAAGGGATGCAGCTAGTCGCTAAAGTCTCGGCAGCAATGCAAATAAATATCTCGGTACGAACTTTATTTTCTCATCCAACAATTGCCGAGTTAGCAGAAGCAGTTGGGGAATTGTTGCGGGAGAAAAACGAGGCTAAACCCATAATTAAAACCGCGCAAAATAACGGGGAATTTCTCGAAAAATCTGATTTTTTACAAATCGAACGCCGTCCGTTATTCTCTTTATTTGCTGCGGGTAAAATTCCGCCAGTGGATGCGGCTGCTTTGTGGTATTTGCGCGATTCTTATTTAGAAGAAACTGGCTTGAGTCGGGAAGAAATTATTGAGAATTTCTGCGATAATCTACCCGTTTGGCTCAACGTTCGCGAGATTCATCTTCCTGCTTTTACGGGTCGAATGGCGACGATAATTTTACCTCGTTTTAGCGGAGATTTATATAGCGATCGCCGCGATGCCATTAGCGTCATTATCGAAGCATTAGAAATGGCGAAACAAATCGGCGCAAAAACTGTTTCTTTAACCGGATTAATTCCTTCCGCCACTGATTACGGTCGCGCCATTACCGAAGCAATTGCCAACCGTCAAGATTTACCAAAAATTACCACCGGACACGGCACTACTTGTTCTACTGTAGCCCTGACAATTAAGAAAATTTGCGAGGCGGCGGGGCGCGATTTCAGCGGAGAAAAAGTTGGATTTATCGGTTTGGGTTCCGTGGGAATTAGTACCTTGCGCTTGATGTTAAAATGTTTGCCCCATCCCCAAGAAATTCTCCTTTGCGATGTTTATAATAAGCGCGATTTTCTTGAAAAAATTCAGCAAGAATTAGTGCAAGAATTAGGTTGTAGCGCTAAGGTTTTAATAGCAGCTTCCCAAGCAGAATTGCCTCCAGAAATTTACGATGCAACTTTAATTGTTGGCGCAACTAACGCCCCTAACGTTCTCGATATTAAGCGGGTAAAACCGGGGACAATTATTGTTGACGATTCCGCGCCCCATTGCTTTGCGCCAGAGGAGGCGATCGCTCGTTTTAAACAACAGGAAGATATCTTATTTACCGAAGGTGGAGTGTTGCGATCGCCCCTTCCTTTAACTGAATTAAGGTATCTGCCCTCCCGGGTAGAAAAGGCAATGAGTTACTCTCAAAAACAGGCAACTTTTAATCGCAATCCTGCTAATATAACCGGTTGCGTTTTGTCGAGTTTGCTCTCTTCTCGCTTTGAAAAAATCGAGCCAACTGTAGGAATTTATGAGGGTCAAAAATCTCTTTTACACTATCAAACTTTGACCGAGTTAAAATTCGATGCGGCGGATTTGCATTGTGGCGAGTATGCCCTGGACGAATCCTCGATTCAAAATTTCCGACGCCGTTTTGGCAGTTAAACTCGTTTTGTGGTAAAATTGGTGGGGCAAAGCATTCGGATGTCTTTGCCCCTACAATTTTTTGGAAAATTGTCAATTGTTAATTGTTATGCTAACAACCGAATCCTGGCTCAAATGTTATAAACCACTACCCCACGCCGAAATGCGTTTGTTTTGTTTTCCTTATGCGGGCAGCGGCGCTATAACTTTCCGCAGTTGGTCGAATTTGTTACCGCCCACTGTAGAGGTTTATGCTATAGAACTTCCAGGACGGGGCACTCGGATGAAAGAGCCTTTATATACGAGAATGCAACCTTTAGTAGAAGCGATCGCCCCCGCCTTGTTACTAAAGTTAGACAAACCCTTTGCCTTTTTCGGTCACAGCATGGGCGCGATTGTCGCCTTTGAATGCTCCCGCCTCCTCCGCAAAAACTACGGTTTGCTCCCATCTCGCCTTTTTGTATCCGGTCGCAACGCCCCTCACGTTCCAGATCCAGACCCACCCACTTACGGTCTCGGCAAAGCGGCTTTTATCGAAGAACTGCGCCGCTACAACGGCACTCCCGAAGAGGTTCTCAAAAGTTCCGCCCTGATGGAACTGTTGTTACCGATTTTACGAGCGGATTTTGAAGCTCTCGAAACTTATATTTATGTTGAAGAACCGCCTTTAGAATGCGCGATCGCTGCTTTTGGCGGCTTGGAGGATCTGAAGACGACGGCTGACGGTCTCGAAGCTTGGAGAGAGCATACTATAGATTCTTTCTCTGTACGCGAGCTGCCCGGCGACCATTTTTTTATCAATTCCGCACAATCGCTTTTGCTCAAACATATTGTTAATTATATGAAGCTTTAAGAGAAGCTTTTATACTAATTTTAATTTCAATCTGCTTCCTTTTTGCTTGACAATAAAAAACTTATCGTTCCGAAAATTTTATCTAAATCGGTAATCGTAATTCTCAACTTACTTTTTGTAAATTCATTGGATACTAATTTTCCAAATTGCCATAATTCTCCATCCGTTACTATCCCATAAGTAGGAGTGCAAAATTAATTAGACACCGAACAGACAAGATGTCTGTTCTACGGGGAAAATTTTCTGCAAATATTTTTGCCTACCTACTTACACGGGAAGTTCCTCGGCTTTATTTAATTTTTGCACGGCGATCGACTCAGCTAGACATTGCCCCCATCCCTCGCTAAAATCATTCTTTTTTGCTCCAACAACAACGACAATTGGAAAACCCAAGACGGTTTTACCTAATTCCGATCTTGTTGAGAACAAGTAATCAGGCGTTCCATTTAGTTTAGCATCATAAGTTATGGACTTGTGGCTCCAAAGAGCATATTTATCAACAAACTCTTTATAAACTTCTCTTAAAATTGGATAAATAATATTTTCGCATCTCGAATATTCAGATGTGTATATATCCATAGTCTGTTCGACGAACTATACTCAACACGGGAAGGAATGAAGCGTATCATACTCATACTCATACTCATACTCATACTCAAAAAGAGGATTTTTCTGAAAAGAAGAAAAACGCATTTTCTGCATCGATTATTGAACTAAACGACAGCTTAATGATAACATAAATTTTTCGGACAGGCAAGATGCTGAAATCATATATACTCGGCACGGGCAAAAACTGCGTTTTTTTGAAAAATCAACCAGTGCGCCATTCGAAGCGGCTACGTCAGTAGCAACGTCCTCCCTCGCGTCCGGGCCCAACCGTCGCAAGCGAGGACGCTCGCACTCTAAAAAAATTGACAAAAAACGTAATTTCTTACCGTCTGGAGTATAGTTCGTAGTAATCGCTTTAGCGATTGTTAATCGCTAAAGCGATTACTACGAACTAACCTTGTTCGCCCACTAACAACCCAAATGCCTAAAAAATAAGGTATACTCGACGCGGGCAAGAACTGCGTTTTTGAACCGAAAACCTCAAACCTCTTACCTTTCTGACCTCTGACCTCAAAAAAGCGCAATTCCTTCCCGTGTTGAGTATAAAATGGTTTCTATTCCAACTCTCGTTCCTTTGAGCCGAATATCGTCGGGAGCGAGAAACACGAAATAATCTTCTAGTTGCATGGTTAACTATGTTTGGGTCGGTTAGCTGTAAGGTGCGCCGCAGCGCACCCGTAGAACAGGCATCTTGCCTGTTCTACCCTGTTCTACAAATTTACAATTCTACCTCACTTCCAAAGTCGCAGAAGCCGATCGCCCAAATTCCTCTGGGGCGTACTGCAACCGCGCCTCGGCACCGGGCCATAAGAACGTTCCAGGAGTCACCGATCGCACCAAATAATGCATCCGATACACTCCCGGTTCCAACCTGTCGGCGTAGGCTTCCACGCGATCGCGATAGAGCTGTTGATACCCGATCGCCCAACTATCCGCCCCAGCTTGCAACGAAGCGGTGGAAGTTTGGAAACTATTATCGATCGCCTCAAAACCTGCCGGCAAGGCATCCTTAATCGTTACCCGATCTACCGAGCGATCGCTAACAATCTCCAAACCGATATCGAACACCCGCCCCGCCTCTACAGTCAAAGGCTTTTCTGGCGTCGCTAAATCGATTCGCTGCAACACTTCGTCGCTGCCCACCGGGCGAATTTCCCGACTGACGCGCAGACCGGCAAACCGGCCCGGTTGGTTCCCCGGCAGGCGATAGCTATACTCTACCAAATAATGCAAAGTGCCCTCGCCGGACTTATCCAAAACCAACTGCGAGTTACCTTGCGGCAAGGCATCCATCGCCACGGTAACGGAGGTTTTCGGGTTTTCGTAACCCTCGAACTGGGCCGACACCAACCGCTGCCCTTCCAGACTGGCAGTGGCGGCAAAATTCGGCGGCGTCGCTTGGGCATTGCTGTAGTCGACCAAGGCCGCTAGCGCTTTGGCGTTATCGTAAGTCGTCCGCCAGGTGCCGTCGCGACGCAAGCTCAACAGACTTTGCAACAGGCGATCGCTCGTTACCTGACTGGCATCCCGGGCGAGGAACAACCGCAGGGCTTCCGCTTGGGCCGCCGTCTGGGAGTTCATCCAACCCCAACTGCGAGGTAAATTCACCGTAGCGTTGCGACCGGTTTCGTAGATGCCCTCCTGGATGCGATCGAACATCTCCCGCCCTTGCTGCTGCCAACTGCCGAAAGCAGATAAATACCGCGCCAGTTGGACCTCGGCGACTAAATCTAACTCGTCGCGCCGTTCGTAAATATCCGCCAGATAGGTATCGCGCCTGTCTCCCAACTCCCCGAGGGCGATGAGGGCATCCAAACGCATCTGACTCTTGCATAACTCGTCGTCGCAATACTCGTATTGGCCGGGATCTGCCAAAACGTTAGCCAGATAATTGTTAAGCCGGTTCACCATTTCCGGTTTCACCAAATAAGGGAAAGCTTCGGTTGCGCGGGCGATCGCCTCCGCCGCGTAAGGCGTGACGAACGGATCCGAAACCTCCATGCCCGGATAGTAAGCAAAACCGCCATCGGGTTGTTGCAGTTTAGCCAATTTTTCTAAAGCTTGGCTTGCTTCTCGGGTCGGTTCAAAATCCCCAAAAGCTTGACCGTACTTGTTACCCAGGATTTGCAAATTGGCAGCGATCGCCAACTGACTCGCCGCCGGTTCGAGAAACGGGAATTGCCGTTCGCCCAATACCTGTTTTGCTGGGGCCGCAATTTCTGGAATCAGCGTACTCGCCATCATCACTTCCAAACCGCCTACGTCTGGGACGACGTTTTGGTTGGTATTAATAGGAATCACCAGGCGATCGCTCGTAGTTCCAGATTCCACCACAGTTTCGCTAGCGGTTAGCGACTGCACCGGCAAAGACACCTCGAAAGCATCCCCCAAACCGCTATCTACTTCCGTCACGAAACGCACCTTCGCCTCCCCGACGCGGTTGGCCTCCATCGGGAAACGATAAGCTTGAGTGGTTGCGTCTTGTTTGGTTTGCAAAGTTTCCTCGCTTTTTGGGCGTTTGGCGACAAACTCGATATTATCCCCGAGTTCCCCCTTAATGGTGAGGTTTGCTCGTTTGCCCGTATTGTTCGTTACCGACAAACCGCCTTCAAAGCGATCGCCCTTGCGAACGAACTGGGGCAACACGGGATTGGATAGCAGGGGTTTGGTCGCGATAACAGTTCCCTCGCCGTTACCGAAATGCAAATCCCCATCCGTGGCAACCGCCATCACCCGCCAAGTCGTTAAGTCGTCTGGCAGTTTAAACGATACCGTCGCCCGACCGTTACTATCGGTACTTACAGCACCGTTATAATAAGCCCAAGGCTTGAAATCAGTGCGAACTCTGGTACTCGCCGCGCTAGCGGACCCGCCGCCGCCGTAACCCCAACCTTTTGCCGTTTCTTCTGCAAAATTTACCAACTGCGTATCGGGGCGGTTATCGCTAAAGCGCGTGGATACCGACTGTTCCGCATATACCGTCTTCACCAAATCTGGCGGGCGATATCCCGTCAGTTGCAACACCGCATCGTTAACTACCATCACCGCAAGCTGGCCGGCGGCGGGTTGGCCCTCGCTGTTTTTCAGTTGCAATTCCACTGCTGTCACCGCGCCCGGTGCGATTTCGGCATCCCGGGGGGCGACTTCAACCTGTAGGTATTTATCCCCCAAATCGGTTTTAAAAGGGGAGAACCCAATACGGGACAAACTATCCAGGCTGCCCGGTTCTATTTCTTCCAAGGGCGGACCTTGACGGACTAATACCGCTTCTACTGCAGCGTTGGGAACCATTTCCGGCGTTACCTGGAATTGGATCTCTGGAGCTCCACCTTTAACGGTAGTTATGGTTTGATAGAGAGGTTTATCTCGCACTACAGCAAAATATAGTTGCGCCTCTTCGTAGGGAGATTGAATTAATGCCGTGGCAGTTTCTCCTAGTTGATAGGTATCTTTGTCGAGTTTTACTTCTACCACGTTAGCGTCGCGATCGCCCCAATACACTCCCCCCGCCCCAGTAGCCCAAATTTGGGTATCGGTAGCGGTTGCCTCGTCTTCCGAGTTGGCAAAGTTGGCGCGGATGCGATAGCTGCCGGACTCCAGTGGCGCGAGTTTAACCGTTGTCGGTTCGTTCCCGGACCTGGCATCTGTTTCCGCCACCGTCTCGTATTCTACCTGATTTTTACCCGTGCGACTGCCTTCGAGGACTCGGGTAACGCTGCTGTAGTCCATTTTCTGCAATTGTATCTGGACTCGCTGACCGGCGATCGCTTTTCCTTGGGAGTCGGTGACGATAAATTCGATAGGAAATTCCTTATTTGCTTCGGCAACAAACTTAGTTTTTAAACCGATTAACTTATCGCTTGGCAAAGCAGTAAAAGTTTGAGAGTCTGCCACCGACAAATTAGAAACGTCGCTAATTTCTACATCCACTTGATAAGTCATCGGGTAAGGCAAATCTTTCGCCACCGTCACCGTTTGGCTGTCGGTTCCCGCAGCATCTAAAACTGCATTTGTTTGCAAGACATTATGAGGAACCTGCGGTCTTTCTTCCGGCCAGAACCACTGCCGCCCGAAAGAAAATTCTTCCCAATTTTGCGGAGTAAAATTGGTTTGGCTGCGAGTAACGTAATAAGTCGCTTTGCCCTCCGCCACCGGCGCGCCAAACAAGTATTTACTCTCCGCATTTGCCTCTACGGTTTCTCCCGGCAAAGCGATATTTTTATTCAGATTTAATTCCGTCTTAAAATTCGGCGGTTTAAATTCGGCAACGCGGAATTGACCGGTTATTTCGAGGTCGTTTTCTCCCTTAGCTTTGACGTTATAAAAACCCAAAGATTGATTATTTCCTAAAGGCAATTCTAGGGAAAAAGTGCCGTATCGATTGGTTGTTTGCGTGCCAAGGTCTATTTCGTTACCGTCCGGTCCTTGCATAGTTACCTGGTAACTGGCATTTTTTCCCTGTTTGAGAGCGCCGTTTTCCAAGTAATAAATAGCTCCAGTCAGCCAGACCTTTTCTCCCGGTTGGTAAAGCTGTCGGTCCGAGAAAATCGTGCCTCGGGATAATGGTTTTGCCTCGTCCCAACTGGCAGAAATACCGTAGCCGTAATAGCCGCTATAAGATTGGGTTCGAGTAAAAGCCCAATCGTTATTTTCTTTGGCAATTACTAACAACTCTGGAGCTTCATTAAAACGAGGGCCATTGGCGCATTGACGCAAGTCGTTATTGTTGAGATTTAAGAAACCGTTACTATCGGTTTGACCCGTAGCGCAAGGAGTAGGATTAGGTCGATAATTTGACCTTAATTGAGATTGATAAATCTCCACGGTTGCCCGCGCTGGAGAACCGTCGTCGAGGTGGTTTACTCTTACTAAACCGGACTCGGGAAACCATTGGGCAAATACTCCTAAATTAGTTAGTTGTACCAGACCGGCAATGGTGGGTTCTTGCCAATTTGTTTCCCCGTTATTTTGATAGCTTCCGGTACGCGCTTGGATGCCGTAAGCTAACATTCCCGCGCTTCCGTTCAGCCTTTCTCTAATAGGAATTGTTATTTTTGTAGGTTGGTTTGTTTCCTGAGAAATGGGGAAGGTTTGCCAGGTTTGAGGTTGGGAAAGTATGCTATAATTTTGTTGGTTTGGATAAGCAGAATCGGCGTAAACTAACTCCGTAGGTTGTACTACTTTATAGGCAGCTTTGTATTGCGATTCTGGCAAGTTTACTGCGGTTAGATTCAGTTCTAAATCGAGATTGGAGGGGAAGATATTTAACCCTGAAGGTGCTTGAATGTCTCCTGCTAAATCTCCCGTTTCGTATTGAACTTCGACCGTTTTTCCTAAGGTTTGTCCGAACTTATCTTCGAGGTTTTCGTTAATAGTAACGGTGTAGGTCGTATCTGGTTCTAAGGCCCAAGGGTTGAGGTTGACGACGTTGTAATTTTCGTAGGCGATCGCCACTTCCACACCTTCTCTGGGTGCCGGTTCGACGCTAATATTTGCCTTAGCTGAAGCTGGCACTACGGGGTTATTAAATTCTAACTGCCCATCGCCATTTTTAAACCTGCCAAAACCTTCCTCTTGCTTGAGTTTTTGAAAGCTTAAAGCGGAATAGGTTTCTACTTTGCTAACGAAGGCAGTTTGACTGGGCAAATTACCTCGTTGCGGGCGCAAACCCGAGTTAATTTTGAAGCTGTATTTAGTCCCTGTTGGCAGGGTTATTTCTGGAGTAGCGCTATACCTCCATTGCCGCAAATTAGGGTTAAATCTTTCTGCCGGCGATTCTGCATTGTTGGCAGTTTCTTCTACTGGTTTTACCTCAAAATCAACTATTGTTTCTGCGTTGCCTTCCGGTTCTAAAGCCAAATTAGCCCGCAGAGAATCTAAATCTAACGGGACATTAGAAGTAAATTCTATAGTCGGTTTGACATCGAGATAATTAGGCGGACCGTATTCTTGTTCGGTAACTGGCAGATTGGTTAATTTAATCGGTTCCGTATTGAAAGTCCAGGCTAAATCTTCTGCCAATTGATTATTTTTTAAGTCCGCCAAACCGGCTTTAACCGTAACTCTAATTCGAGCTGCTTTTGGGAAAGCTTGGGCGGATTGAAAGCCGACCATGCTGGGAGTTAAAAAGCGAAATTCTCCAGGCAATTCTGGGAAGATTTCAAAGTTTTCTAATTTATCTTTTTGTTGTGGACTCCCGAGAGCTTCTACTGGGATTAAAGGTTCTTTAAACTTAATACGAATTTGGTTTAAAGGTTCCGCTTCTCCCAGGGGAGAAATCTCTTCGATCCAGTTAGGAAGTTGGGGAGTTACTAAGGGCGCAACTTCTGGCAAAGGTTTAACTTCGGTACTTTGGTTAAAGACGCCGCAAGCACCGATACCTAAGGCGAGAAGCAGTCCCAAAAGGAAATGTTTCCAATATTTTCGGACCATAATTAAGTTGTATTTAGGAACGTTTTAATCTGCGCTAGATGCAGGTTTGGTTCCTGATAAGGCAGAAAAGCTGCCCGTGGGACGGGCACTGCTTACCATTAAAGCAATTAATTGTCGATTTGTGTGGGTTGTTGATTTTTCTTAATAATTGGGTTGGCAGTAGATGTAATAGATGTAGGGTGCGCACCGCGCACCAGATAACCCTACTCACGCAACAGAAACCGGGTTTTTCGCAAAAACCCGGTTTCTTAAAATGTTAATTGTCAATTGTTAATTGTTAATTGTCAATTGTTAATTGTTAATTGTCAA
>CAZUCT010000106.1:0-21773 GCA_964619285.1 uncultured bacterium | reverse complement strand
ACCTCCCACCCTCCCCACCCCCCAGAGTTTTTTCGATTTATTCAGCAGACCCTACAGTAGTTTATAATGGAGCTTGGAGGCGATCTTCTTCAATTAGGCTAGAATTAAAGCTCAATAATAAAGAGCGGCATTAGTTCTTTCCCAATATGGGGAAAGTGAATCAATTTACTAGGGTGGGCTGCACCCGAAACTACGCCTGTGAACTGACCGAAACTGACCTCTCAGGTTGAAGCTTTCCAGCAAGCCGCAAAACTGACATTACCAGGTTTTACCGGGTTTTGCCGGAATTGTTTAGGTATTGTACAGCAGTCAGTAGAGGCACTTTGATAATGCCTTTAAGAATCCAGTTTTGGATTACTTAAGAATCTGCGTGGTTTTAACCCGCAGAGTATCAAATCAAATGGGCTTGGACTTCAATGTAGAGGGCGAAAATAACAACAGCCCCAATATCGAACCTTTGTTAGATTGGGAAAAATCCCTTAACAGCCATCTTGCCGAGGTTATTGTTAATACTGAAACCCAATCAGAACGACCTGGGGATGGAACAATACTGGAGCAAACTTTAACCTTAGAAAAAAGTCAAAATCATTAACATATTTGGTAAGTTACGGTGACAAGAAAGGAGGCATCCCCCAACTCAAATCAACCAAGAGCAGGGTTGAATAGTCCAAGCTCAAGTTATTATGAAGTTTTAGGAGTCAATTCTAGGGCTTCAGTAACGGAAATTCGCAAAGCTTATTGGGAGTTAAGCAAGCGTTACCATCCAGATACTACTCAATTGCCCAAAGCGATCGCTACTGCTAAATTCCAACAACTTAACGAAGCTTATGCAACTCTTACCAACCCCCAACAAAGATTAATTTACGACCAAAAACAACGTTATTATAACAACCCCAAAAATCAGAACCAACCTAATTTTAATAATGCAACTTATCGAGATAATGCTGCTTATTTAGACCCCACAGATAGACCCCTGTCTGCGGGAGAAATTTTTGCTTTATTCGTCATGGGTTTAACTTTAATTGGCTGTTTGCTTCTGGCGATCGCTCTTGGTTTAACCCGTCCCGATGTCAATTTAGGACCAATTCAACCCCCGGGAATAAACTTCTTGCAGAAGTAGGCAAGAGGCAAGAGGCCAAAGGCAAAAAGTAAGAATTTTGAAGGATAAACTAATAAAAAAAGGATTTTTTTGTGATTTTGGCAAAATCTCTAATTACCATCCACCTGCTAATTGTTAATTGTTAATTTTTAATTGTTAATTGAAAAATGACTCTTCCATCTCCCGAAACACCATTGTACAACCATCCCCTACCCGCCATAGAAAGATGGCTTCTAAGTCAAGGATGCCAACAAAACCGCCAAGAATTAAATTATTGGCGGGTTGAAAAAGCAACTTGGGAAGCCGAGCTCTGCTTAGATATAGACCAATTAACCGTCCGCTATTTTAAAGCAGGTGCCGACGGTAAAGATATTCAAAGGTCTTTTAAATATTCTCTTAGTAGAAAAGATATTGAAGAAGCAATTTTTTCAGGACCTTAAAGCTTACCAAAGCGGCGCTTTCGTTGCTGATAAGAAAGTAAAGCTCGATGGAACTCGGCACGGTCGAAATCCGGCCAAAAAGTATCGGTGACGTAAATTTCTGCATAAGCCATCTGCCAGAGCAAAAAATTACTAATGCGCATCTCGCCGCTAGTACGAATTAACAAATCCGGGTCGGAAATACCAGCGGTGTAAAGATGTCGTTCGAAGAAAGTCTCGTCGATATCGTCCGGCTGTAACTTACCTTCTTTTACCTCAAGAGCGATCGCCCGACAGGCCTGTACTATTTCCTGTCTCCCCCCATAATTAGTCGCCACCGTAAACTTAATTCCCCGATTATCCTTAGTTTTTTCCATCGAGTGTTGAATTTCTGCGTGTAGGGATACTGGCAGAGCGTTCAAATTTCCCACAAATCGAATTTGAACGTTTTCCGCCATCATCTCCTTAAGCTCTTGGCGCAATACTCGTTCGAACAAAGTCATCAAAAAATTAACTTCTTCTTGTGGCCTGCCCCAGTTTTCACTGGAAAAAGCATAAGCAGTCAGAGCCCGAACGCCCCAATCGCGACAGCAGCGCAATAAATCTTTCAAGGCATCCACTCCCCGTTGATGTCCGACAAACCTGGGCCAGCCGCGATTTTGCGCCCAGCGGCCGTTACCGTCCATAATTACTGCCACATGGTTTGGCAGGCGTTGGGGGTTAACGTCAGCAGGTAAAGATTGCCAGTCAGTTTGTTGACTCATTTTTTCTTTCGAGAGGCCGATGGACTTTTATCGAAAATATTGGCAATTAAGGCCGCTCCCTTGGACCCGATCTGACGTTTGAGGTTGCCGATGGGCAGGGAAGTAGGAGTTCTTTCATCGCTAAATGGCAACAAGCGTTCTTCTAGCAATTCCTTAAGTTTGTTGCTAGTTAAGGGGCGATTCAAAGCTCCTTTTTCTGCCATAGAAATAGAACCAGTTTCTTCGGAGACGACTACGCACAAACACTTTTGCACTTTTTCTGTAATTCCCATAGCAGCCCGATGTCTGGTTCCCAATTGTCGGGATGCTACTCTGTCCGATAGGGGCAAAATTACCCCTGCAGAGACAATGCGGTTTTCTCGAACTAAAACCGCTCCGTCGTGCAATAAAGTTTTTGGTTGAAATATTGTTTGCAATAGTTCTTTAGAAATTTCTGCATTGAGCTTGACGCCCGGTACGGAAAAATCTCTTTCGTCAATGGGACTGCTTGTTTCTACGATTATTAAAGCACCCGTGCGGTTTTGGGAGAGTTGTTTTACTGCTTCTACAATTTCGTCTATTGTATTGTCTGGTTCTGGAAAAACTCGAAGATCGCCTCCAAATTGATGCAATATTTCTCCTCGACCCAATTGTTCGAGAAAGCGGCGAAATTCCGATTGTAAAATTACTGCCATTGAGACGGCAGCCCCTATGACCAAACTATTGAGGGCAAAACTCAATAGCTTCAATTGCGCCCACTGACTTAAGGCGGAGGCAAACATGAGGACAATAAAGCCTCGTACCATCCATAAGGTTCGACGTTCTGCAATTATCACTAGCACCATATATGTTAGGGCTAGCACTAGCACTACATCAATACTTTGAACCAACAAATCTTTGAGCGTGTTAGGGTCATTCCCCAGACCCAATTTCATAATTAAAAATTAACAATTAAAAATTAACAATTAATAATTAGCAATTAACAATTAACAATTAACAATTAGCAATTAATAATTAATAATTAAAAAATGCAAGCTTGCTGGCTAGTAACCCAATTGTTAGCTGTTAATTATTAACTGCCCACAACCAAATTGTTAATTATTAGTTACTCAAGAGAAGTAGTCGATAGCCTGGAATCCACGTCAATTTAGGTGCGTGGAGGAAAGGCGAACGGCGGTTTTAACCGCCGTGCAAGTTAAACAACACAGAGTTTATAAGGGAGCATCCCATATTTGCAAAAATAGAAAATGGCTAATGGCTAATGGCTAATGGCTAATCGCTAATGGCTAGATGCAATTAGCAAAAAGCAATTAGCAATTAGCAAAAAGCGTTAAATCCTTGGTTTTCTTCAAAATTGAGATGCACCCGTTTATAAGAGCGACGAATTAGTTTAACTTTACTTAGGAGAAAATTGTCCAATTCGCTTCCAATTATGGTCGTAAACACTAATGTTTTTAGTTTTAGCATTGGTAGAACCACCAGCCCATCCGATGTAAGTTTTTCCCGCGAAGGCCAACAGATAATCCAAACTAGGGAAACATCTGGAAGTGTTATCGCTTTGGGCTACAGGTAAGCGCCAACTCTTAGTCGGATATTGGGTTATCCAAGCTGCGTGTCTTTAGACCGCAGAAGTTGACAATTCTTTCTGGCAAGCGATCTTGTTGGAGCAAATCCTGATAGGTTTCCCGCTGAATGATGACATTAGCTTCTCCATTTTTTACTAACACGGCTGCGGGTCGCGGGACTCGATTGTAATTAGATGCCATGCTGTAGTTATAAGCTCCAGTACCAATGACTACCAGACAGTCTCCCGATTGAGTGGGCGGCAGTTTGGCATCTTTTATCAAAATATCTCCCGATTCGCAATGCTTGCCAGCAACTGTTACGGTCTCGGTATTTGGGGCGGATATTTTATTGGCTACTACGGCCCGATAAAGAGATTGATAAGTAATCGGACGAGGGTTGTCAGACATTCCGCCATCTACGGAGATGTAAGTTCTAAGGCCCGGTATTTCTTTTCGAGCTCCGACGGTGTAGGCCGTTACGCAGGCCGGACCTACGAGCGATCGCCCTGGTTCGCATAGTAATTTTGGCAAAGGCAGATGTCGCTCTTGACAAGCTCGTACCACCGAACCGGCGATGGCCTCGACCCAAGTTTCAATACTCGGTGGGTCGTCTGTTTCAGTATAACGGATGCCCAAACCTCCACCAACGTTAATTTCTGTTAAGGGCAGACCGTAGGCCAATCCTTTTTGTAAAGCTTCTACCATTACCCCTGGCAAGTCTTGATGGGGCTGAATTTCAAAGATCTGGGAACCGATATGAGCGTGAAGGCCGATGCATTTTAAACTGGGTTGCTGGCTGATAAACTGAAATACTTCGCTAAGGCGATCGGGGTCGAAGCCAAATTTACTATCTAAATGACCGGTTTTAATATATTCGTGGGTGTGGCATTCGATTCCTGGGGTGAATCGAACCATAATTTTAATGGGAGTTGGCTTTCTGGAGGCGATCGCCACCAAAGTTTCCAACTCCCACCAGTTGTCGGCGACGATGGTAGAGTTGCTGTCCGCTGCCAATTCCAATTCTGCCCGAGATTTATTATTGCCGTGGAGGTAGATTTTCTCGGGACTTATTCCTGCTTGGATGGCGGTGTAGAGTTCTCCGCCGGATACGACGTCTATGCCCAATCCTTCGGAGGCGATAATGGCGCAGATTGCCAGACAGTTCCAGGCTTTTGAAGCATAGAGTACCTGAGATTCTCCTGGATAATAACGCTTAAAGGCTTCTCGATATTGACTGCTGGCTGTTCTGAGAGTTTCTTCGTCGAGAATATAGAGAGGAGAGCCAAATTGTTCGATTAATGCGGTTACGTCGCAGCCGCCAATTTCCAAATGGTCTTGGGAGTTGACTCGGGCGGTGAGGGGCAATAATTGTTGATTTGGCGATCGCTCTTTGTTGGTTAGTTCGTTGATGTATTCTCGTCCAGACGATTTTAATGGAGCAGATTTTATAGATATCATTTTTAGTTGGGGACTGACGGCAAATCTACATTTTAATCTATTCTTCTTTAAGAATTTAATCTCATAAATTTTTGTTTTCGTGGCCTTTTTTCAATTACAACCGCTTACTGCTGAATATTTGCCGGCAGTTGTAGAACTAGATGGAATTTGTTTTGGCGGACTGTGGACTCTCGACGGTTATCGGCGAGAGCTGGATAGTCCCAACAGCGATATTTGTATCCTCATCCACTGTCGAGAAGCTCTGCCTCCCTTAATTATGGGTGTCGGCTGTATGTGGGCCATTGTTGATGAGGCTCAGATCACGGTTTTAGGGGTTCGTCCCGATTATCGGGGCCAAGGTTGGGGATTCCTTCTGCTTTTTACTCTGCTGAAGTTGGGTTACGATCGACAGCTTCACCGGGCCACTTTAGAGGTGGCGCCGTCGAATCAGGCCGCACTGTCTTTGTACCATAAATTCGGTTTTCGGGAGGTCGGACGGCGGCGGGGTTATTATCAGAAAACTGGGGAGGATGGTTTGATTTTGTGGCGGGGCGGTTTGCAAAATCCTGTGTTTGAGAAAGATTTGAAAGTTTGGGAAAAAGAGGTTAGCGATCGGGTTTTTAAAAATGATTTTTATGTTGATATATCGCCCAAAATTCTCAAATCAAATGGTCGCTAAATACCACTAAATTAAGACTAATAATTTGCCCACCCAGTACCCAAGATTCAGCAACAACCTGCTATGTTTTGTAAAACCATTCATTTATAGCCGCTAGTGACTTTTCTTTCCACTCTAAACGTGATTGCATCTCATCATATGGTGAAAGTTTAAACTTAGTATTCAAACCTGCTGCATTATTCATTATTTTTTCACATTCTCTTATTTTTTTCGTTAAATTTTGAAAATACTCTTTTTCTGCTGAGTCTATAATTATTTTAAATAAATTATGATAAAAAACTGCATAAGCAATTGTTACATCTTCATATGTTCCAGATTCTATATTCCCGAGAAAAAAATCGAAAGGAGCGTCTTTTTTTTCACCCATTATATTCCCGGCAGCACCTTGACAAGAATCCGTACAAACTAATAGCATTCCAAATTTTTCTTTGATTTTTGATAACGGTCGAGAAAGCTCTTCCCATGTGATTAATGTCAAATCAGTTAATCCTAAACCTTTACTATTACCATGTGCAACAAAATGGATTACTGGCAAAAGAAGTATTTGATTTTTGTCTAAATTAATAATTTCTTTTTTCCAATTCAAAGTTTTTTCACGAAAATCAATGCTTAACGCTTTTTTAAAATAACATTTAGATGTAACAATTCTATGATGGAAAGGTATATTTCCTAGTTTTAACATTTCAATCAATGGTGTTCCATTTTTTTTGTTTTCAAAAAAATCTTTATTTGATGGAGATTCTAAAATATAAACAAGAGGTAATATTTGTTGCATGAGTTTAGTTGTAAATTAATTTGAGTTGAGACAACAAGGAAAAGTCTTCAGTTTTTGCTTATAGTGCTTTTCAATACCGTTGACTACAGGTCATTATAAAGCAAGTGGTTAGAATTTAGAAGCGCGTGGGAGGTTGCACGCTTGGCCCTCGAAGACAATCCTCCAATTAAACTTAGCTCGGAAGATACTTTAGCTTTTGCAGAATCCCTGCTAAATCCTCCCGAACCTAACGAACGAGCGATCGCCGCTGCTGCCGAACATAAAAAGTCGATGAAGGAATTAAGAAACCCGGTTTTTTGAAAAAACCGGGTTTCTGAGTTTTCAAAAAAAGTAGTCGCTTTAACAGTAATGGAGCCAAAAAACGACCAAACTGGTTCCGATCCTCTCAAGTCGCTGCTTTTCCAGAGACTCATCCAGGGGGAAAATCATAGCCTTTTTTAGGTCAACCATCCGAAAAAAGCATCATAAAATAATAGTCACGCTAGAATAAGCCTAAGGGCATTTGAAGGTATAGGAATTAGCCATGTTTGAACGCTTCACAGAAAAAGCCATAAAGGTAATAATGTTGGCCCAAGAGGAAGCTCGCCGCTTGGGACATAATTTCGTCGGCACCGAACAAATCCTCCTGGGTTTGATCGGAGAAGGAACGGGAGTCGCTGCCAAAGTCCTGAAATCAATGGGTGTCAACCTTAAAGATGCTCGGATCGAGGTGGAAAAAATTATCGGTCGGGGTTCGGGATTCGTGGCCGTAGAAATTCCTTTCACTCCTCGGGCCAAGCGAGTCTTGGAACTCTCCTTAGAGGAAGCTCGCCAACTGGGCCATAATTACATCGGTACCGAACACTTGCTGTTGGGTCTGATCCGCGAGGGAGAAGGAGTCGCCGCCAGAGTCTTAGAAAACTTAGGAGTTGACCTCTCGAAAGTCCGGACGCAAGTGATTCGGATGTTGGGCGAAACGGCGGAGGTTGCAGCAGTCGGGGGTGGCGGCGGACGTACTAAAACGCCTACTCTGGACGAATTTGGCTCTAACTTGACCCAAATGGCTGCAGAAGGTAAGCTCGATCCGGTGGTGGGACGACAGAAAGAAATCGAACGGGTAATCCAAATTCTGGGCCGCCGCACGAAAAATAACCCGGTGTTAATTGGCGAACCGGGGGTGGGTAAAACGGCGATCGCTGAAGGTCTGGCCCAGCGCATTGCCAATGCCGATATCCCAGATATCCTCGAAGAAAAACGAGTGGTAACTCTGGACATCGGTTTATTAGTGGCCGGAACTAAATACCGGGGCGAATTTGAAGAGCGCCTGAAAAAAATTATGGACGAAATCCGTTCGGCGGGTAACGTCATCTTGGTCATCGATGAAGTCCATACTTTAATCGGGGCCGGAGCTGCCGAAGGGGCCATCGATGCGGCTAATATCCTCAAACCTGCTTTAGCCCGGGGCGAGCTACAATGTATCGGCGCGACTACTTTGGACGAGTATCGCAAGCATATCGAACGGGATGCGGCCCTGGAACGTCGCTTCCAACCGGTGATGGTGGGGGAACCTTCGGTGGAGGAAACGATCGAGATTTTATTCGGTTTGCGGGAGCGTTACGAACAACACCACAAATTGAAAATCTTGGATATCGCTTTGGAAGCGGCGGCGAAATTGTCCGATCGCTACATCAGCGATCGCTACTTGCCGGATAAAGCGATCGACCTCATCGATGAAGCGGGTTCTCGGGTTCGGTTAATCAATTCTCAAATGCCGCCGGCGGCTAAGGAATTAGATAAAGAATTGCGCCGAGTCCTTAAAGAAAAAGACGAGGCGGTTCGTTCCCAAGATTTCGATAAAGCAGGGGAATTGCGCGATCGCGAAATGGAAATTAAAGGGGAAATTCGGGCGATCGTTCAAAATAAAAAAGCGGAAAACCGCACCGAGGACGACTCCCCCGCAGTCAACGAAGAGGATATCGCCCATATCGTCGCTAGTTGGACGGGAGTTCCCGTAAACAAACTCACGGAGTCCGAGTCCGAAAAACTGCTCCACATGGAAGACACCCTCCATCAGCGCCTCATCGGACAAGACGATGCGGTAAAAGCTGTATCCCGCGCCATCCGTCGGGCCCGCGTCGGTCTGAAAAATCCCAACCGACCCATTGCCAGTTTTGTCTTCTCAGGCCCCACTGGTGTCGGTAAGACCGAACTTACTAAAGCTCTAGCAGCTTACTTCTTCGGTTCTGAAGATGCGATGATTCGGTTAGATATGTCCGAATTTATGGAACGCCACACGGTCTCCAAGTTAATCGGTTCCCCACCCGGTTATGTCGGTTATAACGAAGGCGGCCAGCTTACGGAAGCGGTTCGTCGCCGTCCTTATACGGTGGTACTGTTCGACGAAATCGAAAAGGCTCACCCGGATGTCTTCAATATGCTGTTGCAAATTTTGGAAGACGGACGCTTAACTGATGCTAAAGGTCGAACGGTTGATTTTAAGAATACTTTGATTATTATGACCTCGAACATCGGTTCTAAGGTGATCGAAAAAGGTGGTGGCGGTCTGGGTTTCGAGTTCGAGGCAGACGAGTCGGAAGCTCAATACAACCGCATCCGCAATTTGGTCAACGAGGAGCTGAAGCAATACTTCCGTCCAGAGTTCCTCAACCGTCTGGATGAGATTATCGTCTTCCGTCAGTTGACTAAGGACGAGGTGAAGGAAATTGCGGTAATTCTGCTCAAGGAAGTGTTTGGTCGCTTGGCAGAGAAGGGCATTACTTTGGATGTGACGGAAAAATTCAAAGAGCGTTTGGTTGAGGAAGGTTACAACCCGAGTTATGGGGCGCGGCCTTTACGTCGGGCAATTATGCGCTTGTTGGAGGACAGTCTGGCCGAGGAGATTCTCTCGGGTCGCGTTAAGGAAGGGGATATTGCCTTGGTAGATGTGGATGATGAGGGCAAGGTTAAGGTTGCTCCGGGTAAGAAGCAAGAGCTATTACCTCAAGGTGCGGAAGAGGTAGTATCGAATAAGTAGGACGCGCGCTAATTAAGAAACCCGGAAAACCGGGTTTCTGGGCTTACGAATAAACGGCATAGCTAGTAGGGTGCGCACCGCGCACCACCTACGAAAAAACGGCAGAGAAAGTTGATTCTCTGCCGTTTTTTTATGTTTTCCATTATGCAGTTTTTCTGCTTTTGTTATCAGTGCAAACACGGTTTTTTTAATCGAGTTTCAGTGTTTTTACAGAAACATCCCAATAACTCAAATTCCAATTATTTTTTTGAATAGCTAAAGCGGCCAAATAATCGGGATGGATTTTAACTGAATAAAGACTCCAAAAGCTTGCCAGACGACCATCTCCATCAATGCTTAATAACTTGAAAGCGTCTTCAGATTGAGTAGAGATTTCGACTTTTTCGAGGCCGCCAGATAGCCCGGAGCCCGTGGCCTTGAGATAGGCTTCTTTGGCCGTCCAAGCTCTAAAAAATGCTCGCTGTTGTTCTGGGGGTGAAAGTTGGGCGATCGCTTGATATTCTCTGGGGGAAAAAAAACGTTTTGCCAGCTGGAGGGCATCTGATAGAGGGCGTAAATATTCGATGTCAATACCAATAAAAGAAGTTCTAGTTATGGCGTACAAAGCTAATCCTTGGGAGTGAGATAAATTAAAGGAAAGATTTCCAGGAGTATCGACCGATAGTGAAGGTTTGCCCCGATCGCCATAAGCAAACTCCAGTTGAGAGGGAGATAAATTAAGATAGGTAGCGAGAAGCAATCGCAGTATTCCCCGGGCGGCGATAAAGCGGTTTCTATCTTTCTCGAAGTGGAAGCGGCGGGCGCGATCGCTCTCGTCGGGAGAGAGAATTGTTGCCAGCGCCTCTATTTGTTCTGGAAGCAAATTTAAGTCCGCGCGCCAGACGTGAATATCTTTGTTGGATAATTTTAGTTGTTTTGGGGGAGAGTTCCACATAGGTGTTAGGGAATAGGGAATAGGGAATGGGAAATAAGGGCGATCCAGCAGTCCAGAAACCCGGTTTTTTCAAAAAACCGGGTTTCTTAATTTTTGAAAAAACCGGGTTTCTTAATGTTGGTTATTGCATTATGATAAACTGAAACGTGACGCTTTGAGGTAATCCGAGCTATGACGGCTTTAACTGCCACAGAAAACATACCGGGTGCATCTCAATGCAAGTCAAAACCCAAAAATTAAATGCTTTTAGGCAAGAGGCAAGAGGCAAGAGGCCATAGTTGGGGAAAAGGCAAGAAGGGAAAAGGGAAAAGTAGATAAAAAAACCGAATATTCGATATTTTTACAAATATGGGATGCTCCCAACATACCTACTAGAGCAACACAGCTAAAATTGTGATTAAGGGTAGAATTTTGGGAAGACAAGAGGAGGCGTGACAGTTTAAAAACTGAACGCCACCGATTATAATATAGGAATCCTAGAAATCCTGGTTTCTCGATTGTTAGGTGTTCCAGAAAATCAGCAAGGGGGGCAAGAAGGGCGGACAAAAGTTCATCCAGGGACAAAAAGAGGGCGATCGCTCTTTGGGTATCTTAATCGAAAATGCGATGCATTTAAGGCTGTATCAAGAAAAATTGGAAAATAGGGCAGAAACTAAAAAAGGCACTATTCCTTATTATGTGATGTTAAGACCTAGACGCGAACAACTATTTATTGAACCCAAAATATTAATACGCCAAACCGCAAACAGAATTATTGCTGCTTACGACGAGGATAAATGGTACTGTTTGAAAAGCGCGATAATAGTACAACTGCCAGGAGAAACAGAAATAAGTTATCCGTACTTGCTGGCGCTTTTCAATTCTCAATTAATGAACTTTTTATATAAGGATTTAGTTAGTGAAGATGTCAGAGTATTTCCAGAGGTGAAACCGGTACAGTTGTTTAAACCGCCGATCGCCACAGGAACTAAACAACAACAAAGTAAAATTGAGACAATCGCCAACAAAATTATCGCCGCCAAACAATCAAACCCCAAAGCAGACACGACAGCGTTAGAAAAAGAAATAGATAAGTTAATTTATCAACTTTACGAGTTAACAGAAGAAGAGATTAAAATAGTGGAAGAAAATGTTTGAGCAATACCCCCGCCAGAAACCGGGTTTTTTGAAAAAACCCGGTTTCTTAAATCTCGATGCTAGCGAAGGTATTGTTCAAAAAACCCGGTTTCTTAAATCTCGATGCTGGCAAAGGTATTGCCAACAGAAACCGGGTTTTGGCAAAATCATCGCCCCACCGCTACTTAATCGCCAAAGTCCGCAACCGATTAATAGCCGCCGCCAACTCAAAACGGCGGAACATCGCCAAATCCCCCTCGGGAAAAGGAACCAAAATCTCCAAACCCCGAGACTCGATATCCCCCATCACCGCATCAAGAATCTCCGCCAAAGTCCGATAACCATCCATATACTGTTGTTTGGCATAAACCATCGCAGCAGCGATCGCCCTCAACTGGTCCGTACTCACCAACTGTCCCACAGCCCCCAAATCCACATCCTCATTACCAAAAACCACCTCATCCACATCCCGAACCTTCAAACGAACATCCCGACGACCGCGACTGGGATCCAAACTCGCCGGCAGGGGAACCCGCTGTTTGACTTCTCCAAAATGCTGTCCCCCCTCAGAAGTGCGACCGGTAGCGTACTCTTGGGCGATCGCCCTCGCCTTCTCCGTCACCTCGTAAGCTTGGAAATTTTCCATCGCAATCACCAAGTCCGCCACATCAAAATAATCGCCGCTGCCCCCCATCACCAAAATCGTCGAAACTCCGTAATCTGTATAAAGCTGCCGAACCTTGTCGATAAAAGGCACTATGGGTTCGCTGTCTTTAGAAATCAACTCTTGCATCCGGCGATCGCGAATCATAAAATTAGTCGCCGCCGTATCCTCATCCACCAACAACACCAACCGACTGCCGCCACCGACAGCATCTCCACCCAGCCCCGCTTCCAAAACCTCCATAATATTAGCCGCCTGGGAAGTGCTGCCGCTAGCATTTTCCGTCGTAAACTGAGAAGTCGATCGCCCCAGAGGCAACTTAGCGATAAACGGCGAAATATCCACGCTTACCACGCTGCGACCGTCCTCCGCCCGAATTTTCACCCCCGCCGGATTAGTCACCACAAACTCTCGCCCGTCCCCGGGGACGTGATTGTAAACCCCCAACTCCATCGCCCTCAGCAAAGTCGACTTACCGTGATAGCCGCCCCCCGCTATCAAAGTCACCCCCGCAGGGATGCCCATACCCTTAATATTCCCGCCATTGGGCAATTCAAACTCCATCTCCAACTCCGGAGGCGACTGAAAAGGAACCACCTGAGTCGTCAAAGGATGGTCGTCAACACCGCTGCGCCTCGGCAAAATCGAACCGTTAGCGACAAAAGCCACCAAATTCTTACTCGGCAACTGCCCCCGCAACCACTCCGCATCCTCCGCCGTTTCGACGTGGCGGCGGCAAGCTTCCCCATCCAGTTGCTCGTATTTCAAGGTCCGATGAATAATATAAGGGATATCGTCGCAGAGCATTTCCGCCGCCTGCCGTCCCAAAATCCTCCGACCGCTAGCCGGCAGCCCTACCACCAAGCGCACTTCTAACCCTTTGGGAGGTTTTTCCGATCGCAACGGCATCGGTTTTGCCCTTTCTAAAGCCGGATTCCCAGCAGGTGTAGGTTGTGAAGAAATTATTGGTTTTTCTCTTGGCTTTTCTCTTGGCTTTTCCTGGACCGTATCTATTAAATAAACCGAACTGCGTTCGAGAATTTGCTGGCCGATTCTGGTAACGGCAATCAAACCGCTTTTGCCGGTACCCCGCCGACCGCTTACATCTCTTGCCACCCCGTCAACTTGGCGGCTGAGATAGTCTCGCAAGGCTATTTCTCTGATGCGGTTAAAATATAGTTCCTCCGGAAAATTTGCTATTGAGTGAGGCACTTGCACTCGCAGTTTGCTGGGAGCGGCAAAAGGATCTCCCTGAACGTAATCTACTATAAGGGTAAAATCGGGAAATTCGTAACTACCCGTGATGTCTCTATAGGCTTTGTAATTACGGTTGTCTAAGTCCAGTAATTTCCGTCTTAATATTTGTTGATTGCTCATGTTTCAAGTATCAGTCGTTTTTCTATTTTCGTTATTATTTTTAGATTTTAGATTAAAAAGGCATTTAAAGTCAAAAAGCGCCCCACCCGCCAAAACGGGAAGGGGTTAGTTTTGCTTGCTGCTTGCTATTTAGGAGCATACACCAAAGGAGCATACACCAAAAAGGAGCCCTATTTTTTTCAATGGCCATTTACCAAGCTGTCAATTGTCAATTATTAATTGTCAATTATTAATGGGTTATCGAGACTTTCGCCACTTTCCAATAAATTAGTGGCGGCATTAACGACTATTTGAACCGCCCCCAGAAAAAAGTCTCGGTCTATATTTTCCACGGTATCGCTGGGTTGGTGGTAGTGGGGCGATCGCATATTGGCCGTATCCGTCACCAACACGGCCCCGATGTCCTTAAACCAAAAAGGGGCGTGGTCGCTGCGGAGGAGGTCTGGCGTTAAGATTCCCTTAAAGGGCACCGATAAAGTAAAAATTGGCGGTAAATTCTCTTGACTAATCTCCTTAAATGTGGTAAGCAACGGCAAATGCTCCACATCTCCTACCACCGCCAGAAATTCCCCCTTGTCTGGGGAGGCAATGCCCGCTGTTTTAAGCATATGCCTCATGCCCAAGCCCTGGGGATATTCTTGGCAGCCGGCAACGTGACAGGCATAACCAACCATATCTAAGATAATCGCTCCTTGTAGATTTTCTAAGTTACTATCTTTAGCAACAAAAGCTAAACTACCTACCGCTCCCAGTTCTTCTAAGTCGAAAAACGCTACTTGCAAAGTGCGGCTTGTATAACGCTCTCCCAACAACCGCGCCGCCTCCAACACTGCGGCAACTCCGCTGGCGTTATCGTCGGCCCCCGGAGATCCGGGGACGGTATCGTAGTGGGCCGCTAAAAGAATGCTCCCCGCTTCCGGATCCGTTCCCGATCGCTCGGCAAAGATATTAACCCCCCCCTCAAACTCTTGCGCGATGGGAGCAAAACCCGCAGCTTCCAATTGTTCGACGATATAGGTTCTAGTGGAGGAGCGATCGCTCTGGGTGTAACGTTCCCCCGCTAAGTTCCGAAGGTCAGACATCACTCGCGAACCATCCACCAAGGGTGCATTCTCAATTCTTGGGGGAGATTGGGAGACTTGCGTTTCGATTGTTGGCGCTAAAGCAACGTTAGAAGCAGTTGAGATTGCTACTACTACAGCTACCAGAAAAAAAAGAGAGATTTTGCGAGTTATTTTCATTTGCTTTTTGGGAATGGGGAATGGGTTTGTATGTAGCAATACCTTCGCCAAAATCAAAAAATACTATTCGTAGGTTGGGTGGAACGAAGTGGAACCCAACAAATACGTCGGGTTCCACTGCGTTCCACCCGACCTACAAGAAAATGACGAAGGTATTCATGCAGGCGATCGCCTCCTTTAATCTGGCAATCTGCTCCTATAATAATAGAATCAACTTCCACAAAAACAATAATGGCCAAAAAAGCAGATATAGGCAGCAAGCGCTTGGTGAGTCTGGCCCCGGACGGATGGGCTCGGTGGGTGACGAATTTTAGCGATGTCACTGTAATCGATTTTATTGATGCCCAGTTTCAATGGGTGAGTCGCGATAGCGATGTTTTAATCAAGGCCAGCAGCAGCCAACACGGGGAATTTTATATTCTGAACGAGTGGCAGTTGCATTACGATACTGGCATCGAGTACCGCATGAACGCTTATGCGGGACTTGCCAGGGAAAAGTACCGGATGCCCGTGTATCCCGTTTTGGTAAATATTCTACGACCTTCGCAAAAAACGGTTATCAGTAAAAGTTTCCGTTCTAATTTTATGGGGTTGCGGGCGCGGCAAGATTACAGGGTTATTAATCTCTGGGAGGTCGATGTAGAGGTGGCCTTTGATGAATCTTTGGCCGCATTGTTACCTTTGGCCCCGGTGATGAAGGGGGGCAACAATGAAAATGTATTGCGGCGGGCGGCAGTGGCCCTGGAAGCTGAGGACCGGTTTGAGGACTTGCAGCAACTTTTGGGGATTTTTGCTACCTTTGTATTTGAAGTAGATTTAGTGGAGCGAGTTATGAGTTTACAAGCAGAAGCTTTGCGGGCCTCACCTTGGGCCGATTTGTTCGAGCAACGAGGACGCCAACTGGAAGCGTTGCGGATGTTAGGGATAATGCTTGAGTGGCGCTTTGGCGATGTCCCAGAGTCGCTACGGGCCACTTTGCGTTCTTTGAATGCTCCCCAGTTAGAGGAGTTGGCGAAACCACTTTTACAGGGAACTTCTCTGGATGAGTTTATCGCTTCTATTCCCCAAGCAGATAACAACGAATCATAAATTTAGCGGGTGGAGAGATGGCAATATTGCTGTCTCTCCACTTATTGCTGCCCCACCAACAACCCATCCGTTACAAATTGTATATTTGGGATAGAGTGAATTTTATTTACCGATACTAAACAATTACCCATTCCCCATTCCCCATTCCCCATTCCCCATTCCCAAAAAATAAGTTAAACTATTAACTTAGGGGGGAAGAGTCTTCGGTTGCCAGTCAACAAAGAACCAAAAAATAAATGCTTTTTGCTATAGAATTAGCAAAGCAACAAACAATTGACAATTGACAATTAGCAATTGACAATCCGAACCCCAACCGTCCAAACTCATAAATAAAGGAAAATTCTATGCGCAAAGGTTGGCGAATTGGAAGTCTTTTCGGCATTCCTCTATTCCTAGATTCCTCCTGGTTTCTCATTTTAGCTTGGGTAACTTATCTCAACAGCCAATACTATCAAGAGAGGGGACCAGTTACCTCCTGGAGTGCCGGTTTGGCGATCGCCCTCTTGCTGTTTGGTTCCGTACTCTTACACGAATTAGGACATAGCTTAGTCGCCATCTCTCAAGGCATTAAAGTCAATTCCATCACCTTATTTCTCTTTGGGGGAGTTGCTGCCATCGAAGAAGAACCAAAAAGCCCCGGTCGCGTTTTTCAAGTAGCGATCGCCGGCCCCGCAGTTAGTTTTATCCTATTCTTACTGTTAGGTTTTATAGCTTTAGCAATACCAGAATCAACTCTCGCTAGCGATATCGTTAACAGACTCGCCGCCATCAATTTAGTTTTAGCCATATTTAACATGATTCCCGGTTTGCCCCTCGACGGCGGGCAAGTTCTCAAGGCAGCCCTCTGGAAAATCACGGGAAACCGCTTTACAGCCACCCGCTGGGCGGCCAAAACCGGGCAATTTTTAGGCTGGTTCGCGATCGCCCTGGGGCTAACAGCGTTCTTTATCGGCGGAGATTACGGCGGCATCTGGATCGCCCTCATCGGTTGGTTTGCCCTGCGCAATGCCACTACTTACAACCGCCTCGGCGACCTACAAGAAGCTTTACTCAAAACTCAAGCTAAAAATGCCATGACTCGGGATTTTCGAGTGGTAGATGCCAATTTAACCCTACAAGACTTCGCCGATAAATATCTGGAAAATTCTAAGTTTTCTATCTATTTCGCCGTCAGCGACGGTCGCTATAGAGGGTTAGTCTCTGTAGAAGCATTCCCCTTAATCGATCGCCAATTTTGGCAAAAGCAAAATCTCCATCTCATCGTTCGCCCCCTCCAGGAAATGATAACAGTTTCCGAAACCGCTTGTTTGGTAGAAGTTGTTAACTCTATGGAATCCCAGAATTTGCAGTGGATTACTGTTTTATCCCCGGCAGGGGCAGTGGCGGGAATTATTGATAAAGGCGATATCGTCTTAGCTTTGGCAGATTCTTTACAAGTAAGAATTGCCGATGACGAAATTAAGCGCATTAAAAAAGAAGGAAGCTATCCCCCCGGTTTGCAATTAGGAGCGATCGCCAAAGCAACGCCAAAATAGCTAATTGTCAATTGTCAATTGTTAATTGTTAATTGTTAATTGTTAATTGTCAATTGTCAATTGTCAATTAGCCATTAGCCATTAGCCATTAGCAATTAGCAATTACCCATTACCCATCAAACATTTAATCGCTTCCAGCAGGCCCCGAGCTTTATTCAGAGTTTCCTCGTACTCAGTCTCCGGAACCGAATCTGCCACCAAACCGGCCCCCGCTTGAACGCTAACCTCATGCTTGCCATCGCCATCGGGACGAACCACCATCGTTCTAATGGCGATCGCGCTATTTAACTGCCCCTCAAAATCGTAATATCCATAAACTCCCGAATAAACACCCCGCCGAAAACCTTCTAACTCGCGAATGATTTCCATCGCCCTAATCTTCGGCGCCCCGCTGACGGTACCGGCAGGAAAACAAGCTTTTAATAAATCCCACGCCGTCTTATCTGGAGCTAGCTCTCCCACTACGTTACTGACGATATGCATGACGTGGGAGTAGCGTTCGATAACCATCAACTCGTCAACCCTCACGCTCCCCATGCTACAAACTCGCCCCAAATCGTTACGACCGAGATCCACTAACATAACGTGTTCCGCCCGTTCTTTGGGATCTTGCAATAAATCCTCTGCCAGAGCTTCATCTTCGGCAAAAGTTTTACCCCGACGGCGAGTGCCGGCGATGGGTCGCAAAATCGCTAATTGTTTGCCATCGGGCGATCGCTCCGACTTAACCATCACTTCGGGAGAAGAACCGATAATCTGCCAATCCCCAAAATTAAAATAAGCCATATAAGGAGAAGGGTTGATTAACCGCAGGGAACGATAAAGACCGAACGGATCCCCAGTATATTTTGCAGATAATTTTTGTGAGAGAACTACTTGAAAAATATCCCCCGCTTTAATATAATCCTTAGCCTTTTCGACGTTAGCGCAAAAGCGATCGCGAGGAGTATTGCTAGTATATTCTAATTCCGCATCTCCGGTTTCCGGTGGAGTCCATTCTAAAAGGGTACTTTGTTGGGAGAGGGGAGACTGCAACTTATCGACCAATTGAGAAACGCGATCGCAAGCTTGTTGATAAGCTACAGTTAAATCTATATTTGGGTCTCGCAAGTCCGCATAAGCGATCGCCCAAATTTTCCGTTTTACCTGGTCGAAAATCAACAAATTATCCACCTGCATCCACAACCCATCGGGCAAGTCCGTTTCCTCTGGGGCGCAAACGGGAACCCGAGGTTCGATCCAGCGAATTAATTCGTAACCCCAGAAACCAAATAACCCCCCTATTCCCGGAGGCAGTTGGGGCAATTTCATCGGTTGATAGGGTTCTAAACAGTCCGCGAGAGTTTTAAAAGGGTCGCCAGCAAACTCTTTTACCGTTCCATCGCGGTAAGTTTGAGTCGAGCGATATTGCATCCGCAACGCTTCGCGATCGCCCCTTGCCTCTAAAATCCACAAAGGGTCGCATCCCAACAAACTGTAACGCCCGATATTTTCCCCACCTTCGACAGATTCCAGCAGGAAACTGTAGGGTTTGCCAGCACAAACGCGGTACCAAGCAGAAACGGGAGTATCGAGGTCGGCCACCCATTCTTGGTAAACCGGCACGAAGTTACCTTGTTTGGCAAGTTCTGAAAATTGAGTTAAGTTGGGAAATATCATCATTGTCTTATAATTAAAGATACTGATTTTTGAAAACAAAGTTTATGTGTTATTTTAATAATGCCTTTACTTTTTTAAGAGTTTTAGGAGAGCCATAGCCACAGTCTTCACCTGAGTTACCCCAGACGACAGTCTTACCATCCTTAAACCATTGACGAGTGCGTATATGCGATTGCACATATATAACACGCGGTTCGGTTGTACTAGAAGAAACCGGCTCCATTTTTGCCCCTATCACATAATCCAACCTGTCCGCTAGAACATTTCCAGCAACAACCCCCAACTGGATAGGAACGGCATTTCCTATTTGAGCGTACTTCTGGGTTGTTTTTCCAGAAAACACCCAATCATCGGGGAACCCTTGTATTCTGGCATACTCGCGAACCGAAAGGGCGCGGGTTTCAGTCGGATGACAAAGAGAAGTGCTGGCATGATTTGGCAAAGTCATCAGCGTTGGCGAAGGAAGCTCAAAAGTCAATCGCCGCCACCAACCGGAACGCCCTCCCTTAGCATACCAAGCCTTGCCCATAGATTCCTTTTGCACCTCCTCCGGCAAACTTCTCCAGTTCGAGCCCGGAGGCACGAGGGACAAAAACCTCTTTTTTCGCGGACTGAAATCGAGTATTTCTGGGTTCTCTTCGTGCAAAGAAGCGATCGCATCCCCCAACGTTCGCCAAGACTGCTTCGGTTCTTCAAACAAAGAACCCTGTTTGTCTGGTTCTGGTTGTTCGTGGGTTGGGTTAGGAAAATCTAATTGCAAATCGTATTTATTGCCAAAAAACAAAGCCCGTTCCCGTATTTGCGGCGCGCCATAATTAACAGAGTTTACCTCAAAAATATCGAGATGGTATCCCGCGCCCTCGATTTTGGCTAAATCTTCAGCAAACAAACGAACCACAGAACCGGGTTGCTCTTCTGGTTCTAAAGGAGGACCGCCTTTATTGGGACGTTCTGCCAGGGGACGGTGCTTCAGGGCCGCCGACAGCAGGCCGCGAACGTTTTCCATCAGGAAAAATTTTGGCTTGACGTACTCGATAAAACGCAAAAAATCCCAAAGAAGGGTTCCTCTGGGGTCTTGAGTTGTCCCGCGCCGGCCCGCAGTGCTAAACGACTGGCAAGGCGGACCGCCAACGATGATATCGATGCTTTCTGGAGGGATGTTATGTTCCTCCAGAACTGCTTGTGGGTCCTGCTCGGAAATATCTGCCTCAATGACAACGAGGTTTGGCGGTAGCTTTCCTTTTTCTTTGTTGTTTCCGATGGTGCTGCAACAAGCACTTTCCTTTTCAATACAAGCTATTGTTTGAAAGCGACCTGTTAATTCCAAGCCTAAATCCAGACCCATTGCTCCAGAGAACAAAGATAAAACCCTATATTTTTTCTCTTTCTCATAATTCATTTGCTTGGCAATTAACAATTAATACGAGGCAAGAGGCAAGAGGCAAGAGGCAAGAGGCATGCATTAGGGAAGAGGCAATTAGCCATTAGCCATTAGCCATTAGCCATTAGCCATTAACAATGACAAAAACTCAGTCCCAGAGGATAACCATCCGGGACTGAGTTTAAATATTACAGCTATTTACTGCTAGAGAGCCGGCCTGTGAAACCCGGTTTTTCCAAAAAACCGGGTGATACCAAAAAGCCCAGTTTCTCGACCGACTGTGAAGCTTTTAGGCCTCATAAGTGGCTTTGCCTGTAAACTTGACCTTAGCCGGATCGGGATTGGCCCCAATATTGCGGTCAATTTTGCCAACATAAGGACGGCCTTCGTTAACCTTTTCAGGAAACACGCCATCTTTGGGATGGAGGTACTCGGTGGAACCATCCGGGAAAACCCGATAGATTTTGAAATTTTCGATTTTGGGCTTAAATTTGGTCCTCAATTGAGTGCCTAAGGCCAAGCACTGCTCTTTGCGGGCCAAGTAAAGCAAGTTATCGCCTTCATTCATAATTGCGGCCCCACCCGTGGGCATTTCAAATACTTGCTCTTTAGCGCTGCTCCACGCGATCGCGTATTTTTCTTCAACCTCGGCTTTTGAGAGCAAGCCGCCGGTGCTGCCACCAAACTTTGGCGGCTGTCCCGTTAATTCTTCTGCCATAGATTCCTCCTTAAAAAAGTCCTGCAAAGCATTTTCTCGAATCCTAACATCCTGCCTGCCATTCTCTCATAACTTTTGACGTTTTCCCCGTGCAGAAGCTGCGGGGATTCTAAATATTGCTATTTAGACTTTCTCTTTCTTCAACAAACCTTAAAACCAACTATCTCTTACGAGCAATATCTAAACCAACTAACCGTTCTACAGAACCGATCGGCGAGTCTAGTTTAGTTGGCCCCAGAGGGCTATATTTCCAGAGACGTACTAGGATACTGGCCTATTGACACTCTGCGGGTTAAAACCACGCAGATTCTCCAGGTCGCGCCTGAAAG
>CAZUCT010000105.1:6241-21823 GCA_964619285.1 uncultured bacterium | reverse complement strand
GCGCGAACCTCCACCCAACAAGTCGGTACCTTATTACTACGCAAGTCCTTAGTTCTTAGTTCTTAGTTCTTAGTTCTTAGTTGTTAATCGATCCTTTTATGAGCAATGCTAGTGCAGAAATTCAAGGAATATTTAACCGTATTGCCCCAGTTTACGATCGGTTAAACGATCGCTTGAGTTTTGGCATGCATCGCCTCTGGAAGCAAATGGCAGTTAAATGGAGCGGAGCGCGTCCTGGCCATCTTTGTTTAGATCTTTGCTGCGGTAGTGGGGATTTAGCTTTGCTATTGGCAAGGGAGGTGGGAACTAAGGGTATGGTATTTGGAGTAGATTTTTCTGTAGAACAGTTGGCCATCGCTCGCTCTCGAAACAAGCCTTTTACCAGCAAATCAAGTCCCATTGTCTGGCTCCAGGGAGATGCTCTCGACTTACCTTTTGCAGATAACTATTTCGATGCAGCGACAATAGGTTATGGCCTTCGCAACGTTTTGGACATTCCTCGCTGCCTTCAAGAATTGCATCGAGTCCTCAAACCCGAAGCCAGGGGAGCTATTTTAGATTTTCACCGCCCTAGCAACGTCCAGATGCGTCAGTTTCAGCAGTGGTATCTGGATTATTTCGTAGTGCCCGCAGCGAAAACGATGGGCATGACTGAAGAATATGCTTATATTAGTCCCAGCTTGGAGAAGTTTCCTACTGGAAGAGAACAAGTAGCATTAGCATATAAAGCAGGATTTGTCAAGGCAAGACATTATCCCATTGCCGGCGCTATGATGGGAGTATTAACAGTAACAAAAGTTTAGGCGAGATTGGGCAGCGATTGTTTCTTCTCGCCTTAGTCCCAAGTATTCAATCTAAAATTGTCTAGTTTTTGGCTTTACTTAATACCACCAGTCGCCGGCGGAGTTATTGGCTATTTCACCAACGATATAGCCATTAAAATGTTATTTCGCCCTTATAAAGCTTATTACATTTTCGGGCGAAAAATACCCTTTACTCCTGGCTTAATTCCAGCTAACCAAGAGCGGTTAGCCAAGCGGGTTGCCGATACAATTATGGGCTCCCTGCTAACCCCATCAGAATTGCAAAATCTAGCCCGGCGACTCCTCCAAACCGAACGCATAGAAGGAGCAATTATCTGGCTTTTGCGTATGGGTTTAGACCAAGTTAAACAAGACTCCGACAAAAAAACTGCGAAAATTCTGGCTAATATTCTCAGAGATTTAATAGGAGAATCTTTCCCGCGAGTGTTGAAAATATTCGCCCGTAGAGAAGACTTTTTAGAACCTCAGATAGACCAAATTTTTGACCAAGTTTTGCTGGAGTTTCAATTAACTGAAGAACAAGCATCTCAGCTATCAGATTGGCTGTTAAAAGTAGTATTGCCACCAGATTTAGTGCGGCAAGGTTTAATTGACTTTTTGACCGATCGCAATATTTCGATCGTGGATGAAGGTTTTCGAGAAAAAACTAGCGGTACCTATTGGGTAGTAGCTAATTTATTTGGTTTGCGTAATACCTTAACTCGGTTGCGGACATTTTGTCTGGACGAAAAAGAAGAAACTAATAAAAGGTTGCAAGAGTTAATAGATTCTTTAGGGCTGCGAGAAAGAATTCAGGAATGGTTGCTCAATCTTTCCTTACAAAATTTACCAGTTTCCACAGTCAAGCAGTTAAGAAAAGCTCTTGGAGATAGCGTTCGTTTTTACCTAAAAGATAGAGGAGTTGAGGTGATTAAAGGGTTGAGTCTTTCTATTGATTGGGAAAATATCGCAGAGTTAATTCTTAATCGACTGCGGAATTCATCGGTGGTAAATAGTTCTTTACAGTTAGTCAGTCAAGAATTGGCATTGGTTATAGAGCGCTATCTAGAACGAGATTTAGAGAAAATTGTCGCCCTAGCAATTCCCATTTTAAATATAGACAGCGTGATTATCGATCGCGTCAAAGGAACTTCTGCTAGAGATTTAGAAATAGCAGTTAATGGCATTGTTAGAAGCGAGTTACAAGCTATTGTTAATTTAGGTGGAATTTTAGGAGTGGTTATTGGTTTGTTTCAAGCAGTATTTTTATTAACGCAACAATAGTTTTTTGCCACCTACCTGACTTCAAAAAAATAGGGAGCAGCTATGAATGCTCCCTATTTTTTCCATCGAACCGATGCTTATTAAGTCGAAAGTTTCCGACGCTTAGTTACCATCCGGTAAGCTTCGATAATGTCCCCTTCTTCCCAATTGCTAAAGCTACTCAAGGCAATACCGCACTCATAACCTGCATTAACCTCCTTAGCATCATCCTTCATCCGTTTGAGAGAATCAAGGATACCCTCATGGATAACCTCGCCCTTGCGACGTATCCGTGCATTGCAGTTGCGAATCATCTTGCCAGAGAGAATATAACAGCCGGCAACAGCACCGCGACTGATAGAGAAGACTGCCCGCACTTCCGCCTCGCCAAGAGGTTCTTCCACCAATTCTGGTTCTAGCAGACCTTCCATCGCTCCTTGGATATCGTCCAAGAGCTTGTAGATGATGTTATATTCGCGTACATCCACCCCTGCCTGTTCCGCAGCTTGACGGGCACCGGTTGCCATCGTCGTGTTAAAGCCAATAATCACGGCCCCACTAGCAGCAGCCAAGTCAATGTCAGTTTCCGTAATTTCTCCTGGAGCTGACAAGAGCAAACTGAGTTGGACTTCTTTTTGAGGCAGTTGTCGCAACGATCCTAAAATAGCTTCCAAAGAACCTTGGACATCAGCTTTGAGAATCAAATTGAGTTCCTTGAGTTCTCCTTCCTGGGCCCTTGCAGATAAAGCGCTGAGACTGTAGCGACCTTGGATCAGACGGCTTTCTCGTGCTTTTTCAGCTCTTTCGGCAGCGATGGCCGATGCTTCTTTCTCCTCTTCAAAGACATCGAACTCGTCCCCGGCCTTAGGCACCTCCCGCAATCCCAAAACCTCCACCGCAAAAGACAGGCCAGCTTCTTCAACGCGATGGCCGCGATCGTCTATCATCGCTCGTACCTTACCGTAGGCAGAACCGGCAACCACCACATCTCCTACTCTTAAGGTGCCATTTTGTACCAGTAAAGTAGCCACCGGTCCCCGTGCCTTATCCAAGTGAGCTTCAATTACAGTTCCCTTGGCTCGTCGGTGAGGATTGGCCTGAAGGTCTTCAATTTCCGAAACCAGGATAATCATCTCTAAGAGAGTATCGAGGTTTTCCCCTTTAATAGCGCTGACTGGAACCATAATCGTATCGCCGCCCCACTCTTCAGGGACCAGGCCGTATTCCATCAGCTCTTGCTTGACGCGATCGGGATTAGCTCCCTCCTTGTCAACTTTGTTAATGGCAACCACTAGCGGTACTCCAGCAGCTTTGGCGTGACCAATGGCCTCTTTAGTCTGAGGTTGGACCCCATCATCAGCGGCAACGACCAGAATCGCCACATCGGTAACTCTCGCCCCCCGGGCCCGCATAGCCGTAAAAGCTTCATGACCTGGAGTATCCAGGAATACCACCTGTTGAGTAGTACCGTTATGTTCTACATCCACATGATAAGCTCCGATGTGCTGGGTAATACCGCCAGCTTCTCCCTGAGCTACCTTAGTCGAGCGGATCGAATCCAGCAGAGTAGTTTTGCCGTGATCCACATGACCCATAATTGTCACCACTGGGGGGCGACGCTGGAGATTTTCTAAATCTGCTTCCTCCAGCATTTCCGTTGTTTTCTTAGCTGCCGATTCTTTAGATGCAGCTTCTACTTCAACCCCCAGTTCTTCTGCCACCGATGTAATAGTGGGCAGAGCCAAAGTTTCCGTAATATTCACTGCAACCCCTTTCATAAACAGGCGCTTAATAATCTCGGTTTCGGGAACAACCAAAGTTGCGGCCAATTCTTGTACCGTCATTGGTTCTGCCAAAATTAATTTTTCTGGTCGCTCGCGCTCGGTTTTTGAAGCTCGACCTCGATTAGCTTCCTCAGCCCCATCCCGAGAAGAGCTGGTTTTTTTACTTTTATCGAGGGTAGGCGCACTAGGAGTTGGTTTGCTTTTGGGAGTTTGATTTTTAGGCTTAGGAGGTCTGGCCAGAGACAAGCTAACTACAGCCGGGGCAGGCATCTCTAGAGATTCTTCGTCGTCTTCCAAATAGACTTCTTCTTCATCAAGAGGTTTAGGACGAAGACGTTTAGATTTGCTCGGGCTTTTAGGACTTTTCAGCCGTGCCTTGCTTTCTTCATCATCTTCTTCCTCCTCCCATTTTGGATTGCGCTTGCTTTTAGTGGGTGGAGTAGCTTTGGGAGAGGTAATTGCTTTTCGTCTGGGTTTTTCCAGTTGTATCTCTTCATTTTCAGACGACTGAAGTTCTCCATCTTCTGGTTCTTCTTCTCGATCTTCTTTAGGGCTTGTGGCCAAAGAAGCTGGTTGCGGTCGCTGCAATTCTGGAACTGGTTTAGGTTTGACCGTTGGTTTCTCTTTTCGAGGCTTTTCCTTGCCCTTTGGACTCTCGCTAGGGTCTGCTAAGATTGGCTTTTCGAGTCCTGTCTTAGATTCTAAAAAGACATCTGTCTCTTTATTTGGCCGTGAAGATTCTTCTTTGTTTCTTTCTTTATTCTTCTTCCTTTTTTCTTCCTGTTTTTCTTCCTGTTTTTCTTCCTGTTTTTCTTCCTGTTTTTCTTCCTGTTTTCCTTCCTGTTTTCCTTCCTGTTTTCCTTCCTGTTTCTTGTTCTGGCCAGAGCGATCGCTGAGGGCCGATTGAGAGGTTGGTTGTTTGGGAGTTGCTGCTGTCGCTCTAGTGGGCGGCCCTACCAATTTTGGTTTTTCTACTCCTGATGTTTCTGAGGATGTTTCTGTTGGTGAAGGGGGAGTATTGTTATTCTCTTGTTGTTCTGCCGCAGAAGTATTTAATCCTTGCCCATCTGCTAGAGATGGAGGAGGATTGAGTTTGGGTTTGGCTGGTGGTTTAGCTTGTTTAATAGACACAGGAGCTTTAGGAGGAGTTGCCACTGGGGGATCGTTATTGTTGTTGTCTTGCGGTTGATTTTGAGCCCTTTCTTCTTGGGCTTTTGGTTTGCGGATTTCTATAATTTCCTGTTTTTTACGTTCCCCTGCATGAGAGATGGAGTCTTTTAATTGCAAGTTGCTTCTATCGCTAGCAGCCGACTTACCAGGAGAATGAGAAAGCTTTTCTGCGGTTTTGCGAATCCTTTGTGCGTCTGATTCTGTAATCGTGCTACTGTGGCTTTTAACTGAAATATTGAGAGAATCGCAAACTGCTAATATGTCTTTGTTTTCCAAATTTAATTCCTTTGATAATTCGTAAATTCTGACTTTGCCGTTGTTCATCCAATCTTGCCTCAAAGTATCCAAGCTGTTTTTACTTTGCCGAATTGCAAGTTTTTATTAAATCTGACATTCAACTAATTTTCCTTGTTTTTGGTTCTTTAGATAGCCCAACTACATTAGGGTGCTACTCCTACTTTTTCTCATTGTTTTTTGGTTCTGATTCAAAATAGGGAAAAGCATTTTTAGGTTTTTTCTTGAAGGAAAATCTCGGCATTAGTTTTTAGGCAGAAAGTCTGCCCTTAAATTTTTGGGTTGTTTTTTTGTTGAAATGCAAAAAAATTATTTTTTTTAGTCAATTACTCTTTCTTTCACTCTCAGGACAAATCAGGCCATACAATTTTGCTTGATTTTTTTTTTGCCTGCACGGTGAAAGTTGTTTTTACTATTTATGACCTTCTTTTGTTAGTTTTTTAGTTTTTTGTTGCTGGTGTTATTTATGAGTGTACTGGTTTTTTTTCTTTTTACCCCTCTATCTAAGGTAGCTATTCTGGGTAAGCTAAGACGCATTTAAAATGCACTGCCCCTGTGGCCTCTTGCATGCATGCCTCTTGCCTAGAGCTACGATACCGATCGGTAGTTTAAATACCGAACAGCTTAACTGGTTCCTTTGCTAGAAGCCAATGGACTTTCCCCTAATAAATCAAGCGGAAAGGGAGTCAATTAGTTTGGGGAGCCAGTCAGTTTTGTCAAAAAATCGACCATAACTAATTCTGAAAAAGCGGTAACTAAAAGCGATAACTGTTTGGTTCTCTTTCATTGGTAACTTGCACCCTTAGTTTTTGTTTGTTTCTGCTTCTATTTTTCCCGCTCTGGAGTTAAAAACTTCCAACCTACCCACCCTTTCAGTGGCTTGAATTAGTTGCAAGTTACACCTCTTAATTAGTTTTTTAATTAGTTTTTTCCGTGTCAGGGTTATCGAAAGAACCAGTAGAAGCAGCGGTACTTGCCAAACGTTCCCAAAGCTCTTGATAGATATTTGGAGGTAAGGGTGCTTTCAAGGAGCGTCCCAATCTATTTTTTTTCCGAGCTGCCTTAAGGCACTCAGGTTCGGGACAGAGATAAGCAGAGCGGCCTTCACCTCTATCTAATTGTACCATGTGGGAAGGGGAGAGCCTAACAATTCGCCAAAAAGCTTCTTTAGGGGCCACTTTTCTACAGCTAGCACAACGACGGTAGTTAGGTTTCATCGAGAATTAGAGTTACTTTAGCACTGGATAAAGGGGACATAGACCTAGAAGAGTTGAAAAGTTGGGGGAAAGTTTGAGTTTTCTATGAAAAAGCTTCCATTTCCTCTTCTTCTTCACCATCAAATTCTTTTAGTTCTTCTTCACCATCAAATTCTTCTAGTTCCTCTTCTGGTTCGCCGGGTGTTATTTCTGTTTCTAATTCTGGCTCCGAGTCGAGTTCTTCTGAGGCGATTGCCTGTGCTTGCCTGCGAGCTAATTCTTCGGCCAGCTTGCGATCTTCTTCAGGGCGATCGTACTTGTCAATATCCTTAATATCTATTTTCCAACCAGTAAGCCTAGCTGCCAATCGCACGTTTTGACCTTCTTTACCAATAGCTAAACTCAGCTGGTCCTCTGGTACCAAAACGTGAGCCCTGCGTTCTTCAGGAGCCATCAATCGGACTTCTTCGATCCGAGCCGGACTTAAGGAATTAGCAATATAAGTGGCAGGATCCGGGGACCAACGAATCACATCTATTTTTTCACCCCGAAGCTCGTTAACCACCACTTGAATGCGGGAACCCCTGGCCCCAATGCAAGCTCCTACGGGTTCCACATCTCTTTCTAAGGTATCAACAGCGATTTTGGTTCGAGGGCCTACATAGCGGGATGGCGGATTGGCTTCTCTGGCCACGGCCACAATTCTTACTATTTCATCATCTATTTCTGGGACTTCGTTGGCAAACAGATAAACAACTAAACCGGCATCTGCTCTGGATACGAGCAGTTGAGCTCCCCTGGTGGAACCTTCGCAAACTCGTTTGAGATAGACCTTGAAAGTAGCATTAGCTCGGTAATTGTCGTTGGGCAGTTGTTCTTTTTTGGGAAGTTCTGCTTCTACTTCCGGTCTGCCAAAACCGCTAGTAACAGCTAAGATTACTGATTGTCTTTCAAACCTTAATACTCGGCCTTGTAAAACGGTTCCTTCTAAATCTTGGAACTCTTCTTGAATCATTTTTCTCTGGCGATCGCGCAGTTTTTGAGCGAGTACCTGTTTGGTTTGAATGGCTGCCATCCTACCGAATTCGTTTTGTTCGGGGGTTACATCCAAAAAAACGGTGTCGTTTAATTGGGCTTCTGTGGCTACTTCCAATACCTCTTTTAATGCAATCTGATGGTCGGGATTGGTGACTTCTTCGACAATAGTCTTAGTGGCCACTATTTTAAATCCTTCCTCTTCCACATCTAATTGCACTTCAAAGTTATCAAAATAATCTTCATTAAAGTTAATACCTTCGCGCCTTTGGGTGCGGCGATAGCGCTCGTATCCTTTCAACAAAGCTTCTCGCAGGGCGGTTTCTACTGCTTGTTTTGGCAGGTTGCGTTCTTTGCTGATGCTATCGATCATGTCTTGAAGTCCTGGCAAATGTACCATTGACATAATTTTTCGCTCTTCCTCCTTATTGTTAATTGTCAATTGTTAATTGTTAATTAAAGTCTATTTTTCTTCGGATAGTTCCACGGTGGTAATTAATTCTCGGGGTAGAGAAACTTTTCGTCCTTTTTGATTTAGATAAACTGCTGTTTCATCTCGACTCATTAGTTTTCCTGCCCACTCTGTTTTGCCTTTGTAAGCTTCGGTAGTTTTCACCGTTATGGGAAAGCCTTTAAAGGTTTGAAAGTCGCGATCGCTTGACAGGTATTTAGATAGCCCGGGACTAGAAATTTCGAGAACGTAAGTATCGGGAACTACCTCTTCGGAGTCTAATTTTTCTTCCAAAGCTATGCTCATGCGTTCGCAGTCATCCACTCCCGTATCTTGCTGGGGGTTGCGGATATCGATTCGCATTACTGGAGGGCTATGGTTAGTTTGAAATACTGCCCCCACTACTTCTAACCCCAGTTCTCGGGCAATGGGGGTAGCAACATCGATGATTTTGGGTACTAATGGATGAGTCATGGAAAAAAAAATACAACAAAAAAAGTGGGCTTGACCCACTCCCAGTTAAAACCTGCCATTAACTTTTATGGCCATCATAAACGGTTGATACTCCCCGGTCGCGCATAGGCGGGGATTCTATTCTTAAGCTCTTAAGCAGTTACAGAACGAACTCTTAAAGGCCTTATCAAAGGGCCTCTACTAACTCCCTCAAGGAAAACCTCGAAGTTGTTACTACTTAGGACTTGCGTAGTAATAAGGTATCGACTTGTTGGGTTGCGTTTCACTCCCTCAAGGAAAACCTCGAAGTTGTTACTACTTAGCTGCTGTTGATTTTTCCAAATATTTCCGGCGTTCGGGTTTTTCACCGATTTTTGGCCAGAATTATTTTTCGATAAAACCAACCGCACGAGCTTCTCTTACAGGCTAACACAAAAGAGCGAAAAACAAAAAATCAAAAAAAAGACGACTGAAGTCGCCCAATCGCTTTTCATCTGCGCGCTGAAGTGACGCAGCTTTAAAGCTCGCGTCCTTTTTCCGTAACATTAATTTTCTGCTTCTGAGAACTTCTAGCTAACTTTAGCATTGGATTGTTGGCCTTTAAGATGTAATTCTCGGCTTTGTTCGATAATGCGATCTACATCGTCCTGACTAATTTGCATAACATAATTGACTTTTACTTCTTCTAAAAAAGCTGAAATTAGAGATTGAAATTCTGCCAAAGTTTTTTCTTTTTGCATTTCTTCTCCTAGAACTAGACCGAAATGGGCAACTAACTGGTTTGATAATTTAGTTCCTTCTGGATCTTCCATGGCAGTTTTCATATTTTCATAAGCGTTCTGGGGACCAAAACTGGCTAAATTAGATAATTCCGTTACTAACTGTTCTGCTAATCGATCGCCCAAATTCTCAAAACCCGGTATTTGCTTGAGTCTTTTATAAGCTGGAGATTCACGAATAAATCCTTTAATGTTGTAGCGCAATAGAGCTTCGATATCTGGTTGTAATTCTGGCATTACTCTACAAAAAATCACTTGTACCAAACGACTCAAGATTTCTTCTATTTCATTAATATCATTCAAATCTATATATTCCCGTTGTTTGCTGCCAAATAGTCGGCTGGCTAGCTCGCCGCTGTTAACATCTGTTTGAATTTTATCTATGGTTTGAAGCAATACTACTTCTGTCAATTCTCTAGCAAAACTAGCAACAAAACCTCGACTTGCTTGAGATCTAATATGTTCTAAATCTAATAATCTAGCGTGATGCAGGCGAATTGTCGCTGGAATTACTCGCAACCATCGCCAAAAGGGGAACAGTAGAAAAAGATCGTACCATCGCCAGAGCATCGCATCTCGCCAAGTCACGCCTACATGACGGCGACTAATTACAAAAGTACGAGCTATAAATTCCAAAGCAAAGACGATCGTAAAAGGTAAATCTATCCTCCAAAAATTATCTATTAATTCTCCACTTTCCCCAATAGGTCGATAATAGTTAAGGGCCATTAATGGTTTGATTTTATTTTCAAACCAGTTAATTTCTTCTATCCAACCTTGTTGGTCTAAATATTCTTGACTCCAAAAGGTTCTGAAGGCATCTTTTGCCGAATCTTCTGGGTTAGGAATTTTCTCCCTCATTCTATTTTTTATTTTTTCCAAAGTACCGCTTTTATTAGCAAATTGAAAGGGATTTTCATTAATCATCTCAATACTGTCTTCTCGCAATTCTTCGAGCAATCTGCTAATTTCTCGGGAAGAGTATGAATTGGGTTCTAATTTAGTTTGTAATTCCTCTACTGTATCTAAATATCTTTCAGTATAGCGGTTGGGTTCAATTCCTTTCACAGGGTCGTAAAGCTCGGTGAGACTGGGAAGGTAGCGGAAGTACAAATCCCGCATGGGGACGTAGGTAATGTTAAAAAAAACCAAAGCAAGATTTACTGTAGCTAAAATTGCCATTAAGCGTTCGAACAAGGAGACTTTGCGCTTTTGTTTGCGCATTTTTATTTGTTGGGCTGGACTTAAGGATTTATTCATTTTATTTTTGGTGTATTTTCCTAACTTTAATTCTTAGATATTTTCTGAATCATGGAGCCAATTAAAATCGGTATTAAAATATTAAGAGATAGGATGACGATCTCATAAAATAGTCTGGCCAGCAACAACAAACGCGGTATTTTAGAGAAGAATGCCTAACCCAATTTTTCAGAAAAACAGGGTTAGGAAAATTGCTAAAAAAAAATCGGAAGAACTAAATAGTTACCCCTTCTTGACGGGCCGTATGAGATACTGCTGTTGCTACTGCAGTTACTACCCTCTTGTCAAATACAGAGGGAATAATATGTTCTTTATGAAGTTCGCTGGGTCGAACCAAGGAGGCGATCGCTTTTGCTGCCTCTAAATACATAGTAGTAGTTAAAGTCTTGGCCCGACAGTCTAAAGCACCTCGAAAAATGCCGGGAAATGCCAAAACATTATTGATTTGATTGGCATAATCGCTGCGGCCCGTGGCCATAACTGCCACATCTCCCATAATTAATTCTGGCTGAATTTCGGGAATGGGATTGGCCATTGCAAAGACGATGGGATCTTTGGCCATAGACCTCACCATTTGGGGAAGAACTACTCCTGGCATACTGACACCTAAAAAGACATCTGCCCCTACCATTGCATCCAGCAAGGAACCTTCTTTCTCTGCGGCAAATTCGATTTTTTCTGGGGTTAATCCTTGGCGGCTTTTAGAAACAATACCTTTTGAGTCGCACATCAAAATTTTCTTGACCCCCGCTGTTCGCAACAACCGACCAATAGCGACGCCAGCAGCACCGGCACCGTTAATCACAATGGATATTTCCTCCATTGATTTATTCACCAACTTAAGGGCATTGATGACGGCGGCCAAAGTGACTATAGCGGTGCCGTGTTGGTCGTCGTGAAACACGGGAATATCCAAAATTTCCCGCAGTTTGCTCTCGATCTGAAAACAACGGGGGGCAGAAATATCTTCTAAGTTGACTCCTCCGAAGACTGGGGCTATATTTTTTACGGTTTCGACGATGGCATCGGTGTCTTGGGTGGCCAGACAGATAGGAAAGGCATCGATACCTGCAAATTCTTTAAAGAGCATGGCCTTGCCTTCCATAACGGGAAGAGCAGCTTCAGGACCGAGGTTGCCGAGTCCCAAGACGGCGCTGCCATCGGTAACGATGGCTACGCTATTTTGTTTGATGGTCAGGTTGTAAACCTGTTCTGGTTCTTCGGCGATCGCTTTACAAATTCGACCTACCCCAGGAGTATAGGCCATCGCTAAATCGGCCTGGGATTTGAGGGGAATTTTACTTTGGACGGTAATTTTGCCGCTGCGGTGGAGGTTAAAGGTGCGATCGGAGACTTCAATTACTTTAATGTCTGGCAGTGCTTTGACAATTTGGACAACTTTTTCGGCGTGTTCGGTGCTGGAGGCATCGACGGTAATTTCTCGAATGGTAATTTGGCGGGTTTGCTCTATTAAGTCCAGATGTCCGATGCTGCCGCCGACGGTGGCGATCGCTTGAGTCAATGCGGCCAACATCCCCGGACGGTTGGGCACTTCTATCCGCATTGTTAAACTAAAAGATGGGTTGGGCGTGAGTTCTATCATGCTCGATTTGTTTGAGATTTTAAATTTTCTATCCTAGTCGTTATTGGGGTTAAAGTGTCAATTAAAGACAACCGAGTGGAAGTCATCTTTAAAGAGAACTAAGTAGAACAGGCATCCTGCCTGTTATCCGCTTTTAGGAATGGGGAATTGGGAATTAGAAATTAAAGGGAAGCTTCAAAGTTGACCTGCCACCTCTACTTCAGTTGAAAATCTAATTATTAAAGAGGATGAAAAAAACGGTATGGAAAGAATGGCTTATGAATTAAAACGCTACGTAGAAGTGGGTTTAATTTTTTCTTAAGTTGACCAAATTTTTCTCCTAGTACAATTAGTTTTTATTTAACCATTATCATCAATTTATTCGGCAGACTCATCAATAACTTCGCAAATCTGCTTCTCAACATAATCATCGCTGACATTTCTAGCAATCAATTCTGCCAACACTCCTAAAGATATCAATTGCACGGATAAAATGGTACATAAAATGCCAAAAAAGAACAAAGGTCGAGTGCCGATGGGTCTAATTTCCATCAACCATAATATGCTTAAATAAATCAAAGCTGCCATGCCCACTGCACCTACTAATAATCCCAAACCGCCAAATAAATGACCGGGTTTGTGTAAATAATGGGTGGTTGCCAAGACTGTTAAAAGGTCGAGAAATCCTCGGGCGTAACGTTCAAATCCATAATTGGATTTGCCGTGTTGGCGGGGATGGTGTTCGACGGCGACTTCGGCGATTTTAAATCCGAGACTGTTGGCTAAAACGGGAATATATCGATGCAATTCTCCGTACAGTTTAATACAGTCTAATACTTCTTTTCGATAGGCTTTAAATCCGCAGTTAAAGTCGTGCAATTTGACGCCGGTCAGCAGAGATGTTACTCCATTAAATAGTTTGGAAGGTAAGGTTTTAGATAGGGGATCGTTACGCCGCTTTCGCCAACCGGTGACTAAATCGTATCCAGATTCTAATTTTTGCAAAAATTTAGGAATTTCTGCGGGGTCGTCTTGAAGGTCTCCATCTAGGGTAAAAATAATGTTACCTTTTGCTTTGCGAAAGCCGGCGGAAAGGGCGGCAGATTTGCCGAAGTTGCGGCGGAGTTTGATGCCTTTTATTAGGGTGGGATGTTGGGGGATTAGTTCTGTTATTTCTATCCAAGAGCGATCGCTACTGCCATCGTCGATAAACAGCACTTCATAGTTATCTATTTTCTCTTGCAGCATGGTTTGGTTGATGCGATTAAAAAGGGGTTTTATGGTCGCTTCTTCGTTGCGAATTGGTATGACAAAACTTAGCATGAATTAACAATTAATAATTAACAATTAACAATTGACAATTGACAATTGACAATTAACAATTATCAATTTAAACTGCGTTTATCGCGTAAAACTACCCAACCAGGAGCATTTTTAAAGGAAACGTAGGCGCTTAAAATATCGTCTGGGGATGCTTCGATGTATCCTTTCCAACCGGATGATTTAAAGTCGGAACCCATGATTTTTGCTACGTCGGGGCGGGGAAAACCTGACATCCCAAAACCTCTTACTATTTGATTTTGGTTGAGAATGGCAATACATTTGATTTTATCGCTGCTTCCTACCCAACCGTTTACTCTGGCGGTAGTTGCGGTGTATTTGGTTATTGGATCGAAATATCCGGGGAGGTTTTCTTGGGGTTCGTTGGTTAATAGGTTTATGTCGATTTTTTCTCCTAATGGGGCGCAGAAATTGTCTTTTTTAACGTCCTTATTGAAGGGTACTAAATTATGTTTTTTTAATGCGTCTAATAAGTCGATAAATGCTGCCGGTCTGTTACCTACTTTTTCCTGAATTAAGACAGGATCTACGATGTTAAGTTGGACGGATAATGCTACTAATGGTTGATAGCTTGCCCGAAGAGCGATCGCTTCGGCAGTTTTGCCGCCGACTCCGTACATGAAGATGCTTAAAATTGTGATTAATGCTATTACTGGAGTTAGAAAATATGGTTTTTTTCTAGAGAGACGATTGAGAAACCCGGTTTTTTGAAAAAACCGGGTTTCTGAGATGGGTTCTTGGTTTATCATTATAATTGTTAAGACAATTAGACTCAACCAAAAGAGGGCGGGGAGGGTGGCGTAACGGGAGGCGATCGCTTGGTTTATGCCGAAACCGGAACGACTAATTGCTGCCATTAATGCGGTTCCAAAAGTGTAGATTATTATCGACAACCAGGGGAGAAAATCTTGATTTTTAATTGGTTTTAATAATAACCAATAAAGATGAAAACCTGCGGCTAAAATTAAACCGATGGTTCCTATTATTAAGGCAACGGGAATATTATGAGTAAAAATTGCTCCTAGATAAACTGGGATGTAGGCGAGGGTATCGAGAAGGTTAACTTGGGATAATGATGGGTGGTGGGAGGGGGTTTTGTAGGTAATAAAATAAATTCCTACTACTAAAATTGCGAAGCTAAAATAAGTAATAATTATTCGCCGGGGCAACTGCATTAAGACTGCAGCAGCCCATAATATCGGCCATAATGCTAAAGGAGTGCTGTAACTCATGCAGCCTAAAATGCCGAAAGTGATGCTGGCAGTTGCCCATTTTGTTTGATTTGTTTTGAACGGGCAATAGCCGCGTTCTACGGTTTTTTGTAGGGAATAAATCGAAGCGATTACAAATAAGTTAGCTATTACCCAATGAACGCCGCTATAACCTCGCATCCAGTTATGGGCGGCGGCGGGGGTAAAGTTAAATAGGGAAATGCAGATAATTAAGAAGGCGAAAACAGGTCTATTTTCTGTCAGTTTTTCTGGCAAGAGTTTGATTAACAAAAGGCTTTGAATTGCTGCTAATAAAAAGGTGGCGAGACACAGGCCGATATTTGAGCCTTTGGTGATGAGGATATTGAGGGCGTAAATAATGGCTGGAATGAGAACGAAATGTTCGTTGGCGCGAAACATCCAGTCGAAAGGATTTGTGGAAAAGCCGTCTATTGAGTAGATGTTTTTTATCATCCACCAATAGTCAAAGTTGAGGAGATGCCCTGCTTGAGAGATGAGATATAAAACGTAGGTTGCTGGTAGGAGGGCGGCGATTATTGTGGGGAGGATAAATGCTAAGTTTTGCTTTTTTTTTATGGGCATAGATGGGGTTAAATAGGGTTTTTTACTGGCTCCAGCATACCTTAAGTTGAGAAATTTGGCCTCGATGTCGGGAAAAAAGTGGGCCATCGGCAGGGTTCGAGCAGTTGGCCTTTTTTTGGGGCCATTAACAATTGGATTGGTTGGCAAGGGATGTTGTTCGATCCCCCCCCGCCCCAGAGTTATTGATGTGCGATCGAGTAGCCTGTTCGTAGTAACGACTTTAGTCGTATAGATGTAGTGGTGAGTTCCAAGAGTTAGATTAGCAACGGATGTTATAGCGGATGTAGCGGATGGTTTTTTGGGGGGCGATCGCTTGGAAACGACTAAGGTTATCTTTACGACTAAAGTCGTTACTAC
>CAZUCT010000105.1:0-6141 GCA_964619285.1 uncultured bacterium | reverse complement strand
GTCGTTACTACGAACAAATCTGGTTATCTTTACGACTAAAGTCGTTACTACGAACGGGGGCTTTTAAGAATAAGAAAAAAAGGGTTTTTTGCGGTCAAAATATCTCCAAATTCTGCTATAATAAATAACAGAAAAATTCAACCACAGATTCAGATAAATGAAAACTGACAGCATATTTTACAGGTTGTTTTTGGAGATGCCGGGTATCTATTTTCAGTTAATAGGCCAATCTCCAAGTTTGGCAGATGCCTACGAATTTCGGTCGGTGGAAATTAAGCAGACTGCTTTTCGTTTAGATGGTGTATTGATTCCGAAAACTGAGTCGCCAACGACTCCTCTCCACTTTTGCGAAGTGCAGATGCAAAAAGACACTAGCTTTTACCGTCGTTTTTTTGCGGAGATTTTCCTCTATCTTTATCAGTTTAAGAAGGCGAAGCATTGGCGAGGGTTGGTGGTGTTTAAAAATCGCGAGATTGAAACTAAGGATACTGGACCTTATCAAGCTTTATTAAATAGCAGCAATGTGACGAGAGTTTACTTGGAAGATTTGGGGGATGATGCCTACAATAATTTGGGTTTGGGCATAGTCAAGTTAACGGTGGAAGAAGAAGAAATGGCTGTGGAACGGGCCCGGGGATTGGCGACTAAGGCCGCTGAGGAACTGGCAGATGTAGCTACTCGGGAAAAGGTGCTAGAATTGATTAAAACGATTCTTTTGTACAAGTTTCAAGAGCTAACACCAGAGGAGGTATTGGATATGTTAGGACTAGACGATTTTAAAAAATCTCGACTTTATCAGGGAATCAAGCAGGAGGGTATAGAAGAGGGAAAACTGTTAACAGTCCCTCTGTTATTGGAATTGGGATTGAGTGTTGAAGAGATAGCGCGACGGTTGGATGTGACTGTGGAGCTAGTGCAACAGGCGGCTCAAAGTCAGTCTAATTAATTGTTGTTGTTGGTGGGGCGATGTTGCGGATGCAACATCGCCCCCAACAATTATCTCTGTGGGAATAGATAATATGATGAGCGAATCGAAGGTGTTAACTGTTCGAGTGAGTGCGGAAGATGACGAGCGGCTGACAACAGAAGCTCGGAGAGTGAATTTGCGGTTGGATGCTTTGGCATACAGGTTATTAAAGTCGAGTATCGATGGCATTAAACCGACTGTTGATAAGGAAAAGGCAAGGTCGGCGTTAGCGGGTTTGCGCTCAATTGCCAGAAATCTACCTCCTATAGATGCGGTGGCGTTCGCGCAGCGTTGCGGATGCAATATCGCTCGTGAAAGTCGGGAAGAGTTAGAGCAAAGGGGAATATTTTAGTTTATGAATGTGGCGATCGATTCTAATCTTTTGGTGGTTCTTGTTAGTCGAGACTCTCGCAGTGAAGTTACCTGCAGACAATTTGATGAGTGGGTAGATAGAAGCATCCAGATTCATGCTCCCATTTTGGCACTTTATGAGGTAGCTAACTCTCTGACACGACTGATTGTGGCTGGAATTTTTCCCGAAGAGGAGCTGGCATCTGCTTGGGCTTATCTCGATAATTTGCCGATCGCCTACCACGATCTAGATCGGGGAAGGAGAACTGTATAAATTGCGCTATCGCTACGCCGTCAAAGTGCTGACGATGCTGGTTACATAGCTCTTGCAGAGGATTTGGATGCCGAACTTTGGACTTTAGATGGTCTTCTGTATCGCAATGCAGTTGAGCGGGGGTTTCCGGTACATCTTTTGGAGAGTTCCCAGTAGTAGGGTGGAAGGGTTATGGAAAAAAGCGATCGCCCCCACGAATAATCCCTGCAGGAGGCGATCGCTTAAAGAGGAAGGCAAGAGACAAGAGGCACTCATGCATGCATTGTTAACTCGTTTTACCCCTGTCAGCTTGTCTATTGTTATCTTGCCCGACGGTGTTTTTAGGAGATTTGGAACCGGTATTGCTGGTAACTTACCGACGGTTGTCCGGGTCCGAGAAAATCGCGATCGCCTACCTAGCAACCCAAGAAGTACCAGTGGAGATTACGCGCAAACCGAAAAACTTTCCCCACTCCCAGTCGGCATTTTGGAAAGCGATACAATCTTTAACGAGGCGCTGTCTGGTAGAGAAAGTTACTGTCGAGGGAGTATCGCAGTTTGGAGTTGTCGTCGCAGTGGGGCAGTTTGTCAAAGAGCAGAACGGTTCGTAGCGATGTTCGCAGTAATCGATGAGCGCGATTGATTACGACTAAAGTCGTTACTACGAACTTACGACTAAAGTCGTTACTACCAGCTTAGGGGTAATGGCCAGTTTTGGGCCAGAAAAAGTCCAATTTCGAGCTAGGGAAAATCTGTTGCTATAAATAGAAAAGAATCCTTGCTCGACCATCTAGGGGTTATGGGCCATGCCAGACGATCCTAATTTGCTGGCGAGCGATCGCTCTGAGGCGATCGCCGCCATCAGTCAGTTAATTTACCAAACGCTAGTTTCTATCCAAAAGCAACATCCCCACTGGCTAAGTCCAAAGTACAGGGAAACTGCTTGGGACAAACCTCAATATCGCTCTGCCTTAACTGAGAAATTAACCAAAGAGCTCGCTCAAATTAAAGAAAGCGAAGAATTGTTACCAAAGGTTAAAAAATATCTGCAAATTCTTCTGGTTCCCGAGTTTGTTAATTCTCCAGAATATAAAACCTTAATTGGCGAAATAAATCGGATTGTTTCTCCCAAAATTGCCGATACAAATCTGATTAATTCTCTCCATTTTGAAAACTCCCAAAATGGAATTGAACCGCCAGTTATAGGAATAGCAGTATTGCTTCTGGATGTCGAGAATTTACAAATCGATTTAGAGACAGAAAAATTACTCGAAGGAATCTGCATTTATCCCATACAAATTAAAGTAGCTTTTGCTAATTGGCGGAGTATGGGGAAAAAAGACCTTGAGTTTCACAATAGGGGCTATCAATTGATTCATGTGCCGGCGGGAAAAGACAGTGCCGATTTAAAAATGGCTACCGTAGGAGCCTCTATTTTCGTACATTATCCCACCGCCAAAGAAGTATTAGTTTGTTCCTCCGATCGCGCCATGACTCATCTCGGCAATACCCTTCAATCTCATGGTTTAACTGTTTATCAAGTGCGCAAAAATCGAAATAAAATTATTATTTTAAACAGTAAAACCGGGGAATGCAAAACTCATCAACTTTTATCTCAAATAGAAATGCCTTCTTTGGAGGAATTGATAGGACAATTGCAGGAATTAATTAAGGGAGAAATGGAAAGAACGGGAATTCAGTGGATAGAGCTTTCTCGAATTTCCGATTTATATCAACAAACCTACAATTTAACTCTTAGCGAAGCGGTCGATTTTCATTTTACCGATTTTCCTGCTTCCTCTATTTTTATCCACCATCCAGCTAATTTTGTCCTCCACCAACCAGGAGAAAACGAGCAGACTTATGTCACTCTATTTTTTTTAGAAAATAGCGATATTTTGGGGGAAGAACCGACAAAATTAACCGGAAAACCTTCAGAAATAGATTCTTTAGAAAAAATCGAAAAAGTTCTGATAAAAATTATTAATCGATTAACTAATAATACCCCTAATAGTTACGCCTTAGTCTCCCATGTAGCCTCGGAATTTAATAAAACATACGGCCAACCTCTTACTAAAACTATTAAGCAGTTTCATCCCGCCAGCAAACTTTCTAAATTTTTGCCTTTATGCAGTAGTTTAAAAATGAGTAAAGCTAATAATAGTCAATTGAAAGTAGCAGTAATTAAACCAAGTTTGTAGTAAGCACGCTCCGTGCTAAAAACCAGGTGGATTTAAAGCACCATTATGCTTACTACAAACGGGAAAAATTTATTGAGAAGAGAATTTAGCATCTTCTTCAGGGAAACGAAAAATATCATCGTCTCCGAGATGTTCCCCATTTTGAATTTCAATCATTACCAGGGGAATTACCCCAGGATTTTCTACTCGGTGGCGAGTATTTGCGGGAACGTAAGTGGATTGTTTTTGCATCAAAATATTTTCTTTACCGTCGCAGATAACTTTCGCGGTGCCAGAAACCACGATCCAATGTTCGCTGCGGTGGTAGTGCATTTGGGTGCTGATATGGTGTTTTGGTTTGACCTCAATGCGATTAATTCGATAGCGATGGCCCTCTTCGAGAACTGTCGCAGTGCCCCAAGGGGGCGTCCTAGTAGCTCCCTCGACGGAAGATGGGACATCGGGGGAATTTTGGCGATCGTCTGTGGTTTGAGTCATAGTTTCCTGTGAAGTTATGGGATTTTTACTAATATTTTATCTTTTGATACGACGACATTCCCCATTCCCAAAAATTCAGCTTTTAACTATTGACAAAAATCGTTTTCTGTGATAATAAGTTTTATTATTTTGACAAGCTCGGCATCCCGTGGTAAGGTAAAAGTTTTGCCAACTCATAATAATTGCTAAAAGGAGATTGAGACAATGGCCCGTATGTATTACGACCAGGATGCCAACTTAGATCTATTAACGAACAAAACCATTGCCATCATCGGCTACGGTTCCCAAGGTCACGCCCACGCCCTCAACTTAAAAGATAGCGGGGTAAATGTGGTAGTGGGACTTTACGAAGGGAGCAAATCAGCAGAAAAAGCCAAAGCCGCCGGTTTAACAGTTCATCCAGTCAGCAAAGCCGCCGAAGTGGCAGATCTAATAATGATATTGCTGCCAGACGAAGTGCAAAAAACTGTCTATAAAAACGAAATCGAACCGAACCTCGCAGACGGGAAAATTCTAGCTTGCGCCCACGGTTTTAACATTCACTTCGCCCAGATAGTGCCCCCACCAAACGTCGATGCGATCATGGTAGCGCCTAAAGGACCGGGACACTTAGTGCGACGGACTTACGAACAAGGAGAAGGAGTTCCGTGCTTGTTTGCAGTATATCAAGACGCGACCGGTCAAGCACGCGATCGCGCAATGGCCTATGCTAAAGGTATCGGCGGCACTCGCGCCGGTATCCTGGAAACCACTTTCCGCGAAGAAACCGAAACCGACCTGTTTGGGGAACAAGCTGTGTTGTGCGGCGGTTTGAGCGCCTTAATTAAAGCAGGTTTTGAAACCTTAATCGAGGCAGGCTATCAACCAGAACTAGCCTACTTTGAATGCTTGCACGAAGTCAAACTGATAGTTGACTTAGTGGTAGAAGGCGGTCTTGCCAAGATGCGCGACAGCATCTCCAATACGGCAGAATATGGAGACTATACTCGCGGACCTCGCATTGTCACCGACCAAACCCGCGCCGAAATGCGAAAAATACTCAGGGAAATTCAATCAGGTCAGTTTGCCCGGGAGTTCGTTCTCGAAAACCAAGCCGGCAAACCCGGTTTTACAGCAATGCGCCGCCAAGAAGCAGAACATCCCGTCGAAGAAGTGGGTAAAGATTTACGGGCGATGTTTAGCTGGTTGAAGAAGAAATAGAGTTGTTAGTTGCCTCATTTGAAACCCGGTTTTGCCGAACAATACCTTCGCCATTTTCTTGTAGGTAGGGCGCGCGCGAAGCGTAACCCAACAAAGATGTTGGGTTCCACGAAGGTCCGCACAACCTACAAATTAAGCATTTTTGATTTTGGCGAAGGTATTGGCCGAAATTACCGGGTTTCTAGGGTATGCATGAAAAAACCGGGTTTTTAAACTCTATTTCCTATTCCCTAAAAAAGAATTAAGGGTTGGCTTTATTTTCTACTTCTTCGATCGCTTTTTCTGTACGCTCGTTAGTATCCTTGGGTTTGAGCCAGTCCGGCCATAAACCCACGATAAATTCTCGACTTTTAAAACTAGCATTTTGCACTGGTTCGGGGAAGAATTCCAAGCTGTCGCCAGCGATTATAAATGCGACAACTAGGATAGCGAATAACCAGAATAAATTCTTTTTCTGCATAATAAATTGATTATTGAGTTTTATGGGACTTCTTTGATTATAGCTTGCCGTTACGACTCCACACGGGTTCCCTGACGGCAACCGTGTGGGCTTCGATGGTGCGCTTTCGTCCTTGGGCTGCTGTTTCTCGTTATGCCAGAGAAGCTACGTTATCCAAGAATATATAGGCACTCCGAGAGGGTGCATCTCAATGCAAGAGGAAAACCTACAATTCAACGCTTTTTGCGAGCTT
>CAZUCT010000104.1:0-21837 GCA_964619285.1 uncultured bacterium | reverse complement strand
TTCGATATTTTTACAAATATGGGATGCTCCCTCTCAACGCACCTACAAATCCACCCGCTGAAATCAAAAATGGTGCTACGCTCAAAAAAATAATAAGCGCTACTTCTTTCCGCATATCGCTAATTTCCCTAAGGAACGTTACAGCGAGCAAACCGAAGTTCTCTTGCTCTTTAATTTCTAGCCTATTTCATCTAGTCAAGCGCGATTACTGCAAACCAACTCGTTTTTTTACCGATATAAAAAACCATTTTCCTCCCTAATTCGGGAGAAACCGCGACTTTTCATAGTTGCTTCAAATAAATCCGTCGCCAGCACTTCTTCTGGTGGAAAAACTCCCGGTTTATTCAATTCCCCCCTTAACATTAACTCAGCAATAGACCCAGTGCCAATACCTGCCGCCGCCGCAGTATTTTCCCGGACTAAAGTAGAAGAAAAACTCGCGGGTTTACCATCTTTAAAACCGCTAACTTTCGATTTCACCGCCACGCCGACACCGCTGAAATTATCCGTAAATTCAGTCATTTTATAACTGACTTGGGAGAGAAATTCAATAGTATCGGGATTTTGCAACCAACTCGACGGCCACCAGTGGGCAACTATCCAAGTCATAAAGTTGTAAAAATCGGGAAAACTGCCAAATTTAGTAATAACGCTTTTGACCGGAAAAGCCTTAGGGAGAGTGAAACATTCCGGCATATCAAACCAATAAACTCCGATTTTGCCGTAGGGTGGAGGAAATTCGATAACCTCGCGATCGCTATAAGGCGCAACCGGCTGCCATCGGTTATCCACCCAAACCTCAAAAGGATTTTGCAAACCTAAAAAAGTGGTGCGCATAACCGTTAAACCGGCACCGCCAGAACCGCCAACTACATAACTTAAATGAATCTCTTCCGCTTCGTCCAGTTGGTCGATGCATTGACGGACTAAACTGTTAGAAATTCCCGGGAAAATCCCCGTATTAATAACAGCAGTAATCCCGGCCTCAGCGGCGGCATCGCTACAGTCTAAAGCCAGACGGGTAAACTTGCGATTGTCGCTGACATCGAGATAATTAACCCCCGCTTCAATGCAAGTTTTTAGAACCCTTGCATCTCGCTGGAAAAAAGGACCGGCGCAGTGAATTACTAAGGGCAGCCCTGAAGAATTATCGGCATCTTGTTTTAAGGAAAAAATGGCATTTGTTATGGCTCGTTCATCAGTTAAATCTAGTTTTAAAAAACTGACATTCTTGCCGGGTATTTTATCTGTTGCATTATGGCGGTGGCGACCGGTAATCGTAATTTCTGCCTGGGTGTGGGTAGCGATGTCTGTAGCAACGCTAGTACCAATGCGACCGGTGCCGCCAATGATTAAAACTCGATTAGTCATAATTAACAATTAACAATTAACAATTCTCTATTACCCGTTCCCCTCTTTTTGTTCTGGAACGCTGAGGCGTTCTATTTGATATTTAGCATCTTTGTAACCTCCCGATCGCCCCTGTTCCAGATACAGTCTTCCCGCAGTCTCGAAATCGCTAATAGCCCCGGTTTTATCTCCCAGAGCAACCCGCACCATTCCTCGACCGTAGTAGGCACCGGCATAATTAGGATTGAGGCGAGTAGCTTGGACGTAATCTGCCAGAGCTTTTTCGTAATCCTGCTGTAGGTAGTAGGTTTTAGCTCGATTGGCATAAGCTTCGGGATTATTGGGATTGAGAGCGATCGCTTGAGTATAATCCTCGATTGCCGCTTCTAGCTTACCTGCCTGCTGGCGAACCAATCCCCGATTGCTATAAGCTTGATGGTATTGACCGTTTATTTCTATAGCCTTAGTGCAATCTGCTATCGCTTTTTTGTAGTCATCCATATTAAAATAAGCTACACATCTGTTATTGTACGAATCTGCATCCTTTGGTGCCAAAGTTAGAGCGCGATTACAATCTTCGACCGCTCGTTCGTAGTTGGCTAAGTTTATATAAGTGCTACACCGATTCGCATAAGCTTCCTGATTTTCTTTTTCCAATTCTATCGCTTTAGTATAATCAGATCGCGCTCCTTGATAGTCTCCCAGAAAAAAGCGAGTTCTGCCCCTATTATAATAAGCATCTGCATTATCCGATTCTAAGGCAATCGCTTTAGTATAGTCAGTCAAAGCATCCTGCAAATCTCCCGCTGCCGTTTTAGCCAAACCCCGAGCCTTGTAAGCTTTAGCATCCTCTGGCTGCAACTGCAAAGTCTTAGTATAATCTTCAATGGCCTTGCTATAATCTTTTAATTGATAATAAGACAGCGCTCTTTGGTAATAAGCTTCCACATCTTTTGGCTCGAACCCTAGCACCTTAGAGTAATCGTCTATAGCACCCGAGTAATCTTCCAGATTATAGCGAGCCAGGCCCCGGTTAAAATAAGCATTGGCGTAAGAAGGATTAAGAGCGATCGCCCGATCGTAATCGGCGATCGCCTGCTGATAATTTCCTGCTTGATAATAAAGATTGCCCCGTCCGTAAAAAGCCTCAGCCTTACTAGGATTGAGTTCTATAGACTTATTAAAAGCTGCTATTGCCCCTCGAAGATCTCCTTTTTTCGACATTTCTGTAGCGTCAACGTAATATGCCTCCGCCCGTTCCGGTGTCGGACGATTGAAAAAATCAAACAATCCCACCAAAACCGCCAAAATTCCTACAGCTGCGAAACTCAATAACAGTAGCAACTGCCATTTTTTCAACCCCAGATGCTTGCTTTTGTACTTAGGACTTTTTGACGCAGGCAAACTCACCTTCCGACGTTGAAGCCTTCTCAAAGCGACCAAAGTTTGTTCTGCCGACTGATAGCGCTTGGCAAAATGATGCGCCACCATTTTATCAACGATATCGGCCAGGGCTCCAGAACAGCGCGATCGATTTCGCCAGATAATACCACCCGTGCCAGAAGGCTTAGTATCTTGTAGTTTAGGCAGTTCGCTACTGGGTAAACCGGTTAAAGCTTGAATCCCGATGATACCTGCAGCATAAATATCGCTATTAAACTGGGGATTGCCTTGGAATTGTTCCACTGGCATATAGGAAGGAGTACCGGTAGCAATTGTTCTAGGCATTTCCCCATTGACATTAGCAATAAGAGTTCTGACTTCTTTAACAGAACCGAAGTCAATCAAAACTAACTTACCGTCTGATTTGCGTCGGATTAAATTTGACGGGTTAACGTCCCGATGAATCACTCCTTGGGAGTGAACAAAAATTAATATTTCTAAGATTTCCGACAACAGTCGAATAACTTGTTCTTCCTGCCAAGGATGACCGGGGATAATTTCCTTATGTAAAGGATTGCCAGGAACGAACTCTTCGACTAAGTAAAATTGATTGTCTTCTTGAAAATAAGCTAATAGCAAAGGAATTTGTTCGTGTCTTCCCAGTTTTTCTAAAATTTCTGCTTCTTGCTTAAATAAACGGTGGGCAGTCTTTAAAAAAGTTTTAGAATTGCCTGGCGGTCGCAGTTGCTTGACCACGCATTGAGGATGACCGGGGCGGCGAGTATCTGCAGCTAGATAAGTTTGTCCAAAAGCTCCTCCACTGAGGACTTGGACAATGCGATAGCGTCCATCTAAGAGTTGACCAATCATGTTTGGATTGTGCATTTTGATATACAGGGGATCGGGGAATCAGGGAATTAACAATTAACATTTATTAATTATTTATCTAAACTGGTTAATTGCGTTTTGTGCTTTTTGGTAATCGTCAGCTCGACCTTGTTCGAGAAAGAGGTTAGCGCTTTTGCGCAAGTCTTCGATCGCTCCTTGTCTGTCTCCGAGCTGGGCGCGTACCATGCCGCGATTGAAATAAGCGCTGCCATTATTAGCATTAAGTCGAACCGCCTGGGCAAAATCTTCTATTGCCTTGCCATAATCGCCCCGTTCGGAATAAATTTGACCTCGATTGCTGTAAGCTACTCCGTCGCTTGGGTTCAGACGAATGGCGGTGGTGAAATCTTCGATCGCCCCCTGTTTGTCTCCGCTTTGAGACCGAGCGAGCCCTCGGTTGCTATAAGCTTTAGCGCTGGTGGGGTTCATGCCAATAGTGATGCTGCAATCTTCTGCCGCTCTTTGATGTTCTCCCATATTGAGGTAAGCAATACAGCGATTGTTATACGCTGCCTCATCTTCGGGGTTTAACTCGATGGCCTTAGTACAATCGGCGATCGCCTCTGCATGGGCACCCAAATTCAGATAAGCGCTGCATCGATTAACATAAGCATCGGCATAGTCAGGTTGCAACTCTAACACTTTCGTGTAATCTTCCATCGCTCCTCGATAGTCTGCCAGATGAAACCTCGCTCTACCTCGGTTATAAAAAATTAGGGGATTGTTGGGCTGAAGTTTCTGGGCCTCCGTATAATCCGCCAGGGCTCCCGGCTTATCCCCTGCGGCTGCCTTTGCCAGCCCGCGACTGGTGTAGGCATTGACGTTATTAGGTTGTAGCAGCAAGGTACTGCTGTAATCTTCCGTTGCTAAATCGTATTCTTCGATTTGATAGTAGCTCAAACCTCTTTGGTAGTAACCCTCGGCATCGTCGGGATCCAGCTTTAGCACTTCGGTGAAATCCGCAATAGCATTGCCGTAGTTGCCCTGGTCGTAGTAGGTTAGACCTCTGTTGTAATAAGCATTCCCGTATTGGGGCTTCAATGCAATCGCTTGGCTGTAATCTTCGATCGCTTCTTTTAATTCTCCTTGTTGATAGCGGGCGTTGGCTCTTTGATAGAAGATTTCGGCATCTTTGGGGTTGACCTTGAGGGCTTGGTTATAAAAGGCGATCGCTCCCGGTTTGTCTCCTTGTTTTGCTAGTTCTTTGCCGCGATCGTAGAGTCTTTTAGCTTTCAACGGACCTTGAAGTTGCCCCAGATAAATTGCTATGCCCGCAACTAACATTAACCCGAGCAACCCGAAAGCCGCAAACTTGGTTTTTGTACTCAATTGCTTTGTGCTTGTGGATGTTTCTTCTTCTTTTTCTTTGGCTAGTTGGGGCGGCGATACTGCCATCTCAGAATATCCCTCAATATTTTTCAGTTCTTCAAGAACTTCTGAAGCCGAGCGATAGGGTTTTTCTGATTGGTAATCGATGGTTTTATCGATTATGTCTGCCAGAGCGCGAGAGCAACGGCTTCTCTCCCGCCACCGTATTTTTACTTTGGGGCCCGTTTCTGTTGTTTGAAACTGGGTTAGCTCTGCAGGAGATAATCCCGTCAGAGCTTGAATCGCTATTATTCCTAAACCATAAATATCGCTGTTGTAGTTTTGGTTAATTTTGGCATTTTTTTCTGGTCTGTAAAATCCTGTATCTGCGATTCTATCTTCTTCTATTTTCCGTTCGGCTTTGGTGAGAAGTTCTTTTTCTTCTATTGACATTTCTTTGATTTCTCCCCCCAAGCCAAATCCCAACAATACTAATAGTCCATCGGACGAGCGCCTAATCAAATTTGCTGGTTTAATTTTTCCGTGGATTACTCCTTCGCTATGAACGAAGGCTAATATTTCTAATATTTCTTCCAACAGCCCGATTACTTGTTTTTCCCCTAAAGTTTTCCCCGGTTTTAACTCGGCAGTTAAAGGCTCGCCCACTATGTAATCTTCAACCAAATATAAATTGTTATCTTCTTTAAAGTAGGCTAATAAACTCGGTATTTGTTCGTGTTGGCTCAGTTTGTCAATTTTTTCGGCTTTTTCTTGAAATAAAATTAAAATTGTTTGTTGGGTTTCTAAGGAACGAGTTCCCAAACGTAACTGTTTGACTACACATTGGGGGGCACCCGGACGCCGAGTATCTTCCGCCAAATATGTTTGCCCCCAAAAACTTTCCCCAATTACTTTAATTAGTTGGTAACGCTTATCTACAAGTTGGCCAATCATCGCTTTCCCCCATTTTTTGATGAAAAATTTTGAAAGAGGGTTGTTTTTTCTCAAACAATTCTCTCCCAGTCCTAGTCTTAGTCTATTTTTATTTTACTATTTTGACCGTTCGGGTACTCAGATTTTGGAGATGGCCATTTTCTAGGAAATTAAGAAACCCGGTTTTTGAGACAAACCGGGTTTCTCGACTATCGGGATGATTGCGCAGCTTGAGTAATTGAGGGGAAAGGGCAATTTATAAATAAGTTTCTTGGCAATTGCGCCACTGCCGACGCGATCGCCAACGCTTAATTAAACTTACCCCTAGAAAATAAGCGATCGCCCCCGCAATTAAACCCATAACGGCACAACCCAAAAGTAGAGGACCTACCAATTGAATCCCTTCTGCGGTTAGCTCTCCGATGGAATCTACGCTATCCAAGACAAAATCTTCTTGGCAATTAAGCAGCCATCGTCCCACCTTAAAGTTAAGAGCAAAGATGGGCACATAAGTAAAAGGATTGCTCGCCCAAGTTCCCAAAACTGCGGTTAGTTTATGCCCCCGAAATACGGTTGCCAGGCCTAGCCCTACCAGTGTTTGTAAACCTAATAAGGGAAAAAATCCTGCAAAAACTCCCAAAGCCAATCCCCTAGCAATACATTCGGGGCTCTCTCGCAATCGAATCAGCCGCCAGCATAAATACCGCAACTGCCTAGAGCGAGACCGTGCGAATTTTTCGGTTTTGACTGCCACCCATAGTGGCAGGATCGACATCTTTTGTAGGTTTCTATAAATCATCGCGGGTAGTTAATTGTTTTTGTTTTGAATTAAAGCGTTTAAGTTTTTTTGATACTTTATTAACTTTTATAACTAAATTGTTAAAAATGCAGCCCCTTGAGGATAGATTGACTATTTTGCCTTAATATGGTAGGCATAAAGACAAAAAAAGCGGAAATATGTCAGAGTCAGCTCCCATCGGCGGTACCATAGCAGCGATCGCCACAGCAATCGTCCCCCAACAAGGCAGCGTGGGCATAGTCCGTATCTCGGGTTCGGAATCTCTGGCCATCGCTCGCACCCTGTTTCGCGCTCCAGGACGTCAAGGGTGGGAAACTCACCGCATTCTCTACGGTTACGTCCGCCATCCCCAAACTCAAGAATTAATAGATGAAGCCCTCCTATTAATAATGAAGGCTCCCCGCTCTTACACCCGCGAAGATGTGGTTGAGTTCCATTGCCACGGCGGTATGATCGCAGTCCAACAGGTGTTACACCTTTGTTTGGAAGCCGGGGCGCGGTTGGCCCAGCCTGGAGAGTTTACCTTGCGAGCTTTTTTGAACGGACGATTAGATCTTACCCAAGCTGAAAGTATTGCCGATCTGGTTGGCGCTCAGTCCGATACTGCGGCTAGAGCTGCTCTTGCTGGTTTGCAAGGTAAGTTGGCCAACCCTATTCGCCTGTTACGAGGTCGTTGTTTGGACATTTTAGCAGAAATTGAGGCCCGTATCGATTTTGAGGAGGATTTACCTCCTTTGGATGAGGCCGGAATTGTTCGGGAAATTAAGCGGGTTTTGGCCCAGTTGTCCGGCATTTTAACTACTGCCGATCGCGGTGAATTATTAAGAAACGGTCTGAAAGTGGCCATTGTCGGTCGCCCTAATGTGGGCAAGTCCAGTTTATTAAATGTCTGGAGTCGCTGCGATCGCGCTATTGTAACGGAGCTGCCGGGTACTACCCGGGATGTGGTTGAGTCTCATTTGGCCGTCGGCGGTATCCCAGTACGGGTTTTGGATACTGCGGGGATTAGGGAAACTGAGGATGCGGTGGAAAAAATCGGGGTGGAGCGATCGCGCACTGCTGCTCAAACTGCGGATTTAATTTTACTGGCCATCGACGCTACTTCGGGTTGGACTGCTGACGATGCAGAAATTTACGAAGCGGTAAAAGAACGCCCCATTATCTTAGTTGTTAATAAAATAGATTTGGTCGATGAGGGGGCCATCGCTTCTCTTTCTTTCCCGGAAAATTTGAAAACAATTGTGGCTACAGCGGCGACTTGCGATCGAGGTATTCCTGAGTTAGAAACGGCAATTATTAATACTATTAATTCTGGCAAAATTGCCGCGCAAAATTTGGAATTTGCTATCAACCAAAGACAAGCAGCAGCTTTGACTCAGGCTCAATTATCTCTGAAAAATTGTCTCAAAGCGATTGACGAAGAATTACCTTTAGATTTTTGGACTATCGACTTGCGCGATGCCATTAAAGCTTTGGGAGAGGTTACCGGAGAAGGTGTAACAGAATCGGTTTTAGAACGTATTTTTAGTCGCTTTTGTATTGGTAAGTAATCTTTGTTAGTTGCTCATGGCTAATGGCTAATTGCTAACGGTAAGGTCGTTACTAACAATTGACGATTAACAATTGACGATTAACAATTGGCCATTACCAAATCTAAAATCTAAAAAAAAGATTTATGAGAGGGGTTGTCAAAAAACATTAAGTTTGTTAACATTAATTTACTAAAGGTTAACAAACGTAAGGAAGGCAAAAGCGAAATGATAGCAATTATCAAAACTCTGTTCGGTGGCGGAAAGTCCGACCAAGATAAAGACCCTGCATACTATTTAGACAATGACAGCGCTAAGAGTCTAGGCAATATTGACTACATGAGAACGGCCAAGTCTGTTAAGAAGAGCTATCCCAAAGCTGTCGGTAAATTAAACCTGATTAGTGGCGAGGTTGAAGAGTCTATCTCTGCTATGGAGAAGAAACAAGGAGGAATTGCGGACAGTACGACTTCTGCTACTCCTACCACCCCTTCTTCTTCTTTCGGTCAGAGCTCTACTTTTTCAAGCAGCTCGACTTTTCGTCCCCGTCGCAGCGATTCTAATATGGATTCTTTCCGCGAAATGGCCCGCAACATGAAGAAAAAGTAAGATTTTACTCCCTAGCATGGGGCGATCGCTCTTGGCTTTTTAAGATTTCGACTTTTTAAAAATAGCGATTTATTAATTTGAAACTCTCCACATCTTTTTTGATGTGGAGAGTTTTAATTGTCAAGTTTAAAAAAATGACTAAACCTCCACCGATATACCTCGACTCCCACTCGACTACGAGGGTAGATCCCAGAGTGGCAAATCGAATTTTCTATTACATGACTTCGGCTTTTGGCAATGCTAGCAGCATCGACCATATTTTCGGCGACGAGGCGGAAAATGCTGTTAAGGAAGCTGCCAATCAAATTGCTAAATTAATTAACTCTTCTCCTCAAGAAATTATTTTTACTTCTGGCGCTACTGAAAGTATTAATCTCGCCATTCAAGGGAGTATTTTAACTGCTAATTTAACTGCTAAAACTCAACAAAAAATAGCTGTTTCGACCGTGGAACATAAAGCAGTTTTAGACTGCTGTCAAGCTTTGAAAAAACAAGGTTTTGCGGAAATAGTTAAGTTAAAAGTTGACTCGAAAGGCAGGTTAGATTTAGAACATTTAGAAAAGGTCTGTGCTAGTGGAATTTCTCTATTATGCATCATGGCTGCTAATAATGAAATTGGCAATATTTACCCTATAAAAACTGCGGGAAAAATTGCTAAAAAATACGAGGTTCCTTTCCTTTGCGATGGTTCTCAAGCTGTGGGAAAAATTCCTCTTAATTTTGCCGAATGGGGGATTACTTTTTTGGCGATTTCGGCTCATAAATTATACGGTCCGAAGGGGGTGGGGGCTTTGGTTGTGAGGAAGGGAGTTCCACTGCAACCGCTGATTTTTGGTGGGGGACACCAGAAGGGGAGGCGATCGGGTACTCTTAATGTTCCGGGAATTGTTGGTCTGGGGGAGGCTTGCGGTTTGCGGCGTTTGGAAATGGTGGAGGATGAGAGGGCGATCGCTTCCCGTCGCGATCGCCTCCAAAGTCTCTTACTAGCACATATTCCCGGTTCGATAGTCAACGGCGATATTAGTAATCGTTTATCCGGCAATCTTCATATTTCTATTCCCGATATTCCTAATAGTGCGGTAATTGCTAGAACGCGCGATCGCCTGGCTATTTCTACTGGGGCTGCCTGTTCTTCGGGTGTCGAATCTCCCAGTCACGTTTTACAAGCTTTGGGTTTGTCCCCAGAGATGATGGACGGGGCCTTGCGTATCGGTATCGGTAAGTTTACCACCGATGAGGACATCGAACGGGCGGCGGAAATTCTTATTACCACAGTTAGGGATATTTGTCAAGCAATGGGGGAAAATTAGGAGGCCATTTTTTCGTAGAACGGGCGTCCCGCCCGTTCTGCGAAACGAATTGTAAAGTTTTGTAACAAAAAGGCGTTTGAGGCGTAAAAAAATGGGGGTCGTCCCTAATAGAACTAATAAGAGACCGATTAAGAAACCCGGTTTTTTGAAAAAACCGGGTTTCTAGGATTCTATAGAAGGCCATTTTTTGTTGGTAGTAAGCATGGAGGCCCTGAGAAATGAGGCCATTTTTAAGCACTGAAGTGCTTACTACGAACTCTTTTTTTTAACGAGAAACCAGCTGTAACTAACCATGAACGATAACCTCAACATTAATTTTGAAGGCGGTTTAGGGGAGAACCAAATTCCCGGAATTACTGACAGGGAGGCCATGTTTCCGGGAAGCGAAGGGCCAATAACGGAGTTGGCCTCGTGGGACGGGGGAATAGGGGCCATTGAGGAATCTGTGGTGGTAGTTGGAGATGGTGAGGGGGCGATCGCAGATCTGACTGGCAGGGATGGGGGGGAAATTCTGTCCGCCACTCGGAGTAAGTCGTCGGTGGGAGAAATAGATAGTTTGACGGGGGAGGCAATAGAGACATCGGCCATCCAGACGAGAAGTAGAAGTTCGGATGTTATAGAAGTAGAGTCAATATTTGATTCGGGTTATTTTGTAGCGGATGAAACGGGAGAATTAAAAATAGATTATCTCTACGATGGAACCAGGCCGGAAGGGGAATTAGCTATTTTTAGTTTAAAGAATTTTGATGAGTTAAATCTCAAAAGCGAAACAGATTTTATTAAGGAAGCTGCCAGTCGGGTTTTAAGTAATTCTGAATTGGGTTACGTTCTGGTTAACGATAAAAATGAGGGGGCTTTTTTTGACGGTTGGGCTAACGAAGGAGAACACGAGGGGGTTAAAAGTTTTAACCTGACACCGGGGGATGAATATGGTTTTATGTTAGTGCCGAATGGCAGCATAGAACAAGCTTATGAAAAACCCTATTTGGGAGGAAATAAAAAGCCGTTATTTTCGTTAAAAAGCGAGGAATATGAGGAGTATTTTCCCGGAAAACAATTTGCGGATGTAACGGGAAATGGGGAGATATTGGGCATAGAAGCTTCTTCGGTAAAAAATCCTCGTTCGGACCGGGATTATGAAGATTTAGTTATTAATATTGAAGGATTGACGGGAACGGTTTCGCCTTTTGAAGAAGTCATTAAACCGGGGAAAGATTGGCGGGAGAAAAGGTTAGGTAAATGGCTGGATGAGTATGTAGATTTTCCCAAAATAAGTTTTGATTCGGGTTATTTTGTAGTAGGAGAAACTGGGGAATTAAAAATAGATTATCTCTACGATGGAACCAGGCCGGAAGGGGAATTAGCTATTTTTAGTTTAAAGAATTTTGATGAGTTAAATCTCAAAAGCGAAACAGATTTTATTAAGGAAGCTGCCAGTCGGGTTTTAAGTAATTCTGAATTGGGTTACGTTCTGGTTAACGATAAAAATGAGGGGGCTTTTTTTGACGGTTGGGCTAACGAAGGAGAACATGAAGGGGTTAAAAGTTTTAACCTGACTCCGGGGGATGAATATGCTTTGATGTTAGTGCCGAATGGAACGGTAAAAGAAGTATTTAATAATCCCCATATAGGGGGTAATAAAAAGCCGTTATTTTCCTTAAAAAGCGAGGGTTATGAGGAGTATTTCCCGGGAAAACAATTTGCGGATGTAATGGGAAATGGGGAGATATTGGGCATAGAAGCTTCGGCGCTAAGTTCTGGTTTTTCGGACCGGGATTATGAAGATTTAGTGATTAATATTGAAGGATTGACGGGAACGGTTTCGCCGTTTGATGAGGTAATTAAACCGGGAAAGGATTGGCGTTCTAAGTCTTTTGGTAAAAAGGTTAAAGAGTATATCGAGTTTCCAAAATTGACGTTTGATTATGGGGAATTAGTAGTAGGTGAAAGCGGAGAAGTAACTATAGATTATTTGTTTGATGGGGGTTGGTATCAAGGGGAATTAGGTGCTTTCAGTTTAGAAGGTTTGGAGGTCAAGAGTTATGAAGGGTTTGTTAAAGAGGCTGCCAATCGAGTTTTAAGCAATTCAAAATTGGGAGGTTATGTTGCCATAAGCGATGCGGTTGAAGGTGCTAAGTTTGAGGGCAGACTTGGGGAACGCAATTTTAATTCTGGGGACTATTTGGGAGAGAAAACTTTTGAGATGAACCCGGGGGATAAATTTGCGTTTATGTTCGTTCCCAATGGTTCGATAGAAGGGGTTTTTAATAATCCTAAAATCGGCGGTTCAAAACATCCTTTCTTTTCTTTAGTTACGGACAACCCGGATGATGAGTTTCGCCCGGGGCAGATGGGGGATGTTACTGGGGAAGGCACGATTTTTGCTTTTGAGGATCTTAAGGTTAGCAACGAAAATATCGATCGCGATTATAACGATTTTGTCTTTTCCGTTAACGGGGTAGAAAATGCTGAGGGGGTTGCTATAGATTTAGACGAGCTGATTAACCCGGAAAAAGATTGGCGGGAACTCGAATTGGGGCAGGGGTTGATAGATTCTGTTAAAGGAAATTCCCCACAAGATTTGTTGTTGCTGGCAGATTTGTTGTACAACCCAGGAGAAACTCTCGATATTTTGGGTAAGGTGTCCGATGCCGATGGCGGTGGGGATATTGCCAGGATAGATTTTTGGTTGCAGCGGGATGGGGGCGAGTGGGAGGATGTCGCGGTTGTTACCGAGTTGGCGGTGGATGATGGGGAAGCAGATGAGGCGAGGTTTGCTTGGGAGTTGGCGGGTTTGGAGGCGGGGAAATATCGGTTGAAGGCGATCGCCTACGATAACTCGGGCAACTCTGGGGAAGAAGTGACGGAAGATTTTACGGTTTTGTCTCTAACGCCAGAGGAGGAGGAGTTGAGCTCGCGGGTTAAGTGGGCGATCGAACGGGCGATGAATCTCGACAGTTACGCCGAAGAGGCCCTGGCAGCAACCGACCAATGGGTTGTCAGCGTGAAGGCGGGCGAGTCGGCGGCGGAGCTGGCATCCAGTTTCGGGGTCGAGAATTTGGGTTCCACCGGGCAGATTCCTAATACTTATATTTGGGAGTTTCCCGAAAATGCCGATGGGTTAGAGGTGGCGCGTCGGTTGAAAGCGCAACCGGAAATTGAGTTTGTTTATCCTTCGATGTCGTATCGGGCGAATTTCTCGTCTTTTCCTTGGCATTTGCGGGGTGACGGGAGCTCTGGCAACCCGGCAGATGCCCATATTACCGCTGCTTGGGAGTTGCAGGGTGTCAGTGGAGAGGGGGTAAATATTGGGATTATCGATGATGGTTTCGATTATTTGCACCCGGAGCTCGCCTCAGAAAGTCGGTATCGAGAGGATTGGAGTTGGGATTTTGACGAAAACGATGGAACTCCGGGGCATTTTTTGGAAACTACTGCTACATATCCAGAGTCGGCGATCGTTTCTGCTGGAGGGAATATAACTTTAAAATTACAGAGGGATAATGGGGATCCGCGCATCGACCAAAAGCTGTTTTCCGGCCTCCTGACTAATTTAACGCTGGATTTGGATTTCATGGAATCTGCTAGCAATGTTAAGGTGACTTTGAGGAGTCCCCAAGGCACGGAGTTTGAGGTTAACGATGCTGTTAGTGGGGAATATTCTACGAACTTGTTTAATGGTGAGAGTCCCAATAAAGCAGGCATAAACGGTGTTTGGCAATTAAAAGTAGAGAATAATTCGACAGAAAGTGTGGCGCTGAAAAACTGGTCTCTCGATTTAACTACTACTAACTATCACGGCACTCAAGTGGCAGGGGTGGCAGTTGGCAGTCAGAAGGAAAGCGTACCGGCTGGCGGGGTTGCCCCAGAGGCGGGATGGGCGGCGTTGCGACTGGGTGCCGATGGTTTTGCTGAGAAGGAAATCGCCGACGCCCTCTCCCACCAACGAGATGACATCGATATCTATAATAATAGTTGGGGAGTTGGATTTTTGGCGGAACCGCCGCCACTGGGAGAGGCGGCCTTGGAAGCGGGAGTTAAATCCGGTCGCTCCGGTTTGGGTAACTCTTTCGTGTTTGCGGCGGGTAACGAGGGGCTTATGGGCGATAATGTCAATTATAATAGTTTCGCTAACTCCCGACATACCATTGCTGTTGCGGCGATCGACCATACGGGAAAACACGCTTTGTCAAAAGATGAGAATGGCAAGGACGTATTCTATAGCGCCCCTGGGGCGTCGCTGCTGGTATCGGCATATTCGGGGGGTCGCGATTTGGGCATCACTACCACTGACATTCAGGGCAAATATGGTACGGACCTGGAGGATTATACTCGCGGGTTCGGGGGTACTTCGGCATCGGCGCCTTTTGTTTCTGGGGTTGTGGCGTTGATGCTGGAGGCTAATCCAAGTCTGAGTTGGCGCGACGTGCAGCATATTTTGGTGGAGACGGCGCTTAATAATGACCCTACCGATGGCGAGTGGACGACTAATGCTGGGGGATACGATATCAATCATAAGTACGGTTTTGGGGCGGTTAATGGGTTGGAGGCTGTGAAGTTGGCTAAAGATTGGCAGTCGGTAGATAAAGAGGTGTCGCTGTCTGAGGCAATGCTGGTTTCGAAGATTATCCCGGATAACGATACTGCGGGGCTTAAATCTTCGGTCGAGTTGGAGGAGGAGATAGAGGTAGAGTGGGTTGAGGTGATGTTTGATGGCAGTCATGCCGATCGCGATAATTTGAAAATCGAGCTAGTTCATACTAACCCGGATGGTACCGAGACGCGATCGCTCCTGGCAGAACCTTTTACGGGAGAACCTACTGGGGGCAATTCTTATAATTGGACTTTCACTTCGGCGCGTCACTGGGGCGAGTCGTCTCTGGGAACTTGGGAGTTGAGGGTTTCTGATGAAACTCAAAGTACCAAAGACCCCGACGGTATCTGGAGTTCTTGGCAGTTGAACCTCTTCGGTACAAAACCGAATGCGGCCCCAGAGGCAACTAATCTCGACCAAGAACTTAATTACACGGAAGAGGTGGCGATCGCTCTTCAAGATATAGTTGTCGCGGACCCCGATACTGGCGACAGGATTACCGTTTCTCTGGAACTGAACAATCCCGCTGGTGGTACTATCGCCACCGGGGAGGATGAGTCGGATGCTGCGGGGGCGTTGAGTTTTGAGGGACCGGTTGAGGATGTTAATAGTTGGTTGGCAGGTTTGGAGTTTACCCCCGCCCTAGATTTTACGGACAATTTGGAAGTTACCGTGGCGGTGACGGATAATCATATTTCTCGACCGCTGACTGGTACGATTAATTTGCTTGGGGAAGCGGATAACGACGCGCCAACTGTTGCGCAACAGATTCTCAACCAAAGGGCAACGGAGGACGAACCTTTTGAGTTTGTGCTGCCGGCGGGCACTTTTGCGGATGTTGACGATGAGAGTCTCAACTATAGCGCAATAGTTGTTGGTGGCGAGTGGTTGAGTTTCGATGGGGCGACGGGAACTTTTAGCGGTACTCCCACTAACGACGATGTGGGAATTGTGGAGGTGACGGTAACTGCGGCGGATGCTGCGGGGGCGGAGGTTAGCGATGAGTTTGCGGTGACGGTGGAGAATGTTAACGACGCGCCGACGGTTGTTAAGGAGATTGCGGACCAAACGGCGACGGTTGGGGAAATGTTGCGGTTTGCGCTGCCAGAGGATACTTTTGCGGATGCGGACGCTGGGGATTCTCTTTCTTATAACGTTACTCTCGAAGATGGTTCGCCTTTGCCTGACTGGTTAGGTTTTGATAGCGCCACTCGGACTTTCCTGGCAATGCCTGGCAGGGAGGATGTTGGCAGTTTGAGCGTGAAGGTCGAGGCAAGGGATAAGGAGGATGCCAGGGTTAGCGATGTTTTTGTGTTGGCGGTGGAGGCGGCGACTTTACCTATTGATTTGCGGGGTCAGTCGTTTATGGTGATGCCGGGAGTGTTGGCGGCGGGAGATAATTTTAATGTTGGCTTTATGCTGCAAAATGTCGAGGCCGGGGATGCTGGAGAGTTTGAGGTTGGTTTCTATTTGTCGGTGGATGAGGCGATTAATGAGAGCGATCGCTTTTTAGGAAGTTATACCGTTGGCGCTTTGGCGGGCAATGGCGGTACTGGTAGTTTCTTAACTCAGCAGTTGCCAGAGGCGGGGGATGAGTTTTGGAAGGGCGACGGCAGTTATTTTGTGGGTATGATTTCCGATGTTGGGGGGGCGATCGCTGAGTCGAACGAGGATAATAATGCCAGTCTGGGGGCGGGCATCGACTATGCCACTATTGAGGTTAATAGTACGGAACCCCTGCCAACTAATACTCCTCCGACTTTGACGGCGGTTTCGACTCTGACTGGAGCCACTGAAGGAGAAGCCTATACTATTTCTTATGAGGAGTTGCTGGCTGCCTCGGATGCTGCGGATGCGGATGGCGATACCCTAACTTTCCAGATAGAAGAGTCGCTGTCTGGGGAGTTGACTAAGGATGGAGAAACTGTTGCGATCGGCGCAACGGTTTTAGCGGAGGGCGAAGAAATCGTCTGGACTCCCGATGTTGCGGGCGATGCGGTTGGGGCGCTGACGGTGAAGGTGTTTGATGGGGAGGAGTATTCGGATGTTGCGGTTGAGGTGGTAGTTGCGGTGGCAGCCGGCAACACTGCGCCGACTTTGACTGATATCTCTACTTTAACGGGAGCCACTGAAGGAGAAGCCTATACTATTTCTTATGAGGAGTTGCTGGCTGCCTCGGATGCTGCGGATGCGGATGGCGATACCCTAACTTTCCAGATAGAAGAGTCGCTGTCTGGGGAGTTGACTAAGGATGGAGAAACTGTTGCGATCGGCGCAACGGTTTTAGCGGAAGGGGAGGAGATTGTCTGGACTCCCGATGTTGCGGGAGATGCGGTTGGGGCGCTGACGGTGAAGGCGTTTGATGGGGAGGATTATTCGGATGTTGCGGTTGAGGTGGTAGTTGCGGTGGCGATCGCTGATGATAGCCATACTTTCAACTGGGTTCGGACTTACTTTGGTGAAGACATTAACTCTACTCAAAATCTGGAAACTCCAGCTCTAGACGATCCAACTCGTCTCACCAGTATGCCTAACGCTGACAACGCTCGCAATGCTTTCTTCGCAAATATAACTAACGTTGAAACAGAAGATTTTGAAGCATATACAGACTTAGAAATCCCAAGCTCTTTGAGTTTTGGTAGCGTTTCAGCAACAATTACAGGCAACGAAAAAGTGCGTCAGTATTCGACTGGTACGCATTACGGTGCTTATCCAATTTCGGGGAATAAATTCTTGAATCTCTTTGGAGACGAGCGGTTCACGATTGAATTTAATAGTCCCCAGTCAGTATTCGGCTTCTACGCCAACGATATAGGAGATTACAAAGGTCAAATGGTGCTGACTCTGCATCGAGAGGACGGCAGTACAAACAACTTGACCGTTCCTAACACAGTTTCTAATAATCAAATATCGGGTTCGGTGTTGTATTTTGGCATTATTGACACGGAGAGTCCTTTTACTGGCATTACCTTCAATAATACTAAAGTAACAGATGGTTTGGGACTAGATGATTTGATTATTGGAGAGATGGATCTAGAGGCGATCGCGACTTCCACAACGCCGGCAAACCAGACTAGCGCTCAGTCATACACTGAAGATACCTCTCTCAATCTGGTCGATCTCGTTGTCACCGACCCAGATGGTGAAACAACTGTCACTATGACTTTATCTAACCCCGCTGCTGGAGGTTTGACAACGGGAACTTCCGGTGATGCCACGGCAACTTTTGACCCTGACTCTGGAGTTTGGTCTGCTGTCGGTGCAGTTGCCGATGTTAATGCTTTGTTAGCAGCAGTTGAGTTTGAACCTGCCAAGAATTTTAACGATGACTTGACTGTTGCTATCTCTATTACTGACGATACAGCCGAACCTCTGGCAGGAACTATTAACCTGACAGGTGTTGCCACAAACGATTCGCCGGAGTTGACAGCGATATCGACTCTAACCGGCGCAACAGAATCTCAACCCTATACCATTACATACAACAACCTACTCGCCGCCTCCAACGCCACCGACGCCGACGGCGACGCCCTAACTTTCCAGATAGAAGAGTTGTTGTCTGGGGAGTTGACTAAGGATGGAGAAACTGTTGCGCCTGGCGCAACAGTTTTAGCGGAGGGCGAGGAGATTGTCTGGACTCCCGATGTTGCGGGAGATGCGGTTGGGGCGCTGACGGTGAAGGCGTTTGATGGGGAGGATTATTCGGATGTTGCGGTTGAGGTGGTAGTTGCAGTTGAGGAAGCAATACCAATACAACCGCTGGTTAAACTGGGGGATGAGTTCCAAGTCAACACTTACACTAACAGCGAGCAAAACTATCCTGCAGTGACAGCTTTATCAGATGGCGGATTTGTAGTAACCTGGCACTCAAACGGTCAAGACGGTAGCGAAAAAGGCATCTTCGGTCAACGCCATGACAGCAGAGGCAACCCAGTGGGGGAGGAGTTTCAGGTCAATACCTACACGAATAACTTTCAAGCTTACCCATCAGTGGCAGCTTTACCCAAAGGCGGGTTTGTAGTCACTTGGCACTCAAACGGGCAAGATGGTAGCGACTACGGCATCTTCGGTCAACGATATAACAGCAGGGGCAACCGAGCGGGCAATGAATTTCGTGTCAATACGAAGACCATAGGTTACCAAGCGTTTCCATCAGTGAATGCTTTAGCTGATAGTGGATTTGTTGTCACCTGGACTTCAAGAGATAACAGCACGCACAGCTTCTTCGGTCAGCGCTATGACAGCAATGGCAACCCAGTAGGGGATGAGTTCCAGGTTGACCCTGACGCTAATGGGTATGGGTGGTGGGGACCAAAAGTTGCGACCTTATCCGATGGAGAGTTTGTCGTCACCTGGTCCTCAAAAAATGCAGACGGCAGCAATTACGACGTTTACGGTCAGCGCTACAACAGCAGCGGCGACCCCATAGGCGAGAAGTTCCAGGTCAATACCTACACGAGCGATCGGCAAAACTGGTCCTCAGTGACAGCCTTAGCCAACAGCGGGTTTATAGTCACTTGGCAATCAGACGGTCAAGACGGCAGCAGTGATGGTGTCTTTGGCCAACGATATGATAATAGTGGCAAGCGAGTAGGAGAGGAATTTCAAGTTAATACCTATACTAATAGCTGGCAAATGGAACCATCAGCGACAGCCCTATCAGACGGAGGTTTTATCGTCACCTGGCAATCAAACGGTCAAGACGGCAGCAGTTATGGTGTCTTCGGCCAGCGCTATGACAGCAATGGCAAGCAAGTAGGCGAGGAATTCCAAATCAATACTTACATCGATAGCAGCCAAAGAACCCCATCAGTAGCGGCTCTGCCAGAAGGGTTTGTTGTTACCTGGGCTTCTCTAGGTCAAGACGGTAGCGACTATGGCATCTACGCCCAACGCTTCGGCGTCAACACCGCCCCGACTTTGACCGAAGTTTCCACCCTAACCGGCGCAACCCAAGGAGAAACCTATACCATTACATACAACAACCTACTCGCCGCCTCCAATGCCACCGACGCCGACGGCGACGCCCTAACTTTCCAGATAGAAGGGTTGTTGTCTGGGGAGTTGACTAAGGATGGAGAAACTGTTGCGATAGGCGCAACAGTTTTAGCGGAGGGCGAAGAAATCGTCTGGACTCCCGATGTTGTGGGAGATGCGGTTGGGGCGTTGAGCGTCAAAGCCTTTGACGGCAAAGAATCCTCCGATACAGCCGTAGAAGTAACAGTTGCCGTCAGCGCCAAAGACCTCAACAACCTCGCCGGAGTCCGCTACGGAGTCACCCAATGGGCAGACTACGACAGCGACGGCGACCTCGACATCCTCATCGCGGGCGACGATACCAACGGCCTCGGAGTCTCCAAAATCTACCGCAACGACAGCGGCAACTTCACCGACATCGCAGCCGATATCGTCGGAGTCGGCGACGGTTCCGCAGGGGCCTGGGGCGACTACGATAACGACGGCGACCTCGACCTCATCCTCGCCGGCGAAACCGGTACCGCCAACGTCACCAAACTCTATAACAACGACGGCGGCAACTTTATCGAAGTCGAAATCGAACTCCCACAACTAGACGACGCCGCCGCAGCGTGGGGCGACTACGATAACGACGGCGACCTCGACCTCGCCCTCAGCGGCACCGACGGCACTATCAACGTCAGCAAAATTTACCAAAACCAAAACGGTAACTTCGTCGATATCGCAGCCGAAATAGAGGATGTGGCATTCGGTCCCGACCTTGAGTGGGGCGACTACGATCGCGACGGCGACCTCGACCTCCTCCTCACCGGCGGCATCAACGCCCTCTTCGGTGTCGCCAAAATTTACCGCAACGACGGCGGCAACTTCACCGACATCGAAGCCGGCCTCCCCGGAGTCAACGTCAGTTCCGCAGCTTGGGGAGATTACGACAGCGACGGCGACCTCGATATCGCCATCAACGGTGCGTCGCCTTTCTTGGGCAGCAGCGCCATTTACCGCAACGACGGCGGCAACTTCGTCAATATTAACGCCGGACTGACGGGACTTTTGGGAGGTTCGGTCAATTGGGGAGACTACGATAACGACGGCGACCTCGACCTCCTCATCACCGGTAGCGAGATCTTTACCGGCACCTCCAAAATCTATACCAACAACAACGGCAGTTTTGTCGAACTCGAAACCGACCTCCCAAACCTTGTCAACGGCAAAGCGGCCTTTGGGGACTACGATCGCGACGGCGACCTGGATATTCTCCTAACCGGACACGATCGCATCAACGCCTACACCAAACTCTATAACAACAACCTCGCCCCCACTGCCAACACGGCACCCACGGCACCAACCGGGTTAAGCGGTTTAGTGGATGGCAGCGATGTCACCTTCAGTTGGAACGCCGCCACCGATGCCGAAACCCCAACTCCGGGTTTGACCTATAACCTGCGAGTGGGAACTACTCCCAAGGGTAGCGAGGTGGTTTCGCCTGGGTCTTTGGTTGGGGGCGATTTGCTCGTTCCCGCCAAAGGCAACGTCGATGGCAACACCAGTTGGAGTCTCAAAAATTTAGAACCCGGAACCTACTATTGGTCGGTACAAGCGGTTGATGCTGGTTTTGCCGGTTCCGAGTTCGCCACCGAAGGCAGTTTCACCGTCAAAGAGGGAGCAAAAGGATCGACGGAAGCGTTCGTTTTATAGCTCGGAAACCCGGTTTTTGTTACAATACCTTCGCCAAATACCTTCGCCAAAATCAAAAAATACCTGCAAGAAAATGGCTAACTCCCCCGCGTGAAACCGGGTAATTTCTGCCAATACCTTCGCCAAAATCAAAAAATACCTGCAAGAAAATGGCTAACTCGCCCGCCAGAAACCGGGTTTTTTCAAAAAACCCGGTTTCTTAAATCTCGATGCAGGCGAAGGTATTGTTCAAAAAACCCGGTTTCTTAAATCTCGAACTTCCAACATCTCTGACCTCTGACCTCCTTTATTTAAAATTGGGATGCACCCGTTTCTTTTGCTTGTCCGCTATATCTATACGACTAAAGTCGTTACTACAAACTTTTTCAAAAAACCGGGTTTCTTAAATCTCGAACCTCCAACATCTTTGACCTCTGAACTCCTTTATTTTAAATTGGGATGCACCCGTTTCTTTTGCTTGTC
>CAZUCT010000103.1:7625-22100 GCA_964619285.1 uncultured bacterium | reverse complement strand
TCGCGCTCCGCGATTACTACGAACTTTATCGCGCTCCGCGATTACTACGAACTTTTTATTCCTCTTCTTCTCCTTGTTTTAAACCCATCATAATTGCTTGTTGGCTAACTTCTCGATAAACTTGTTTTAAATAAGTCATTATCCCATCGCTATTGCCACCTAAATTAAGCGGTCCTAAAATATCTAAAACTGTTTCGCTGCTTGGGGGTGGGGCGATGACTACTAGGGAGGGTTCTAAGGGGCGATCGTATTGCCAAAAATCGCCAAATTTTAGGGTTTCTTGTCGATAAGAACTCGCTGCTTTTTTGGCTTTTTTAGAAACATTAACTTTGGCGTTATTTTCCTCATTGGGATTGCGTAGTTGGCGAATGGTATCGAGGATTTGTTCTTGAGTACGACCGCGCAACACGAACAAAACAAATGGGTCTTCGCCAAAGCGATCGCCTAATAAATAATAAACCGCAGCAATATGCTTGCAAACCCGCGCCGGATCCGGACAGTTACAGCGAGAATGAACTTCATCTAAGGCAAAAGGAAACAACCTCAAACCATTAGCGGCAAAAACTTCCTCGATATTTTGCGGCATTTCTCCAGCTAATAATTTAGCCGTAAAAATTGCCCTTTCCGACATGGTTTTAATGACATAATCCCAGTCTTCGTCGCTGAAAGTATCCAACCATAAAGATAGTTCGTAAGGTTCGGGGGCGGAACCTTGAACCTTGGCAGTTATTTTTTGGTCTTTAAATTCTATACTGAGAACGTTGCCTTGGCGGGCGTAATTTCTAGCTCGTTCCAATCGCTTTTTAAAACGATAGGAATTTAACAAGTCTATCCATTGTTGGGTCCACCATTCTTTGTCTGATTTAGGGTTGTAATTAGTCATTTTGTAATTGTTAATTGCTAATTGTTAATTGCTGCTGGCAATAAATCGTTAACGGTTATTTGACCGATGGTTTGACCGGCGATCGCCACTGTAACTCCCTCTCCCAGACGGTAAATTTGACTTTGTTGGTAGGTAGGCGTTTCGGCGGAGTTATTGGGTTGGGTATAAACTTCTAATTGCTGTTGGGGGAGGTTTACGATCCAATAAACCGAAATGCCGGCGCGGGCGTAGAGGCGTTTTTTTAAAGAGCGATATTGCATCCGCAACGCTACGCGATCGCGTTCTAAAGTAGCATCGGCAATTTCTACCACTAACCCCAAGTCGGCGGGAGTTGGATGGCGATCGAGATAATCCCGCGTATCGCCGCGAACTATAAGAACATCGGGTTCCGGTTCGCTATCGCTTAAAGTTATCGGTTCTTGAGAGTCAACGTACCACTCTTGGGGAACGATCGCTTCGAGAGCATCCCGAGTTAGGACTTGCGTAGTAATAAAGTACCGACTTGTTGGGTGGAGGTTCGCGGAGCCCGACCTACGATTTTCCTTCATCTGGTAGTTTATTTTTGCGCGACTCCTTAGTTTAGTGGCAGCGCGGTGGCGGGGATTTTTGGGCGTTTTCTGAATTAACCAACCTTCTAACAGTTCTATGGGGTCATCCTTGGTGAGGATGCCAGCGCGAATAATTTGATGATATTGTTCGACACTCAAACGCCAAACGGGTTCGGGAGGAACTGTTAGAGGTAGGTTGGGTCGGGCGGATACGGGCACGGTTTTACTCATCCTACTGGGTTTGTTGGTTATTATAGCTTATCTTTGAAAATTTCACCCTCCAGAAAGAGACCATCTGAATTATTTTATGATATAAGGTAAAAAAATCTAACAAAATTTGGGATATTACCCATTACCTATTACCCATTACCAAAAATATGAACTTATCCAGAAAACAGAAAATACTGGGGCTAAAAATACTCGGACTTTTAGCAGGAATTGCGATTATTTATCTTGCCCTCGGTCCTGTGGTTGGGCTTATTTTTAGTTGGAGCGATCGCCTCGAAGAACTATTTAACAATTCCCCCTGGACTTTGGAAATGACCAAAAAAGTGCTGCAATGGGGATGGGAATATTTTGTTAAATTTCTGCAATTTACTTTGCCGTTAATGCGATTGCCAATATTTACCTATATCGTTATTTGTTTGCTTACTACTTCCCGTCGGTGGCGGTTATTTTTTGGTTTGGTCGTTCTTTCCTTTTCGGTGTTGATTACCAAAGGGAGTATTAACGAGGCGATCGCTAATTTTGCTTGGTCCGACATTCGCGGCAGCATCGACGACTTTCTCGAAGTTTATCCGATTTTAATTTACATTTATTTGCTGCTTATCTTAATAATTCCTCGGGTTTTTTGGAATTATCTGGGAGCTGTTGTTTGGATGATTGCCAGTCTTTTAGTAACCGTAATGCCAGACTTACCGGGAAACTTAGACGATTTAGGAATTATTAGCGCTATTTTTGGTTTGATTTTCCTCTATATTAATACTGTGGCTTATTTGGTTCAGCGATTAGTAGAACCGAGATTAGTGGCATTGTTTCATCGAGGAATTTTGCAAGTATTAAAGGGGCAAAAAAGAATCGAGATTAAAGATGTTTTATCAGTGAAAAATGAGGAGTCTAAGGAGGATAGTTGAAATTGTAGTTGGGGACCATAAGAATTTATTACAGACAACTAAAATTGTAGGTTGGGTGAAGTGTAACGAAACCCAACACCCAAACCTACTGTCTCTTATTCTATCTCTTCATTTTCTATCAACAATACATATTCTTCCATTTGTTTTGCCAAATGAAGAGGTAAAGGAAGTTTGAGCGCTTCGTCATACTGGAGTGCGATATGTCGAAGTTTGTGGGTTATTGCCGCCCAAGGTAATATCTCATCCCCCGGTTGGATGCAAGCAACAGTTAGCTCAACTAAACCTGGATTCCTGAATGCCGCGTCGGGAGAGGCTTCTAAAGCTTTTCCTTTTTTGCTCGTAGATGAGGAAACTTTGGAAAGATTGACCGGCTTTTGGAACTGCTTCGGCTTATTATAGGTGCTGGCAAAGACTCTTTCTCCCATCTTAAAGATGCCCTCAGACCAGCCCTGTTCTTTATCTTTTTCAGCTAACGCCTCGTTTTGAGCGTACCACTCCGGCGTTTCGTGCCTTTGGCTATCGCGAACCCGCACTATCCGAAGTCCTTCTAAATTCTCAATCGATCGCTGTGGTTCCTTACCGAAAGCTAGCATATCGGTGGCGATATTTCCATTAGTCAGCCATTTCCAAGCGCTTCTTAAGTTTTGTGCGTGACATAACAAGAGCGTATCTCCGAGGTCTTCCGTAAGTAGATCTTGGATAAACGGAATTGTCTGTTTGCCTTTGATTTCCCCTTTAGCAATTTTTAACAGCGCCTCTCGATAGGGCAGCCAGGTTTTAAAACCGGGAGCGATCGCCTTAATTTCTGTTGAATCAGATTTCATGTAAACCATCACGGGCACTCGCTGAACGCTACCATCTGCAGAGGTGGGAGAATTGTGCTTAATCAACCACAAACCGACATAGTTTAACGGTTCGGGTAACTTGTGTTTTTTAATAGCAATCTTTGGCAGAGCTCCTTGCACTCCTAACTGGCGCAACAAATCTAAAAAACCGCTCTTAGCGCGATGGGATAGCTGTTTTTCTTCGGTGGAAATAAACTGCGTCGGGCGATCGCACGCCGCAAAACCGAGACGGAGCGCCTGTTTGGGGTCTTCGTTTGTAGAAAAATCATCCGCTCCTGCTAATTCTACCAATGCCGCTGCAACCCCGGAAACGGCCTCCAGTTTTGCAACTTCTGCCCCTACTTCTTCACCTCGTTTAAAAATTGCCTGCCGCCGTTGAGTTTTTTCGTTCTTAATACCGGAGTCGAGCTCCAACTTATCCCCTAAAGCGCCCAACGGTTGCGATCGCAAGACGAGAGTAAAATTTTCCTCGGGAAAATTGTAAGGAAACGATGCCGACTCCGGTATTCCCAACCACTCGCGAATGGCTTTAACCGACTCATCCCTCATGGTTTCCCGTTGATACCAAATTTCTACAGTCAGACTATCTTCCACCGCCTCGGCGATCGCTCGAACCCGTTGCTTTTGAAATTCGCTTTCGGTCGTCTTTTTTTTCGCTGTCGAGTTTGGTAAAAACGGATTAGTCGCAACTTCTGCGCCAAACGTAACCCGGGGTAGGAGTTCGACAAACTTCCACTGGGGCGCGATTAACTCTGCAATTTCTTCTGCCAGGGTGCGGCGATCTAGCGGACTTAACCCAGGCCCCACGCCATGTTTGGGTTTGATGCCGTAGCGGAAAACAAGCCCGGCATTGGGGCTACCATTAAGGTTGAGTGCTGACCCTGGGTCATCTTTAATATTGTCGGGGGTGGGAAATTTGTGTTGGAGGTTGAGGCGATCGAGCAACTCGGGTAATTTGCTTCCCCAGACAAGACCAAAGCTCGCTCCTATTCGCGCCCATTTTATAGATGCCACTTGAAAGCTGTTTGAAAATGGCAAATTTTTCAACCAAGGAACATTTGTTAGCAAATAAACGCTGGTTTCTTTGCCGCCGGGTAGCTTCTTAATAGGTTTGCTCCACCAACGACGCAGACTTAGGTCGCAATGGAGGACCGGGAAACTTTGGAAAGGTACTGTTTGGAGGGTAAAAGTGACGACTACAGACCAATACCATTTATCATCATACTTAATTGGCGGCCACGAAACCAGTTCTGCTCCCAGGGTGCCAATACCCAAAGGTGCGCGACGAAAGCGCAAAGTTTCCGAGCCAAATTCAATCTCGACATCATCTTGACTTAACTGGGCTGCTAAAACGTGAGGCAGCAAAATAAAGTTGGAATTGTCTAGCTTGGCAGTGCCGTTTGTTTCGTGGGACCATGTGCCGGTGACTGTGGTTGGAGCCCATTGCAAATCTTCAACTTTTAGTTGCTTGAGAAGTTGGCTAAGTCGCTGGTCATCTGCTTTTGAGAATTGCGTGCGAACCCAAGCAGCGATAATTAAATGGAGGGCTTCGGGAGCGATCGCCTCTGTCCCATGCAGCCATCGTTCGACCCCACTTTTTGCAGCATAAGGCTCGATATAAATTAAATCCGGTACTAACGCTCGCAATGTTTTATTGAGATTGGCGATCGGCACGTTAATTTTATCGATACTTCTGCCAGTAATCTCCGCTTGCAAACTTCTCAACTCGTTTTTCCAAGATTCTGGAAAACTGAGGGTTTGAAATGTATGCGGTTCCAGCGTTTTGCTCTCATTTAGTCGAAATGAAAGAGTGCGTAATTGGTTATAAGTCATTCGGCAATGCCTCCTATGTTTTCAATAGCTGTATAAAAAGGTCCGTACAGTGCTTGCACCAGGGCACGATCGCGATCGCTTATTTGCGAGTCTGAGTCGGGAACAAAATAAGGTGCTAGCACTTGTTTGATGCTGACTAACAAACTCGTTAGCGGTTCGTCGCCGAGTTCGTCTGAAAAAGCGGTGCGCCGGGCAAAAGCAGCATCGCAGAAAAATACCCGGGCCGGACTGCCGCCGCGAATCAAACGCCCGATCGCCTGCCAGATGGATACGAGATGATTCCAAGTCACCGCCTCCCGCTCTTCTTGGGGCAGGGTGCTGTAAATCATCGGCAAGCGCAACAGATAGCGCCACCTTTTATAGGCTGCATCGCGGAAAGTCTCCCCCACTTCCTCAAGGGCAAGGGAACCGTTTTCGCAATTTGCACTCAACCATTCAGTGTCGGCATAACGGTCAATAGCCCAACGATCTATCGAATGGATCGCGTAGCTGATATCGTCCGGTCGCGGGTGGGGGCGAACTAGAAAATAAGCGGCACCCAGAGCAGCTTTATTGTACTCGTTGAGAATATTGTGCCCGCGCTCGATCGCCATTAAAGGCGCGATTAAAATCCAAGCCCCCGTGCTGGCAAACTGATGTACGAGACCGCGTTGGATGCCGCGATCGCTGCTACTCCACTGGGTGCCAAATTCGTCATCGTCGCGAACTAAACCCAAAATTTGACCGCGCCACTCGGGCCGCAGGTGTTCCAGATGTTCTCGCACTAGCTTGGTTTGTTGGTAGCTGCCGACCAACAGCAAGATGCGCTGCCGCCCTTCAGGAAGTCGATCCCGTTCCACCTCTAACCGACTCCGACCGCCCAAACCTCCGGGTTTGGCTAATTTATTGAGAATTTCTTTGAGGGCGCTATCGCGATCGCCACTGCCAGAAACAGTTATTGGGTTTCCATCTCGGTCATCGTAAAATGGGGTGAATTCAAAGTAGCTGTCATCGAGGGCCTGTAATTCGCTGGGCGGCGATCGCAACACCCCCGCCACTGGCACTTGAACGTGATAGCCGGGAGCTTTCCCCGCCCAACTCGTACCCGATAGCAGCAAAACGTGAGGCCCTGCCAGGCGATCGCCTCTCAAAAATTCGTGCAGGTGCAGCAACAACCAGCGACCCACGCCCATACATTTGAAAAACCGCAAATCTCCTGGTTTATCGTCGTTAGAGCGCACATATTGAAGCGCCAATACGTTTCCCATCGGCGACACCGGAATCGTTGCCTCGTAGTCTGCTGGAGGACTGTAGAACAACATGGAGCTTTGTGCCTCTAACTTCAAAGGCACTTCAACATTTTTCCAATCGCGCACCATTCGGTTGAGTCGGTTTTGCACGATCGCCACCAACAATCCAAAATAAAGTTGTATCGTCGCATTTTCCAGTTGTTCTTCTGTGAGGATCGCCGCAGGTTCTTTGTTCTCCGAGAGCCATTCTCCCAGACGCCGCAACACCAAATCTTCATCAATAACCGAAATCGCCAACCTGGCAAGTTCGCACAGGGGATTGTTAGCGCGATCGCCAATCGGATCGTCGATATAATTAGCGAACAATTCCATTACTCGCCGATAGCCCTCATGCTCGTCGCGAGCTGCCGGAGGAGCGTCAGCAAGAGCGATCGCCAATCTGTTAAATATCAGCCAATCCGTGAAGTAGTTCCCTTGCTGAATCCATTCTCGCAGAGCTGGCGGTTGCTTGAGGATTAAAGCATAGATGCGACTGGTAGCAGTTTGGGCGATTTCGTGAGCTTTGCACCAGCGATCGACATCGGGCTCTGCTAACTGTCCGCGCCCCTGTTGGTTTAACTGCGATACTACAGTTTCCTGAACTTGACTCAACCAACCGTCGCCCCCAGGACCGAATAACTTCTGACTGGGACTAAAGATGTTATCGAGTTGCACCTGCACTTGGTCTGCCTCGTCAACAATAACGATATCGCTGCGACGACATACTAACTCGGAAAAACGAATGCTCTCGGCATTGATTTGTGAGGCGACGCGAGTATAAACCAAACTCGCCGGTGTTGCGATCCAGATTTTCGCATCCACCAAGTCGCGCTGGCCCTGGTGAAACGGACAGGCGCTATAGATAGGACAAGTATGAGGGCGGTTGGGATTTTCTGGCGATTCTTCGTCGTTTGAACTGGCGATCGCGTAAAGGCTAGTACAGGGCTGCTTCCCACTTTCAAAAGGCGTTGCGACATCTCGCCGCAGTTCGCTTAAAGGACAAGCGGTACTCAACCACCGGAAACCGACGTGCTGCTGCTGGAACTGTTCTAGAGGGTGTTCTGCATTCCAGGCGCGATGCAGGCGGTTGGTGTGGCGATCGCGATTCGACGCGCCCAAAATCGGAGCGACGGGGATACCGAAGCGATGGAATGCTTGACATCGGTTGAGGGCCGAAATCACGTCGCCGACAACTATGGTGACATGAAAACCGTTTTTTGCCGCCCAAACTGCCAAAATATCCATCAGAGTAGATTTTCCCGAGGATACCATGCCGATGAGATGCATCATTCCATCCAACGTCAGCACGTCGGCACTTCTGAGAGTATCATTGTTGCCGAATAGCTCTAACTGTACCGCAGACAAACGCTGCTCCCAACGACTGTTAGAAATAGTATCCATCCACCGCGCCGTTTCCAATAATTCTTCCCAGGTAACTGAAATAGCATCTCTTCGAGTCGTTCCCGTCAAATCGTGGAAGGCGGGTTCGGGAAATATCAAATCGTCGGGAATTTCTAAGGTAACTCGATAAGAGCGATCGCTACACTCGTATCTGCCCGCACTCGCCCATCTGACAGTTTGTCGGCGGTGGGGTAGAGGTCGTTCGAGAGCATTGGCGTAGATTGCCTCGCGGTTGGAAGCGATGCTGACTTGACGGAGCGAAAACCGCTCTAAGTTTTCATCGAGATCGAAACCGCGTGCGAGTTCGCTTGTGTCGCGATAGCGTTGCAAAGCTCGCTCCCAACTGTAGTTGCTTCTAAATTGAGTGAGAATGTGGCGGGCATTAGCTAGCATTTGTCGCTCCCTTTCTCCCCAGTGTTGCGCTTGGGTCGCTGGAAAGTCGTATCCGGTGAGCAACACCCACAGAGAACTGGCGGGGGCGTCGGAAGCGATTTCAGACAATAGATACAGCCCCAACTCGATGTCGCAAAAAGCAGAAAAGTTTAAACTGCTGGATGTTTGCGTCAGGCGATCGCGGATGTCTCCGAGTCTCGATCGCCAAGAACTTGTATCGCGCATTTAATTTTTCCCTCCCAGCTTGTTTTTTACCTCTTTAATTAACTCTTTTTCAAACTTGGCTTTAACATTCTTGGGCAGGCGACAGTGGTTGAGAAACGCGCGCCGATAATCCGATCGCTGCTGCTTGCGATCGTCGGGAAAGACGAAATAAGCTTGTTGCCAAGATGGAGCGCTAGGAATGGGCGGTTGTTGCTCCCGAACTTTTTTTGCCAGCAGAAAGGGATTTCTCCAATCTTTGACATCGATCGCCCACGCCTCTCCATCTGGGAAAACTATCCGCAAATCGTAACTGTCAAAATTCGGCCAAAGTTCCACCTGCTGAAGTTTCCCCAATTTTTCCAGTTTCTCTAACAATCGCACTTCGGCGCGACCTGGTGCCGCCACAAACCGCCGCAGTCCTCGTTTGAGCCAAAAAACTCCTTGGTTTTGAGGAATTTGAGTTCCTGGTTTGCCAAGACTTTTAGTGCGGCAGCGTTCTTCAGTACAAACTAAGTCTCCAGCGATCGCCCGCAGCATGAGATTGCCGCAGTTCGAGCAACAGTGAAACTGACCGCCAACCACGGCAGATTCGGGAGCCGGTTCGTAAGCTGTTTGAAGTTGTTCGGCAAGTTTTTCTAGCACCGGTTCGTGGCACTGCTGCAGCAATTCAAATTCTGTGAGTACGGGTTTCTCGATTAGCAAGCGCCGGAAGGCAACGTAAGAGTCGGGGGCATCGGCGGACTTACAGACAGCGATCGCGTTGAGCAGCAGTTTTTTCTGAGTTAATTCCGCTTCGAGATCCGGACTGGCGATCGCCCATTCTTCGCAAATCTCTGTCGGCATTCCGCGATCGAGCAGTTTATCTGCCGTACCTGCCTCCTCTGGAAGTTCCAGAGGCCACTCGGCTAAAGGACGCTGACACCAAGATAGCAAGTCGGGGATACCTTGCGGTGGTGTCTTCTTTTGAAGCAAACTGGTTTTAACCAATCGATCCAAACCCCGCTGGAGTTCTTTGGGATAAGGAAGGGTTGGCGAGCCACCATTTTTTACTTTCTCTGTCAGTTTAACTACGCCACTAGCAGTTAGATGCAGCGTTAGCTCATCTGATTGCAGTTCTGAGGTATTATAGTTTTGACTCATTAAGATTAGTCATTTCAAACATAAATTACTCCGAACACTGTAGCTCAAGTTGATGCTTGTGTCAACTTGACTGGATGGAGAAATTTCCTCACCTCAACCGTACCTCATCTATGGTAAAGTCGACATCGGGTATCGGATTTACTTCGGACAAATAGGTTCCACTTTAGTGCTTCTCCTTTGTGAAGGAGATAAAAGCACTCAACAAAATGATATCCGTAAAGCAATAGAATACTGGAGAGATTACCATGACACAAGTAAAAATGCCGACTAGCGATCGCTGGCAAGATGCGCTAATCGAATCGCTTAAAGATCCAGAATACGCCGCAGGTTTTATCGAGGCAATTTTAGAGGAAAAAGACCCAGAGCCCTAACTGCTATCAGCGGCGCTTAAAGATGTCATAGATGCCCGCGTGGCAATGCAAGCTCTCTCCCAATCTGCTCAACAAAAATACGAGAGATTAGATAAAATGTTAACAGAAAGCGGTGGTGCGGAAAATTATGCTTTTGTTGAATTGTTGGACGCATTGGGGTTTAAATTCGCAATTGAAGAAAAGTAATTTTTAGTAAATTGCAGGTTGGGTGAAGCTTAGTTTCACCTAACTATTTCTTTGATTAAGTAATCGGTCAAGAGATTTTAGTTACCACATTGTTTAAATTGGCAATTATGGTAAAATTGCTATTACTGCGATTGAAATTAAATTATGGAAGTTCAACCAAGGGAGATTCGACGTTATATTACCCCAAATGGAAGGGTTCCTTTTTTGGAGTGGTACTATGGACTCCGAGATGTCAAAACTCAAGTTAAAATTGATGCAAGGCTGGACCGAATTGAACTAGGAAATCTAGGAGATTATAAAACAGTCGGAGAAGGAGTCTGCGAACTCAGGATAAACTATGGACCTGGATACCGGATTTACTTCGGACAAATAGGTTCCACTCTAGTGCTTCTCCTTTGTGGAGGAGATAAAAGCACTCAACAAAATGATATCCGTAAAGCAATAGAATACTGGAGAGATTACCATGAAAGAATTGAAAATGCCGACTAGCGATAGCTACCGCGAGTTTCAAATTGAGTGCCTTAAAAATCGAGAACGCGCTGCAGCTTATATCGAGGCAATATTAGAAGAAGAAAATCCAGAACCAGAACTTTTGCGCAATGCCCTTAGAAAAGTTATGGAAGCTCGTTTGCGATCGCATCAACTGTCGGAAAATTGCAAATTACTGCACCAGGGACTCGATAAAATGTTAACAGAAAGCGGTTGTGCGGAAATTTATGCTTTTGTTGAATTGTTGGACGCATTAGGGTTTAAATTTGCAATTGAAGAAAAGTAATTTTTAGTAAATTGCAGGTTGGGTGAAGGTTCGCTTCACCCAACACGAACTGTTGTTGTGTTTTGTTCCTCAAGCACTAAACTGTCTGTACTTCTCTCAACAATTTATTAGTTTCTTGAATTAATTCTTTTTCCCGACTTTCTAATTCCTCTAGTCTCTCTTTCAGAACAACAATTTTCTGTTCTGGTGGTAAATTTTGGAGAAAATCAACTTTAATTAAGTTTGACTTTCCTTCTAGCCAATTAATAACTTTTCTGAGTTTTTCTTTAGAGGTTTCTTGTGTTCTGGGATTTGCTAACTTCTTTTCAACAGAAGTTTTAACATCGGAAGCAGAATAAACATAAAATCCTTGAGCTTCTCGTATCGCCTTTAATCCTTTAACTACTTCTTTGATTAAGTAATCGGTCAATCCCAGAGATTTTAGTTCCCGCTTGGTAATATTTTTTATTACTGTTTCCATTAGTCTTCTCCTCTACTTGTCCAAGGCATTTTTTTCAAAAGCTCTGCAATATATTCAGCTTGTGCCTCTATTGTAGCCTTTAAATTAGGCACGAGTTGATTTTGATAAAAATCCTGAATGCTAATTAGCTGGTTCACCAGGTTTCCAATTTGTACTTTTTGTCGAGAATTTACTCTTTTTTGTGCCGCAATTTGATAATTACGGCGCTTGAGCTCGATGCCTGAATAACGAAGACAAGAAGCTATTACTTCTTCTTCAGTGCTAAAATCTCCATAGTCTTCTACTGCTCTCTTGACATCAGCTATACTCCAGTCAAACTTTTCGGCTACTTTTTTAATTAACTTGTCTTGGCTTTTCATTTAAAATCAATCCTTTTTAACTCAGCTAAAATCAATTATTTTTGTTCCTATTTTTAAATTGCAACTTGAATGAAGTAACTTAAAATTTTCAGGTTTATTAGCCACCCTACCAAATTCTTTAAGAGAAAGAACATGATGCACTACTGTATCGGCAAATCTTAGAGACTCACCACAGCAAGCACATTTTCCTTCTTGATACTCAAACTGCTTTCGTTTCCATGTTTTGCCTTCAGCAGATTTAAGCCACTTGTTAAATTCTGCACGAGGATCGATAATTGCTTTGGCCTCTGCTATCATTTTTTCTGTCTGTTGGCGAAGTTGTTGCTCTTTTTGCAAAAGAACAAACATCTCGCTATATAACTGGTTTAACTTATCCGAGGAGCGATCGCCCATACTGACTTTCGTTATTTAATGACATAAATTCATTATATCATAATAAATCGAAGCTTCATAATAACTCCTCCCTTACTTCATATTCTCCTTGCTCTTCTCGCACTAATGGTTCTCCTTGCCAACCGCCAATTACCTCTTCAAAAAAACCCGGTTGCCATCCTTTTGAACCAGATTTTTTTATCTTTTTTTCTTCTGCAGTTTGCTGAAACACTACTAAAATTTCTAAATCCATATCTTTAACTTCCGGTGGCATTTGTAATTGTAAAATTCCATCGGTGCCGATATGGGTTTTTAATTTAATTGTTTGCATTGTTTTTTCCTCCTAATTTCTGTTAATTATACTCGGCACGGGCAGAAAATGCGTTTTTCTTCTTTTCAGAAAAATCCTCTTTTTGAGTGTGAGTCGTGAGTATGAGTATGATACGCTTCATTCCTTCCCGTGTTGAGTATATTAGCTACCTACTCATCCTCATCTATTACACTCTGACGATCCAATACCAACAAATTCCTCAACTCCTCCGCATTCAACTCCGTCAACCACTGTTCCCCGGCCCCCACAACCTGTTGTGCCAACTCCTTTTTACTCTCGATTAAATCGTGAATTTTCTCCTCCAACGTTCCCTGGGACACAAATTTATGCACCTGCACGTTGCGAGTTTGACCGATACGAAATACTCGGTCCGTTGCCTGATTTTCCACCGCCGGGTTCCACCACCTGTCAAAGTGGAAAACGTGATTTGCCCGCGTTAGGTTTAAACCCGTTCCCCCCGCTTTAATAGATAAGATCATTATCGGCGGACCCTGGGGGTCGTTCTGGAAGCGATCGACCATCTCTTCCCGCTGGTTCTTCCGCGTGGCACCGTATAAAAAGAGAACTTCTCGACCCAGTTTTTCTTCTAAATAAGGTTGTAACAATTTCCCCCACTCGGCAAATTGGGTGAAAATTAAAGCCCGATCGCCCTCTGACAACAACTCCTCTAACATCTCCTCCAACCGTCGCAACTTGCCCGACGCCCGTTCGTTAAGAACCGGCTTCGTTTTCTTCTTCTTATTTTTTTCCGCCTCCAGCAACAGCGGATGGTTGCAAAGTTGTTTCAGTTTCGTCAGCAAGGCTAAAATCTTGCCCCGCCGCTGGATGCCTTCGGAACTTTCAATGTCTGCCATATATTCCTTAACCAACTTTTGATAGATGGCAGCTTGCTCTTTTGCCAAAGCACAAAAAATTGTATTTTCCTGCTTCTCTGGCAAGTCTTGGATAATTTCTTTGTCGGTTTTCAGGCGGCGTAAAATGAACGGTTGGACGAGCGATCGCAACGTCTGCAAAGAATTAGTATCCCCATACTTCTCGATGGGAGTGGCAAACCGTCGCTGGAAAAACTGCCGCGAACCCAAATATCCGGGATTGAGAAAATCCAAAATCGATCGCAACTCCGATAACCTATTTTCCAACGGCGTACCGGTTAAAGCAATTTTAAACGAACCTTTTAACTTCCGCGCCGCTTGAGACTGTTTCGCCTCCGGGTTTTTAATATTTTGCGCCTCATCCAAAACAACAAAGCGCCACTGAAGCGCCACCAAAGTTTTCTCGTCTCGCTGCAACAACGGATAGCTGGTAATTACCAACTGTTTGCCTTTAATTGCCTTGAGAAAATCCTTACCTTTGGGGCGTTTGTCGCCGTGATGTACCACCGTCCCCAGACTGGGGCCGAATTTTTTCACTTCCCGTTCCCAGTTACCTAAAACCGAAGTCGGGCAAACCAGCAAAGTCGGCGCTTCCAATACCTCTTCTTCTTGTTGGTGGAGGAGGAAAGCGATTAGCTGAATGGTGTTATGACAGATAATGTTATTGGCAACGAAGTTATGATGCTTTCTCACCTGGAAGTCGTAAACCCATCCCTCGTACTCGATATCTTCGATCGCTTCTATCTGGCAGTAGAAGACTTGGCGATCGAGAAGGTTTTGCGGCGGGCGGGTTAACAGAGCTGTTGCCGTTTCGTTCCCAAAGGGGGAAGCTTTGGGACGGGTGGGAGGTAAATAGATATCTGTTGGGCTCCGCTTCGCTTCACCCAACCTACAATCTTTTGTCGGACGGCGGGTGGGAGATAAATAGATATCTGTTGGGTTCCGCTTCGCTTCACCCAACCTACAATCTTTTGTCGGACGGCGGGTGGGAGGTAAATAGATATCTGTTGGGTTCCGCTTCGCTTCACCCAACCTACAATCTTTTTTCGGACGGCGGGTGGGAGGTAAATAGATATCTGTTGGGTTCCGCTTCGCTTCACC
>CAZUCT010000103.1:0-7525 GCA_964619285.1 uncultured bacterium | reverse complement strand
CAACCTACAATCTACAAAACCTCTGACCTCTAAAAACTCTCCCAAATTATTCCCGCCAAACACATAATCCCCTACCTCCAAATCTTTCTTCCAACCATCGCGAGTTAACAACTTGTGGCGGCGGGTAATAGTAATGCTGCTGCCGTCTCGGAGTTTGACACGGCGCAACTTCTCCCGTACTTGCTGCCGATACAACCGTTCGATGGGTGCCCGAACCATTTCTCCAGTTTCCTCATCAATAGAATTGACCCATAACTCCAGAGTCGGTCGGGCCCAGAACCCTTCGCCGTCAAATTCCTCCTCTGTGGCGGCATAAGTCTGCCAAATATCCTCGGCCTTCAACAGCATACCGTTAACTAAAACTCGGGCATCGCGGGAAATGCATTTTCCCAATCCCATATCGTCCGCCAAACAGGCACCCAACCCCCAACGTTCCATAAACGCCAACCAACTCACGCCCCGTTGTTGGTAAGGTCGCAATTCTCCGTGGAAACTTTCGGGAGTGGCGATCGCCTCCACGGAACTGTTATCGGTTAAAGCATTCAACAACTCCTCCAACTGCCCGCTAGCTTCAAAATTCACCACCGGCAACTTCTCGATCGCCTGAGTCTCCCCGCTCGCCAACCGCAGCGCATCCTCCACCGACAAAGACATTTTATCCTTCCCGTACTGGAGGAAAGCTTGCGCCATCTTAATATCTATCGGTTGTAACTCCACCCACTCGCCGTTAATCTCCACCAACGGACTCTGTTGTTTTACCAGGCGATCGAATTGAGTCTTAGTAATTTTTTGACCCCCCAGAGACAGCTCCCACTGGAAATCTAACAAACTGTGCAACCCCAACTTTTGATTTCCCCTCAACTGCGGCGCCCGGGCCCGAACGCTCAAACCCAACCTCGACGCCCCCCCATCGCGGTTTGTCAAACTCGGCGGCAAAATGACTCCCAACCCGCTGTCGCTAAAGCGCCAACTGGCAGCTTTGATAAATTTGTAAGCTTGCAGGGGAGTTAAAGCGCAGGAGTCGGGAGTTGCCGCTTGCAAACTCGGTTCCATCGCCGGAAACAATTTCGAGGCCAAACCCAAACCGCTTAAAAAAGTCTCTTGAGGAAAATCTATTTCTCGCCCTTCCACCAGCAACCGTTCCACCGGGCGTTCCCAAATAGTTCGCGCTTCGACCAAAAATTCTGGGTCGTCTATAGCTTCTAAAAGGAAATGCAAATTCCAATCTTTCGACCCCGTTAATGGCGGGTTGAGACGAAAACAAGCGCGATATAAACTTTCTCCCGCTTGAGATTGGAGGACGGGAGATTTCCAATTATTTAATAAGGTTGCCAGTTGTTCGGTTTCTTTGGTAGCAGTTAATTTTTGAGTTGATTTCCTCCCCATTGCTTTTAACCATTGGCGAACCACCGCGTGTAAAGATGTAGTGCTAGTAGGGGAGATTTCTGCAGCTAGTTCTCGCACTTGGGAATCTATGATTTTATCGAGGAAATCCTGCAACAATTCGTCGCTGGATTGTAGAGGAATTGTTGGCGGAATATTTTCCGTTTTTATTTGCCAATCTTCGGGAGATAAAGGTAATGTTATTTCTGCCAGAGCTGCGCGACAGGAAATTGGCATTTCTCGGGCGAATTTGTAAAGTCTTCCTCGGTCGGTGGCGCTGTCGATGAGAGGCTGCCAACTGGGAATAAAGCTATTATTAGAATCTGGTTCTAAGGAGGGTAAAAATTTATTTCTAGCTAATAAGTCTAAACTCCATCGGGCGATCTGAGACCAGAAGCGCAAGTCGCCGCCGACGAAGGAATTGTTAGGGCCGATATTGCTGAGGGGGAGGGATTGCAGAAAGGCGATCGCTTCATTTAGATTCAGAATAATTCCTTCTACTTCCCAAGGATAAAGATAGAGTTTATCGCTATTTTCCGACGGTTTTACCCCAGAATAAATCGGGTAGAGTTTTTCTTGGGAAAGCTCCGTCGGCAAGGCGATTATTTCTATAGCTGCCCCTTCTTCAGATTTGCTTTTACTTGTTTTTTTCTTAGAAGATGAAGGGGGCGATCGCCTTTTTTTTACCTCCTCCCACCCCGACAATTCCGCTTCGGTCATGGCATAAGGATTTGTGGCAACAGTGCCTCCTTCAAGTCCATCTTTTTCTGTCAAACGCCGCCAGGTTTCCCCCCAAATAAATAAATAACTTTCCTCAGTTTCTGCTACCCAAAATCCGTGTAATATACCCATTGTTAGTTGCTAATTGTTAATTGTTAATTGTTAATTGTCTATTGTTAATTGCCTATTGTTAATTGTTAATTGCCAAATACAAAACCGCATCCCAATCAAAGATAGGACGCGCCCTCGAAAACCGAGAATTTGAGGTTAATTAAGTAGTATATTAGCATCAATCGCCATTTTTGCCCAAAATTTCATCATACTAATATTCATACCAAAACCGAGTAATCCCAAAAGTATTCTCATTAGTATTACCAAAATCCCGCCGCACATCCAGGCTAACAATGCTACGATATTCGACAAAAGCGAAAGATAGTGGTAAAAGGAAAAAAAGTCGGATGGAAGAGACAGAAAAATCAATATCCTTTGACGGACGGGATCTGAGACTAAAAGTAGGTTTATTTGCCCCTCAAGCAGGCGGTGCCCTGATCGTCGAATCGGGAGACACCTCAGTATTAGTTACCGCCACCCGCACCCAAGGCAGAGAAGGAATAGACTTTCTGCCCTTATTGGTCGATTACGAAGAAAGGCTCTATGCCGGAGGCAAAATTCCTGGGGGTTTCTTGCGGCGCGAAGGCCGTCCTCCAGAAAAAGTGACCCTCACCGGTCGCTTGATAGACAGGCCCCTGCGTCCCCTATTCCCTAGTTGGATTCGGGACGACATCCAAATAGTGGCCACAACCCTGTCGATGGACGAGCTAGTACCTCCAGATGTCCTGGCAGTAACCGGCGCTTCGGTGGCCGTGCTGTTGGCCAAAATGCCGTTTTATGGGCCAATGGCCGCCGTGCGGGTTGGCTTGGTGGGAGATGATTTTATTATCAATCCTACTTACTATGAAGTAAAAAATGGCGATTTGGACTTAGTGGTAGCCGGTTCTCCAGAGGGAGTAATTATGGTAGAAGCGGGCGCAAACCAATTGCCAGAACAAGACATCATCGAGGCCATAGATTTCGGTTACGAAGCGGTCTTGGATTTGATAAAGGCCCAGCGAGAAATCATGGCCGAACTAGGCATCGAAATGGTAACGGAAGAACCGCCAAAAGTAGATCCCGCTTTGGAGAATTTCCTCAAGGAAAAAGCGACCTCTGGGATTAAAGAGGTTTTATCTCAATTCGACCTGGATAAAAATCAGCGAGATGTCAAATTGGATGAGATAAAAGAGGCGATCGCTGCGGAAATTAAAGAACTCCCAGAAGAAGATGCCATCAAATTAGCGGTTGCTGAAAATAGCGCCACTTTGGGCAACGTCTTTAAAAGCGTAACCAAAAAGCTGATGCGCCAGCAAATCGTCGAAGATGGAGTCCGAGTTGACGGTCGGAAGTTAGACCAAGTTCGCCCGGTTTCCTGTCGGGTGGGTGTCTTGCCGAGGCGAGTTCACGGCAGCTCTTTGTTTAACCGGGGATTGACTCAGGTGATGTCGGCGGTAACTCTGGGGCCTCCAGGAGACGCTCAAGAATTGGCGGACGACTTGCACCCCCAAGATGAAAAGCGTTACCTCCACCATTACAATTTCCCGCCTTTCTCGGTGGGAGAAACTAAACCGATGCGATCGCCCGGTCGCCGAGAAATCGGTCACGGTGCCCTGGCAGAACGGGCTTTACTGCCGGCAATTCCTCCCCAAGAAGCTTTCCCTTATGTGATTCGGGTGGTTTCGGAGGTGCTATCTTCTAACGGTTCTACTTCGATGGGCTCGGTTTGCGCCTCTACTCTCGCCCTCATGGATGCGGGGGTTCCTCTGATTAAACCGGTCAGCGGGGCGGCTATGGGTTTGATTAAGGAGGGACCGCAAGTGCGCATCCTGACGGATATTCAGGGCATGGAGGATTTCCTGGGAGATATGGATTTCAAGGTCGCGGGTACCGATACTGGCATTACGGCCTTGCAAATGGATATGAAGATTACCGGTTTGTCTATCGACGTCATTGCCGAAGCGATCCGCCAGGCGAAACCGGCCCGGTTGCACATTTTGGATAAGATGTTGGAGGCGATCGATAAGCCTCGCGCCGATATGTCGCCTTACGCGCCGCGCTTGCTGACGATGAAAATTGACCCGGATACTATCGGTTTGGTCATCGGTCCCGGTGGTAAAACTATTAAGGGCATTACTGAGGAAACCGGGGTTAAAATCGATATCGAGGACGATGGTACCGTTACCATTGCTTCTACGGATGCCGAACGAGCCAAACAAGCTTATAACATCATCCACGGCATGACTCGCAAGTTAAATCCCGGCGATGTTTATGTGGGTCGCGTGACTCGTATTATTCCTATCGGCGCTTTTGCAGAAATTTTGCCGGGCAAGGAAGGAATGATTCATATTTCGCAAATAGCAGATTATCGGGTTCCTAAAGTGGAAGATGAATTGGCTGTTGGCGATGAGGTTATCGTTAAGGTGCGCGAAATTGATAGTAAGGGTCGGATTAATTTAACTCGTTTAAATATCCACCCAGACGAAGCTGCCGCCGCCAAAGCCGCCGCCGAAGCTAAGTAAATTTAGGCAAAAGGCAAGAGGCATGCATTAGGCAAGTAGATAAAAAAAGATAAGTTTTCATTTTTTTTCTACTTTTTAATTGTTGACAAAGCATTTAGGACTGCTATAGTTGTTAATTGTTAATTGTTAGTTGCTAATTAACAATTAACAACTAACAATTAGCCATTAGCAATTAATAAATTACAGAAATGAGCGAAGCTACAGATTTTAACTCCGCCCTCGATAGGTCGTGGGACGAACTCGACCTCCTAGACCAACGCATCGCCAATCTAGAAGCTGAATTGAAAGCAGCTAAAGGCGCTAATGAAAGAGAATTGCTACAAAAAGAATTAACAGAAGCGAAAGCCAAACGAGAAGAAGAAGCAGAATATTTAAAAAGATTTTACCAATAAAAATTGTAAATCGATTTAAGGAGTTAATATGAGCAATTACAATATGCGCGGCGTTCGATTTTTAACCGACTGTCAAGGCAAGAAAACGGGTGCTTTTATCGACCTCAAAGAACACAGTGCTTTTTGGGAAGATGTCTTAGCAGAATGCGGCGAACCAACTGATTTTCAATTCTTAGTTGATGAGGAGGGAAAACCCATTGCAGTCCTCCTAGAATTTGACAAACATATCGATTTGTGGGAGGATGTTTTTGACATTTTAAGTATTGAATTAACCAAGGATGAAGCGAGCATTCCTTGGGAAGAAGTAGAACGTCAAATAATGGAAAAAGCTAAGTTGAATGTCTGATTACTTAATAACTATTAAACCCGCCGCTCAAAAACAACTCAATTCTTTGCCAGTTGAAGCAAGTATGCGGGTTTTACCAAAAATTAAAGCTTTAGCAAATAACCCACGTCCACCAAATTGCGTCAAATTAAAGGGTGATAAAAACAGTTGGCGAATTAGGGTGGGCGACTACCGGGTAATTTACAGCATTGATGATGCCACTCTAACGGTTGATGTTACAAAAGTAGGTCATAGACGAGACATATATTAAGGGTGAAAATATCCATCGCTCTCAATCCTTTCTTTTTAGCGATCGCCTCCTAGTTTTTCTTCCAATTCGCAAAAATATGAATTTTTCTATTATCAAAAAACTATTTATCCTGGGATTATTAATATTACCATTAACCCTTTTTTTGAAGATAAGTATCGACTCAAATAACCGCCAAGAATTTAGAGCTTATCTGCAAACATTCCTCCCAGAAAAGACAGCGGCAACCCCAGCAAAAGAAACCGAACTAAAACCGACCCCGCCCTCGCCCCCACCCGTAGAATATCGAAACTTCGATGTCGTCGTTTACGGAGACGAACTGCCGGGAATTTGCGCCGCTATTTGGGCGAAAAAGACCTTAGGAAATAACGCCCAAGTTGCTTTAATTCGTCCCAACGCTGCCGACGCTCAATTGGGAGGTTTATTAACTCGGGGAGGTTTGGGCTATTTAGACTTCGATAAAACTCCCGGTTGGTACTGGCAACCCCACAGTCAATGCTTTAACGAATTTCTCGATAAAGCCCAAATTGTCGAAGCTTGCGTCGAACCGGAAAACGCCCATAAAGCATTAAAACAAATGTTAGCAGAAGCGGGAGTTATTCTCATCTCAGAATCGACTCTAATGCCCGCAGTGGAGGAAGAAAAAATAGAATATGTGGAAGTAAAAAATCGCAACCTTCGCATCAAAGCAACTGCCTATATCGACGCGACCCAAGATGCAGAATTAGCGAGAAAAGCGGGTTTAGAATATTATCTCGGTTACGAATCCCAAAATCCAAAACTCCGCAACGAAACTCTGGCAGTTTCTCTGGTTCCTATTCTGGAAGGTTTGAGCATTTCCGACTTAAGAAATGTGGAAGCAGATATTCTCTACGACTATCAAAAAATGGCAGAAATAGAGGATAGCATTAGAAAACATCAACCTTCAGACGGGGCGAGGTTTTGGTTAAATAATTTTTGGCAACCGTTGTTCCAGCGCTACCGAGACGGATTTTATCAAAAAAGTATTGCTTTGGGGGCGGCCTATCATCTGGAGAAAAATCAATCTTTTAAATTAGAAGGATTCTTCTTCGATAAAGCTAATATTTGTTTGAAAACTACGGGCAAATTATCCTGGAACGGGTTTTTGTTTAAATATTCCGTGGATGAGGTTCGGGAGTTAGAAGAAAACGGTTTTAAACCGAACCGAGAAATGATAGAAGAAATGGCAGAAGTGGAGGAGTGGTTGAGGAAGCTTTCGGGGAAAGATGTCAGGATTAAATTACCTCCAGAAGTTTACGTCAGACATAGTTTGAGTATTAAGGATGTTGTGGATCCGCTGACCGGTCAAGAAATTCTCCGAGGAGGAACTTTGCCTGCAAATTCTATGGGCACTTTTTCTTATGAATTTGATTTTCGCGGCGGCATTAAGGGGATAGGTATTAAGATGCCCCCACTGCCGATTTATAATTTTGGCATTGAAAGTGCTTTGGCGAAAAATGTGGAGAATTTAGCAATAGTTGGTCGTTCTTCTGGATATGCCGGCATTGCGGTTTCTGTGGGTCGAATTTTGACGGTTAATATTTATCAAGGACAGGGAGTGGGAGTGGCGGCGGGTTTGGCGGTGAAGTCGGGGCGACCTTTGAATGGGATTACTTCTGGGGAAGTGAGGCAAACTTTGGACGGTTTGACCGGTTTGACTACTTATCTTCAAGGGGAGGATACTACTTGGGGGGTTGATTATAGCGAGATTAAGTGATTGTTCGTAGTAATCCCTTCAGCGATAAAAATGATTGTTCGTAGTAATCGCGGAGCGCGATTGTTCGTAGTAATCGCGGAGCGCGAT
>CAZUCT010000102.1:10631-22155 GCA_964619285.1 uncultured bacterium | reverse complement strand
TCAAGTTTTTATGAATTTAACCGCCAACGCTATTGATGCTTTAGAAGAATTTAATAGCGAAACGAACTCCAATTGCATTACTATTACTACCGAAATAATCGAAAATGGCCGTTGGGTAGCGATTAAAATTAAGGACAACGGACGGGGGATGTCTGAGGAAGTAAAACGAAAAGTTTTCGAGCATTTATTTACTACGAAACCACCGGGAAAAGGGACTGGTTTGGGGTTATCTATTTCCCGGCAAATTGTAGTAGAAAAACATGGGGGTCGTTTGACTTGCGTTTCTGAGGTTGGCAAGGGTGCGGAATTTATTATTGAGATTCCGATTAATGAGGCGTAGGGCGCGCACCGCTCACCTTACGAATGTTATTTTTGGCGGACAACCCGGTTTTTTTTACTCCTCCCCCAGAAACCCGGTTTTTTCAAAAAACCGGGTTTCTTAATTTCTGCTTAATTCTCAATTTCCGCGTACCCTAAATAGCGAACTCCCTCTGGGGTAACTTCAAACCGACAAGGCAAAATTTCTACTCCTTGATTAACAGCTTCCCGCAACAATTTAGCATAAGTCGGATCCGCACTTTCTCCTGGAGCAAACTTATGACAATCTCCGCGATTAATCAAAAACAAACAAACCGCGCGATCGCCCCCTTTTACTACTTCTATTAATTCCCTTAAATGTTTCTGCCCCCTCTCGGTAACGGTATCGGGAAATAAAGCCAACCGCTTATCCGCCCAAGTCGTATTTTTAACCTCCAAATAAATAGTTTTATCCCCGCCACTCAAGCGAAAATCAACCCTACTTTTTTTATCCTTCCCATAAACAACCTCTGGCTTAATCTCTTGATATTCTCCTAATTCTGAAAACAAGCGTTTTTCCAAAGCCAACTTAATAATTTTATTAGGCAAGCCCGTATTAATTCCCACCCAAGTCGGTTCGTTATCCGTTACTTCGATTAACTCCCAACTGTAGGCTAATTTTCGCTTGGGATTATCGCTTTTTGAAACCATAACGCGACTGCCAGGAGCGCACACTCCCAACATGGGGCCGGTATTGGCACAATGGGCGGTTATGACTTCCCCGGAACTTAATTCGATGTCCGCCAAAAACCGCTTGTATCTTTTAATTAAAAGGCCGGAAAACAAAGTTGGATAGTGGTAAAGTAAATCTAATTTTTGACTCATGACAATTAACAATTAACAATTAACAATTAACAATTAACAAACAATATGCTACCTTCTAACTGTTAACTTTTACTCATTAAACCATGTCGGAACCCAAAAAAACCACTCGCACCCTAGCAGGAATAGCTGGCATCGTCGCCGTCGCCACCCTACTCAGCAAAGTAGCGGGTTTAGTCAGACAACAGGCGATCGCTGCTGCCTTTGGAGTGGGCCCGGCCATCGATGCCTATAATTACGCCTACGTTATCCCCGGTTTTCTCTTAATTTTGCTAGGCGGTATTAACGGGCCCTTCCACAGCGCCATCGTCAGCGTTTTGGCCAAACGCAACCGCGAAGAAGCGGCCCCATTAGTAGAAACGATTACAACTTTAGTCGGCGGCTGTCTTTTATTAGTAAGTATTGCCCTGGTAATTTTTGCCAATCCTTTAATAGATTTAGTCGCCCCGGGATTAACATTAACTCCCGCCGGTTTGGAAATAAGAGCGATCGCCATCCAACAATTTCAAATCATGGCACCCATGGCTTTATTAGCAGGATTAATTGGCATCGGTTTCGGCACTTTAAATGCGGCGGATATGTATTGGTTGCCTTCAATTAGTCCGCTATTTTCGAGCATGGCGGTAATAGTTGGTTTAATAATTCTCGCCCTACAATTAGGGAGGGAAATTACAGCCCCAGAATATGCTTTTACTGGGGGCGTAGTTTTGGCGATCGCTACTTTATTAGGGGCAGTTTTTCAATGGTTAGTACAACTGCCGGCTTTGTGGCGATCGGGTTTGGGAAAATTGCGCTTGCGATTTAATTTTAACCGCCCCGGAGTCAAAGAAATTCTCAAAGTCATGCTACCGGCAACCCTCTCTTCTGGCACGTTACAAATTAACGTCTATACCGATTTATTTTTTGCTTCTTATATTCCCCAAGCAGCTGCAGCGATGGCCTATTCCGGTTTATTAGTTCAAACCCCATTAGGCATTATTTCCAACGTCATTTTAGTACCCTTTTTTCCCGTATTTTCCCGCCTCACCGCCCCAGACAGCAAAACCGAATTAAAAAATCGCATTCGCCAAGCATTAGTCTTAACGGGAATAACGATGTTGCCCTTGGGAGCAATTATGGTAACATTAGCCCTGCCCATAGTGCGGGTAGTTTACGAACGCTACGCCTTCGGCCTCCAAGCATCGCAGTTTGTAGCATCGGTATTAATGGCATATTCCCTGGGAATGTTTGTCTATTTAGGTCGGGATGTATTGGTGCGAGTATTTTACGCTTTGGGAGACGCGCAAACCCCGCTTCGCGTTAGCGTTTTTAATATTGCTCTCAACGCTTTGTTAGATTATTTGTTAGTAAAAGCCTTTGGTGCCCCCGGTTTGGTGTTAGCGACGGTGGGAGTTAACTTTATTTCGATGGTGTTGTTTTTGTGGTTATTGGATCTGAGGTTGGGAGGTTTGCCCTGGGGAGAATGGAGTAAATGTTTTGGCGCTTTAATTGCTGCCGGTGGAATGACAGGTTTAGTAAGTTGGGGCAGTATGTGGGGCTGCCAGCAGGTGTTAGGTAACGATGGTTTTGTGGTGTTGTTACTAGAATTGTGTTTGTCGGCGGGATTGGGTTTGGCAACCTTTGGGTTATTAGCCTTGCAGATGAAGTTACCAGAAGTAGAGCAGGTAGTAGCGCGAGTTCGCCAACGTTTGGGAAGGTAAAATCACTTCGTAGTAACGACTTTAGTCGTATTGGCGTCGTAACTTTAAAGAACAAGCTAAAATATGTCATAATACCGATAACTTGTTAAGTGGAGTTAGCCAATGGAAACCATAGTCATTTCTCTACCGGACTCCCAGCGAGTCTATGTCGAAGAGCAAATACGACTTGGCGGTTATAACAATGCCAGCGAATATTTTAGTTTTTTAGTCGAGGGAGAGCGTCAAGCTCGACAACGGCTAGAAACCATGTTAATAGAGGGTATAGAGTCCGGTCCCGCCGAACCGATGAGCGCAGAAGACTGGAAGGAAATTCGCCGAGCCGTGCGAGAACGAACCCAGGAGAAAGTTAAAAGCGATCGCGTTAGGGCAGGTACCAAAGTTCTAAGAACTAGAGCTGAGTGGGAGGAACTTTTTAACAACGAACTAACCTCGGCTTTGGCAAGTTCCCCTAGTTCTCCAAAAACAACTGAAGATTAATAAACAGTATTGGGTTGAGAATAACGCTCAACCCAATCTCATATTTACTCTAACTGTGTCAACAGCTCCCTTAGATCGTCATAATCATAAGGAGGACGTTCCCTAATAGCCAAAACTGCCACCTGTTCAAAAGCATCATCAACAGCATAAACTATTCGCCACGAGTCAATTCTAATTCGCCTGGGTTCCCAATAATCGATGTCTGTAGGAAAATCGAGCTCGATACTATTGTAAGGACGGGGATTTTCAGCCAGCGCATCGATTATTTTCTTAATCCTTTGACGGACAACACCGGGTAAATTGCGTTTTTGATTATGGACAGATGCTAATAACCAAACTCGATACATATCTCTGCCTCAATTTCAATCTTTATCCCACTCATCCTTAACCGCATCCCAATCTAACCATCCCGCTTTTTGAGGATTGCCACCCGCACTTTTTAACTCCCCGATCGCTTCTTTAAAAATCGCTTCATCTTCGCGGTTTTCGATCCAATCGAGTATAGCTTCCCAAGCAGTAATGCTCAATTGTACCGCCGTTTTATTGCCTTTCGCATCCACTACAAATCTAACGGATTTTAAGGTTTCTTGCAAATTGCTCATAGTTCCATCGTCCTTTTTCTGAAACGCTTTTCCCCAGATTGAGGGAAAAACGATGTTATTGGTAATTAAAGATTATATTAGCATTTTCCAAGCAAGTTGCCCCTCTACAACGGCTTCTGGCGCGGCACTCCCACCGGACGGGGGAACTTATCGGGAGTCGCGCTAATTTTCCGCAGATACAAATAATGCCGATCGCCCTTACTCAGGGGCGTCTTTAAAGGAGCGATCGCCTCTATTTTCCCCCCTAACTTTTTCAACGCCTTTGCCAAACTCTTCTCTTCTTCTGGGGTAAACTCTCCCCGATACAAAATCCCCAAACCCCCCTTTTTCAACAAAGGCAAAACGTACTCGGCACAAACCGACGGCGCGGCAACGGCCCTGACGGTCGCTACGTCGTATAATTCTCGACGTTCGGGCGTTCTGGCGATATCTTCCACCCTGCCGGTGAGAGTAACGGCGTTTTTAATCCCCAAATCCCCTAACAAAGTTTCGATGAAGTCGATTTTTTTGCGAGTGGAATCTAATAAAGTTACCTCGACCCTGGCAAGAGCGATCGCTACCGGCAACCCCGGAAAACCGGCACCAGTACCGATATCTATAATTTTCTCTACCTTCTCCTGGGACTCGCCACCGGACAGCAGGGGCAAAACTCCCCGCAGAGAGTCCCAAAGATGCTTCTCCCAAAAATCTTCGGGTTCGGTTATCCGCGTTAAATTCAACCGTCGGTTGCCCGCGACGACTAACTCGTAAAGTCGTTGATATTGCGCTTGCTGTTGGGGCGTCGGTTGCCAATGCAGCGTTTTTTGCCAGATAGAGTTGTTCTCTGGCAGCAGTTGTTGGGAAATGTCGCTCATAAACAATTAGCAATTAGCAATTAAATATTAACAATAGACAATAGACAATTAGCAATTAGCAATTAGCAATTAACAATAAACAATTAAAATTCCTGGGAGTCGCTGCCACAAAGAAGCAAGCGGGAAGAAAAAGCAGCCAAACTTTCTCCCGCGCTCATTTTGCCGACGCCGTAACAAGCGCGACGCCGCCAGACGATGGCGGGTAGATGCCCTTGGGGCGCTTGTAAATTAAAGCGCAATTCGTCGTAATACTTCCAGTTATCCCGTTCCCGCCAACCGACGCGATCGCAAAAATAACTATAGTCGCCCCCGCCCCCTTCCCAGATTTGCTCTTGTACCCTCAAACCAAACAAACCGTTACTGTAATAATCCCACGCCCAGTCGATAGTAGAAAGATCCGTACAGGGGAAGCGATCGATATCTTCCATTCGCAACCACCCTTCCTCGTCTCGGAGAACCACTTTGAGAACTAACTCCCAGGTAAGTTCGTCTGCCTTGCGCCACTTGCCCGCCGCCAATAAATTAATCAAAGGATTATAATCCATGCCCACTTCCGACATGGGGGCTTCCGCAGCGGGAAGGGCGCTAATTCCTTCTTCGATGCGGGCCAGAGTTTCCTGCAACAACTCCGGGTTAAATTGTTCTAGGCGATATAAAACCCATTCCAATTGAGATTGAATTTGAGCTCTTTCTCTGGTTGCTTCTTCTAATTTTGCTTCTAATAAATCTAAACGTTTTTGTACGTTTTTGGGATTTTTTTGGCGATTTTTTGGTTTTTGGTTTGGGGGGCGATCGCTCTTTATCTCCGGTTTTGTTTGAGAATTAATCCCGTTGCGGTTAGTATTTGCCCGCCACATTTGTTTCGCCCAATTTAGTTTTGCCTCTTCCCTTTGTTGGTAAGTTTCTGGTAAATCGGGTATTAGCAATTGGGGGGTTAATTCCCAACCGCAAACGGTGCAAAATTCGGGGAGTTCTCCGTCGTATTCGGTTTCGCAAACTGGACAATTAGACATTTTCTCTAATGGGTAATAGGTAATAGGTAATAGGTAATAGGTAATAGGTAATGGGTAATGAGGTCTCATACTCAAAACAATTAGCCCTACCATTTAAGATAGTAGGGCTATGGGGGGAAAAATGCAAATTTTTCAGGTGCGCGATGCCCGCGCTACTTTTTATTTAACGAATATCTAACATCATCTGGCGAGCGATCGCCTCTCCTTCCTCGTTATTATTTTCTTGATAAAGTTGGGCAGCTAGATCTAAATCTTCCATCGCTTCGCGCAACTGGCCCAATTGCTCTTTTGCCCGAGCTCGTATTAAATAAACCTGGGGTAAATCTGGTTCTAATTGAAGGGCTTTATTAGCGTGGTAAATTGCGTTTTGGTAGTCGCCCTCCCTAAAAGCAAAATTAGCTAACTCGGCAAAATCCGATGCTTCTACCGTTTCAATTTCTGCGGGTTGCCTTTCAGTATTTATTTGGGCTAATCCCGGCATCGATGGTACGAATAAACCTACCGCCGTAACTAACCCTAAAACTGCCAATTTTTCTGACACCAATTTCATAATTAAACCTCCTTCTCTCTGGGAGTAATACTACTAATTGGCAACCCGTTAGACCTACCTTTTCTTACCGCTTTTTTGTTATTGGTAATTGACTATTACCTATTACCCATTATCGGGAGCATCTCACCTTTGCAAAAACAGAGATTTTTGCCTTCTAGCTGGTTGCTTTGCCATTAGCAATTAGCAATTAGCGTTAAGTTCTTGGTTTTATTGAAAATTGAGATGGGCTCTTAACGTCTGGTTTTTGCTAATTTTGATTGGGTATAACGTTCTAAATTCTGCCGATAAGTATCTAAAAGGAAAGTCATTTTCATTTGAACTGCTTGCCTGTTTTCGCCAAACGAAGGCCAAACGGGAGCCAATGCATGAAAAGCTGTTTCCAAACGCCCCTCTAAAATGTCATCTAAAACGCCCTTATCTCGAATTAATTCCACAGCCACCCGGTCTTGGTTGGTGGGAGTAAATTCAGTGATGTCGAGCTTGGCCCCAAAGTGGTCCCAAGAAGTGCTGAGGAATTGGTAGCGACCGGCGGCATCGGAACAAAGCTCGCGACCGTTACTCAGAGAACATTTCATCTCTCTAGGATGCTTTTCGATGGGGCCGGTAAACTTGCTGCCCGTGTATTGGGTGCGATAGCCTAGAGGGCCCGTCGTTCCTTCCGTAATCGAGATCGTGTCCAGAAAAGCCCTGATTTTGGGATTAAAAATGTCATCCCTGTTGTTAATCTCCGGGTCTATTTCTGGCATTACCGCCACCGTTTCCGTAGGCCATCCTTGGCTTGAAGCTAGGTTAAATTTTGGCTTTGGCGGGCCCGATACGGCAAAAAGTCCTACTATCTGGGCGGCGATCGCCCCTGCGACAAAGCACGCCCCGAAGGATAAACCCAGTTGAGAGCTAAAAGGCAAAGACAAGAAATAGGACTCCCACTGCTTGTATTTGCCCCCCGTCGAACGAGGGGTGGGCTGTCTTTTGGGCGTTCCGCCTTCTGGGAGATGGGGAAGCCAGCCGATTTTATGGCCAAATCTGAGCAAGGATCGAACTGCCTCCAGCCGCCTTTGGAGATAGGGCTGAGGTGTCCCAGAGCGATCGCCCAGCACTGCGGCAAAGGCCTCAATGTCTGCCCCCATCACTTGCGCCAATGGCTTGTTGGCAAAGCGCTGGAACGTTTGGACTGTCTGTCCGTAAGACCGTCGCAGACTGGGCGCTTGTCGCTGCAGCCACAAGTTAACTAATTCAGCATCAGAATAAACCCTTGGGGGGCCTGCTAGCTGCGATTTAGTTGTGTACATCAGACACCTCCTAACTTCTACTTTCTCGAATTAATCTAATTAATACAATGACCCAGGGCACCCTAGTATGTGGATTTACGAACAGTTCGCCCGTGATTTGCCTCACGGCAGTTCCAGCCTAATAATGCTTAGTTGCTTTTTGAGGCTAGTGGGGGTTTTGACCTTAATGGCCACTACCTTTTTTTGCCTCCTGTCCCTTGCTGAAACTCCCCCAACTCTAAATAATAAAGGAAATTGGCAAGATTCACTAGAGCATTAACCATGTTACCAAAGTTTTACCAATACTGATAAAGCATCTTTGGCTTCGATCCCTGCGAGAAAGTAGTTGTTTAGATATTCTGATTATCTGCCTTTAAAGTTAACTTTTTCATCCACCTACAGATAGACTTTGTTAATTGTTAATTGGGCAGAGCCCAATTAACAATTAACAATTAACAATTAGCAATTAGCAAAAATCGTTAAGTTCTTGGTTCGCTTCAAAATTGACCTGCACCCAATTATTCTTCCTCTGGTGGGAGGTTTTTTTCTTCTTTTTGTTGTAATTTACCTTTTAAATTAACCCGAGGTTTATAGACGATGCGGGAACCGTAGCGGTTAGCCCAAACTTGGGTAAATTCTGCTCCGAAAAAGAGGATTTGCGCCGAGTAATTAATCCACAATAATAAGACTACAAAAGAACCGGCGATGCCGTAGGCAGAAGCTATGGTACTTTTACCGAGATAAAAGCCGATTAATATTTTGCCGATGGTAAATAAAATGGCTGTAATTGCCCCGCCGATCCAAACGTCGCCCCAGGCAACTTTTACGTCTGGGAGGAATTTAAACATACAGGCAAATAACAGCATCATTACTAAAAAAGAGACGAGAAAATCGATTTGATGCCACAAACTTTCGGGGGTTTGAAGCCAGTCGCTTAAAATATCGTTAGCTGCAGCTAAGACGGCGCTGGCTGTTAAAAGTAAAATTAAAAGAAAACCAACTCCTAATACCATTAGTAACGATAATAGTCTATCGGCGACTAATCCCATTATTCCTCGTTTTGGCGGGAGGGAAACGTTCCAGATGGTGTTGAGGGCGATTTTGAGATGGTTGACTTCTCCCCGGTCTAAAGACGCGGGGATTCTTAAGCAGTCCAGAAACGAACTCTTAAAGGCATAGTCAATGTGCCTCTACCAACTCCTTTAAGAGAAAATCCTAAAGTTGTTGCTACTTTTCTTAAAATATTAGCTGCGCCATTAATATCGGCATTAACTAACGAACCACTTTGGGTTTGATAAAGTCCTCGCTTGATTCGCTTGCCTGATGGTTTCCAGCTTTGGGGTTTTTCACCGATTGTTGGCAGGAAATCATCGTCTAAAAACGATGCTTGTGAAGTGTAGGATTCCTCAGTTTCAATAAACTCAATGCCGTACAATTCACATAACTGACTGATTCGTTCTTTAAGTTTAGCCGTTGGAATTTGCACAAATTTTTGATTATTTTTAGCTCCGATATCAATGCTATCTTTTTGTCGCTTATTCCAACCAAAAACTATGCGTCCCATGCCATATTCTAAGCAATGATTAATAACTAATCTTGCTGTTTTGTTAACGGCATCGCGCATTTGTCGATTACGTTTTTCAGTTATTTTAGCCAGCTTTTTAGACCAAAATCCTTGGGGTTTACCTTCTTTAATTGTGGCAACCTGCTTGTTATACCATTGGTTTTTTGACTTAAGATGTTTGCCATCAATTATGAAACTTGTACCGACATTGGATACACAACTTAGCCAGTTATCAACTCCGCGGATCAATACCTAAAACTTTAACCTTATCTAGTTGAGGTTTATCAACCTTTAACTCATAAACCCATTCGACATAAAAACAACCATTACGAGGTAAAATCCTTATCTCTCTGATTTCTTTAAACTCAATATTACTTGGAAAGTCTAGGAAAAAAGCATCAATCTTAAAAAGGGCTTTAACTTTCTTTCCTAAAGGCATTCTTACCTGACCTTTTTCTAGTTTTAAAGCTTGCTTGGGATAAGTTATTACTCCCATTCCTCCTTTTTTGCGATACTTAGGCAGTTGAGGTTTGTCTGCTAATTCCCCTTTGTTGTATTTTTTAGATAGTTCTTTATAGGACTTAAATGCTTCTGCTACTCCTCTTAGAGTTTGTTGTGCAGCTTGGGAATGCAAAAACTTATAATTTATCTGGGACTTTAGCTGTTTTTCGTGCGTTGTATTTGCCAGGGATATATCCTAATTTAAAATACCACTGTCTGGCCAAATAAATCCCGCGTCGAGCGCTAGCGAGCCGTTGGCTCGACATGAGTTTGTTGGCCGTGGTACACAAGTATTCTAAAAAAGGGACATTTTCGGGACTTTTGATTAACTCTTGTTGACATCCATACATTTTTATTACCTCCATCTTATTATTATAACGTTAATAATAGAAAATGACAATTTTTCACGGCGATTAAAATCGCCGTTTGCTTTTCATCCACGCACTAAAGTGACGTGGCTTTCAAGCTCTCGAAACTTTCTTCGTAAAAACGCTGGAAGCGCCCCATAAGATGGTGGCAACGCCTAAAACTGTGGCGATAATTCCCGACTGGGGCTGGGAAATATTGACTATCAGCATTTGGATGGTTTTGGCTACCGACGGACCGACTTCGGCTTCGAGTCTTTCTACGATTTGGCCTTGGGCCGCTTCCTCGCCGAAGATAAAGCCGGCGATCGCGATCGCGATGATTAATAAGGGGGCGATGGAAAATACCGTATAATAAGCTAATGCTGCAGCCCACACGGGGGCTTTATCTTTCTGCCACGCGCCAAAGGTTTCCTTCAGCAGTAAAAAAGGAGTTTTAATATTCATCTTTTTAAGTCATAATTTGTGTTAACTTGATAAGGTGCGCGGTGCGCTACCTCTTAGTTATTAGGATACTATGAAAAAATTCGATTTGTGCTGCGAACTAGGTTACAATCTCCAAGAGGAGACGGCTTTGGTGTTTAACGTTCAACCGATCGACAATAAGTCTCAAAAGGTTGTTGGCGAAAACCTCCAGCTAAAACCATCCCTATACCCAGAGGAATACCGAGATGTTCTCGAACATAATCGGTACTTCCGAGTCATCCCCCCACCGGGAGATTTTGAACTTTCCTATAATGCTACTGTTCAGGTGTTCCACTCCTGGGAGGATCCTAACAGCATTCGCGAGCTGCCGCCGACGAAACTGCCAGTAAGCGTTCTCCATTATCTTTATCCGAGTCGTTATTGTCAGTCGGATATGTTGTTTGATTTGGCGATGTCGGAGTTTGGGGATTTGGTGCCAGACTATTCCCGAGTTACGGCTATTTGCAATTGGATTTACGATAAGGTGCGCTATTTGTCGGGTAGCAGCGACTCCCAGACTTCTGCTTACGATACTGCTACCAAAAGGAAGGGAGTTTGTCGGGATTTCGCTCATTTGGGTATTGCTTTCTGTCGCGCTTTGAATATTCCGGCCCGTTTCGTGTCTGCTTATGCTTATGAGCTAGATCCGCCAGATTTTCATGCTTGTTTTGAAGCGTATTTGGGCGATCGCTGGTATCTTTTCGATGCGACTCGCTTGGTGCCTCTGGATGGTATTATCAGGATTAGCACCGGTCGGGATGCGGCGGATGTCTCTTTTGCGACTTTCTTCGGGGGGGTACAATTTAACCGGATGAATTTATCGGTAAAGTTAGTGTCCGAGTCTGAGGAGAATACTCTCGGCGACGAGGGAGCGATCGCCATTAGCTAAATCCTTCGTTCGTTCGTAGTAATCGCTTTAGCGATATAGGTCTCGTTCCTCGTTCGTAGTAATCGCTTTAGCGATATAGGCATCGTTCCTCGTTCGT
>CAZUCT010000102.1:7323-10531 GCA_964619285.1 uncultured bacterium | reverse complement strand
GTTCCTCGTTCGTAGCAATCGCTTTAGCGATATAGGCATCGTTCCTCGTTCGTAGTAATCGCTTTAGCGATATAGGCATCGTTCCTCGTTCGTAGCAATCGCTTTAGCGATATAGGCATAACTTAAATCGCTAAAGCGATTACTACGAACTAAAGACTATTCCCCATTCCCAAACTATGAACAATTTCAGCGAAAAAGCCAATTTTATGTTCAGCATTGCCGACTTAATTCGCGATTCTTTTAATCGCGGTAAATATAAAGATGTCATTTTACCTTTTACGGTTTTGCGGCGCATCGATTATGTTTTAGCAGGTACCAAAGATGATGTTTTAGAAACTTACAAAAAGTTTAACAACAAACTGCAAAATCTGGACGAACTTTTGCGCAAAAAATCGGGTTATGCTTTTTACAATACCTCTGAGTTTACTTTTGAAAAACTGCTCGATAATAAAGACGATTTAGCCCAAAATCTCAAGAATTATCTTAACGGTTTTAGCCCGAATATGCGGGATGTGTTGGAGAACTTCGACTTTTTAAATACGATTAAAAAGTTGGATGCTGCGGGTTTGTTGTTTCTGGTAATGGAACGGTTCAGAAATTCGGCAATCGACCTCCACCCCGATAATGTTTCTAATCAAGAAATGGGGTATATTTTTGAGGAGTTGATTAGGAAGTTTAACGAGGCGTTAAACGAGAATCCGGGGGAGCATTTTACCCCTCGGGAGGTTATCGAGTTGATGGTTAATTTGTTGATGCGCCAGGATGGGGAGGAGTTGGAACAAAAACATATTGAAAAAACGGTTTATGACCCTTGCTGCGGTACTGGGGGGATGTTGGTTATCGCTCAAGATTGGATAAAAAAGAAGAATTATACGGCTATAGTTCGACTGTTTGGGCAGGAGGTTAACCCGGAGACTTATGCGGTTTGTCGGTCGGACCTTTATCTTAAAAATCCCGATGGCAACGATGCGGATAATATTAAGTTTGGTAGCTGTTTGGCGGAACCTTTTGAGTTAGATAAAAGGTTCGATTATCTGCTGGCAAATCCTCCTTATGGGAAGAATTGGGAAGGGGATAAAACGGCGGTTAAAAATGACGATCGCTTTGATGCGGGTACTCCGAGAATTAATGACGGACAGTTGTTATTTTTGCAGGAGATGTTATGCCGAATGGAGTCTCCAGAAAACGGCGGCAGTCGGGTGGGAATTGTGATGAATGGTTCGCCTTTGTTTACTGGGGATGCTGGCAGTGGGGAGAGTAATATTCGGCGGTGGATTTTGGAGAATGACTGGTTGGAGGCCATTGTTGCTTTGCCGGAACAGTTGTTTTATAATACTGGGATTGCGACTTATGTTTGGGTTTTAAGCAATCGTAAAAAGTACGAACGGCAAGGGATTTTGCAGTAATTGAGGCGGAGATTAAGGTTGTGGAGGAGGAGATTTTGGAGCTGTTAAAATAGAATTAGAAACCCGGTTTTTTGAAAAAACCGGGTTTCTGGGGGAGGAGTAAAAAAACCGGGTTTCTGGGTGATGGGTTTAAGTCTGTGTTATAATCGAGTTGTCGTTGATTTCAATAATTAATTATGACTGTCAAAGAATTACTGTTAAAAGAAATAGAATCGCTCCCAGATTCGTTGTTAACAGAAACTCTAGAATTTGTGCAAGGGCTTAAGAGTAAAAAAAGCGAAAATACTGATAGTAGTTCGCCTGTTTCTGGTGGTTCTATTTTACAACACGCTGGTAAATGGGTCGGAGATGATTTTGAGGAGTGTTTAGATTTAGTTTATGCTTCTCGCGGTCAAGCAAAGTTTTAGTTTTGTTAATTTTTCGTAAAAATGTACCTTTTAGATACCAATCATTGCAGCAATCTTATTTTGGGTAATCCTACACTGATTCGCAAAGTTTCGGAAGTAGGAGAGTCAAACATTGCAACGGGAGCATCATGAGATGCTCCCTTCGATCGCTTTGCAATATGACTTGACTGTTGTTTCGGCAGACAATGATTTTCGCCGTATTAAAGAAGCGCGATATTTCCCTTTAGAAACTTGGTATGGACCATCTTCCTAAATTCTTAGGTGAATTGGCAATTTGTAGGACAGGCATCTTGCCTGTCCGAGCCAATTTTGCTATCATCAAATTGTCGTTTCTTCTAATAACTGCTTATGAGTGTCAAAGAATTACTTTTAAAAGAAATAGAATCTCTCCCAGATTCCTTGTTAACTGAAACTCTAGAATTTGTGCAAGGGCTTAAGAGTAAAAAAGGCCCAACAAAGATTAAAACTCCGGAACATTTAGGCTATTCTCCCGGCTTTTTTGAGGAAGTGGCAGGCACTTGGGAAGGCGATTTAGTTCGTCCAGAGCAAGGCGAGTTAAAATCAATTCATCTTCTTATGCTAAATTAATTATTAGAGGATAAACTGTTAATGGCCTATGGTCGTATAGGAGAAATAACCATGCAAGCAACTATTACTCGTTATTCTGTGGAAGAGTATTTAGAACGGGAGACAACGGCTGAATTTAGAAGCGAGTATCGCGATGGAGAAATAATACATAAGACTGGAGGCACCCCAAACCATAATTCTATTGCTCTCAATTTGAGCTCTGCCCTAAAGCACGGTCTAAAGGGCCAACCTTACCGGGTATTTATTAACGACGTGCGTTTGTCAATACCGGCTAATAATACCTACACTTACCCAGATGTGATGGTGGTTCCTACTCCTTTGGTTTATGCTGAAGGTCGGCGGGATACTATTATTAATGCTCGGGTTATTGTTGAGGTGTTGTCGCCTTCTACAGAAAATCGCGATCGCTCTAAAAAGTTCGAGTGTTATCGTAGCGTGGATGGTTTCCGGGAATATCTGCTGGTTGACTATGACAGATGTTACATCGAACAGTTTACTAAAACTGAGGATGGCAAGTGGTTGTTGTCGGTATATAGTGGTGAGGATGCGGTTTTGTCTTTAAGTTCTGTTGAGTTTCAAATCTCTTTAGCTGATATTTATGAAAATGTAGAGTTTGAGTAGGATTTAAGAAACCGGGTTTTTTGAACAATACCTTCGCCATTTTTGGAGCGATGTTGCATGCCGCAAGGCTTCGCCAACGCGCTTTTGGCCCCAGCAGAAACCCGGTTGGCAAAAAACCGGGTTTCGCAAATTAACTGCGGGCTCCGAGAAACCCGGTTGGCAAAAAACCGGGTTTCGCCAATTAAC
>CAZUCT010000102.1:0-7223 GCA_964619285.1 uncultured bacterium | reverse complement strand
TCCGAGAAACCCGGTTGGCAAAAAACCGGGTTTCGCCAATTAACGGTGAAGGGTAAAATCGCTGCTCCCAAACTGCTAAAAAAACCAATCTGTAGGGGCAAAGCATTCGGGCGGTTAATTTTCCTAAAAAGCATAAATGTTAATGTCCGAATGCTTTGCCCCCAACCCGCGTTTAGCTTTTATGTTACAATCCAACTACTCTCTATTCTAATCGTCCATTTTCTAAACATGGCATCTATGAACCAAGTTAATGTTATTAATAATTCTCCCGCTAACCAGTGGCGGCGTTATTCTGTTTATAAGGATTCTGGTGTTGAGCGATCGGGTGAGATTCCGGGGCATACCTAGACAAAGAAACCCTCAAACTCGACAACCTCATCAAAAAAATCCGCCAAAGCATCAAAATCCAAAAAGAATATCGCACCGCCCTCATCAGTGCCGCCGTTACCGGTAAAATAGACGTGAGGTAAAGGGATTTTATCGGATTAAGAAACCGGGTTTTTGCGAAAAACCCGGTTTCTGGCGGGCGAGTTAACCTTGAAAAAATGACGCAGTTTGCCAAAACCTGCCCTATTGGCCTATAATCAAAAAGTCCCCTTAACCCCCACTCACCATGTCACCCAAAGAAATCGACCTCGAAACCATCATCGAACAAACCCTACTCCACCATCACAACTACCAAAAACGCACCAACCAAGACTACAACAAAAACCTCAACCTCATCCCCCGAGACCTACTCAACTTCATCCAAACAACCCAACCCCAAGAATGGGAAAAATACCGACAATACCAAACCGAAACCGACTTTTTAAACCACCTCGCCAACGAACTCCAAAACCGCAGCACCATCGACCTATTTCTCAACAAAATAAAAACCCACGGTTGCACCTTTGAACTCCTTTACTTCCCCCCAAATAACAACCTCAACCCCGAACTAAAACCCCTCGCACAACAAAACCAATTCGCCCTAATTCGCCAACTACACTACAGCAAAACCGACACCAAAAACAGCCTCGACCTCGCCATCTTTCTCAACGGCATCCCCATCTTTACCGCCGAACTAAAATACAACCAACCAGTAGAAAAAGCCCTCCAACAATACCGCCAAACCCGCAACCCCAACGAACCGATTTTTAAACCAAATCGCTGCCTTTGTCACTTCGCCGCCGACGCCGAATTAGTATTTATGATAACCCACTTAAAAGGAGAAAAAACCGAATTTTTACCCTTCAACCAAGGCAACAACAACGGCAAAGGCAACCCCCCAAATCCCCAAGGATGCCGCACCGCTTACCTCTGGGAAAGCATCTGGCAACCTAACAGCATCCTCGACCTCATCAAAAACTATATCCACCTAGAAAAAAACCAACAAATCTTCCCCCGCTACCATCAATTAGACAGCATCCGCCAACTCCTCCAAAACGCCAAAATCCAAGGAACCGGAAATAGCTATTTAATCCAACACAGCGCCGGCAGCGGCAAAACTAAAACAATTTCCTGGCTGGCACACCAACTAACCAGCTTATTTAATAACCGCAACGAACGAGTCTTTAACTCAGTAATAGTAATCAGCGATCGCCGCATCATCAACAAACAACTCCAAGACACCATCAGGCAATTTGAAAGCGTAAAAGGAACCGTCGCCACTCCCAAATCAGGGCAACAATTAAAAACCGCCCTCCAACAACAAAAACAACTAATAGTCTGCACCTTATTTCTCTTTCCCCAAGTCCTCCGTTTAACCGCCCAAATGGCAAACCAAAACTTCGCAGTATTAATAGACGAAGCCCATTCCTCCCAAGGTGGAGAAACCGCCAAAGATTTAAAAGCAGTATTAGCAGAAAAAGACACCGACGCCGAAGACTTTATCCTCGCCGAAACCCAAAAACGAGGCAAAGCCAAAAACGTCAGTTATTTCGCCTTCACCGCCACCCCCAAAAACCAAACCTTAGAAATGTTTGGAACTCGCCAAAACGACGGCAAATATTCCCCCTTTCATCTCTACTCCATGGGCCAAGCAATAGAAGAAGGATTTATCCTCGATGTCCTGCAAAACTACACCACCTACCAACAATATTATCGCCTCCTCCAAGCAACAGAAAACGACCCCCACTGCAACAAAAACCGCACCAGCTATCTCCTCCGCCAATGCGTCAATTTACACCCAGAAACAATCCAACAAAAAGTAATCATAATAATCGAGCATTTTCTCGCCAATATCCAACAGCAAATAAACGGCAAAGGCAAAGCAATGATAGTAGCAAACTCCCGCGCCCAAGCAGTTCGCTACAAACAAGCAGTGGATGAATATCTCCAGCAAAAACAACTCGACCTAAAAACCCTCGTCGCCTTCTCCCAAACCGTTAACATCGACGGAATTAACTACACCGAAACATCCCTAAATAGCAACACCGCTGGAGAACGGATATCCGACAGCAAAACCTCAGATTTTTTCAAACGCGACGAATACAGAATCTTAATTGTAGCCGACAAATACCAGACCGGTTTCGACCAACCAAAACTCGCCGCCATGTATGTCGATAAAACCCTCCAAGGCATCAAAGCCGTCCAAACCTTAAGCCGCCTCAACCGCTGTTATGCCGGAAAAAACGAAGTTTTTGTCCTAGATTTTGTCAATAATTGGGAAGACATCAAAGCAGCCTTTCAAGAATATTATACTATTACCAACCTCGCCCAAGGAACCGACCCCAACCGACTTTATACCCTGCAAAGAGAATTAGCTAAATTTAACTTTTACGAACCCCAAGAATTAACTCAATTAGCTATTGTTTATTATCGCGATTCCCAGAACCTCAACGACATCGAAGCCGTTATTTCTCCCATCGTCGACCGTTTCGATCGCGCCCCAGAACAAACTCAAACTAACTTTCGTTCCCAACTAACCGAATACGTTCGCCTGTATCGCTACCTATCTCAAATAGTGCCCTGGGACGATGCCGAATTAGAAAAACTCTATATTTTAGGTCATTTATTATTAACAAAAATAAAGCCAGAAACTACCGATACAACCTTTATTTTACCCCCCGGAATCGATTTAAAATACTACCGTTTAGAAGAGAGTTATCGAGGAGCGATCGCCCTCAAAGATACCCCAGCAGAATTAGATGCCGCAGCCATAAAAAGCGCCCCTAATTCCTCTTTGGATGAGTCTTTATTATTATCCCAAATTATCAACGAATTTAACCGACGTTATGGGGCTAATTTAACTGAGATGGATAAAACCTGTATTAATGAGGTAAAAACCCGATTATTTAATGATAGCGAACTGACAGAAAGAGTCAGAGTAAACGGAGAGAAAACGCGGCAGACTTTTGTGGAATATGCCAGCAAATTAATCGTAGAATTATTCTTAGACAAATTCCCAGGATTTAGCGAATTTTATCCTAAATTAAACGCCAATAAAGAATTAGAAAAAGCCTTATTTAATTGGTTATTCGATAGATTGAGCGATCGCCTCCAGCTAGAAGGGGAATAAAAAACGCTTTTATGCCTATTGACTTAATCGACTTTCTATGGTAATCGAAAAAATCTAAAATCTAAAAAGGGCAATAATTGACAGGCGATCGCCATTAAGCCTTAAAATTAAAATTATGCCTTCGAGTAGTTGGTAGCGGTCAAGGGGTAACGACAATTAAAGTCATTAGCCATTGCCCATTACCCATTACCCATTAGCCATTACCCATTTACCCAACTAGAGGAGTTCTCCGATGCCAGAAGCAGTAGGAGTCATAGAAACCATAGGTTTTCCCGCAGTCCTCGCCGCAGCCGATGCAATGGTCAAAGCCGCCCGAGTAACCCTCGTCTATTACGGCATCGCAGAAAAGGCCCACTTTCTCGTAGCGGTTCGAGGCCCCACCTCAGAGGTTAACCCCTCAGTAGCCGCCGGCATCGAAGCGGCAGAAAAAGTGTTTGGTGGCATAGTTGACAGTTGGTACATCATACCCAACCCCCCCGAAAATATTGTCACGGTCCTGCCAATTCATTACACGGAAGTCAGCGAACAATTTAGGTCTTAAACTTCCGAAAAAGTAGCAGCAAATTTTTAAGGTATCTCAGAAACCCGGTTTTTTAGAAAAACCGGGTTTCTTGACCGACTAATTCTTAAAGGGCCAAGTAAAATATTAGTTACAGTTTGGCAAAATTAGTAGCTAAAACTATTACAATAATTCGGGGTATTAATTAACTAATTTTTCAGGAGATAGAATGTCACAACAAGCAGTGGGAGTTATAGAAACAAAAGGTTTTCCAGGCGTTTTAGCAGCCGCCGACGCAATGGTAAAAGCAGGCCGGGTAACTTTGGTAGGCTACATCAGGGTTGGTAGCGCCCGGTTTACCGTCCAAATTCGCGGGGATGTTTCCGAGGTAAAAACCTCAATGGATGCCGGTATTGCCGCAGTAGAAAAAACTTATGGGGCGACCCTGGAGACCTGGGTAATTATACCACGTCCCCACGATAACGTCGTAGCAGTTTTGCCCATCGACTTCAGTCCGGCAGTAGAAGAATACCGCCAAAGAGTCGAAGGCATAACTCTGCCCGGTTTGCCCAGCGGTAGATAACAAGTAAAAATCGCCAAACCCCTTCGCTTTTTGCCGTGGGAGGGAGGCAAAAAATACCATTTCACTGTAGCAATAATTGAGGTGAAATGGTATATTTTATTTTTGGGCAATTAACAATTAACAATTAACAATTATGGAAACTTTAATTATTAAACTGCATGACTCCACTAACGAAACTATTTTCCTAACCATATCAGCCATAATAGGAGTAGTATTTTGTCTGTGGTTAATCCCCAAAGCTACAGACACGATGACCGACTCCGCTGCCGGTTTGGCCGGGAAATATTGGGGGAGAGACCAGCGAACTTTAGTAATTAATTCCAGTACCAATAACCCAGAATTATTTTTAATGCTGCTATCCCTGAGCATCGGAAGATTGGGAGGAATAGCAACTCCATTAGGGTCGAATTTTGCTAACATTTACCTCATGTTTATCGTCGCCCCATTAATTGTTATTGGCAAGTGGTTGTTGTTGGGAAAATTTGAAATAATTAAAAATTTTATTCAGCTTTTTGGCAGAGAAAAGAAGGTTTTTATCTGGCATTTAGGGATGTCATTAATCATGTTTTTGTTTGCAACGACAGCCTATTGGTTGATAACAGGTCAATCGGAATTTATTCCCTTATCAGATGAAATAACTCCCAGAAGTTGGCCTTGGTTGTTGCTAGGAGTTGTTTTGTGTTTTGCGGGCATTAGCTTGTTCTTTATTTGCGAGGCAAAATTTAAGAAACAACGTCCCGAATTGTTTGAAGATATAGCCCAGGGGGAAGACGAGCCGAGTTGGTTAAAGTTTCTTCTGGGAACTACTGGACTAATAGGATTGTGCTATGTTTTAAATACCTTGTTTGTAGCCTGGACGACAATCTATCAAGGAACCTTGAGCAATCTATTTGGAACCGCAATTTTTGCCGGCTTGCATTATTTCTTAGGCAGTTTAATTTCCTCCCTGCCAGAAACAGCAGTGGCAGTGAAAAATTACGAACGCTTGAAAGCACCAGATCTAAATACGGCAATGGCATCGGCGAGTCAATCGAATATGACTAATTTGGCGATCGCCTGTTTCGGCAGTTTGTTAGCAATAGGTTTGTTGGTCGCAGGCGTTAATTATCAGTTGTAATCGTTAATTGTTAATCGTGTTCGACGGTCAATTATCAGCAGACACTCAAGCAATTTTATTGTTATGCGCCAGTTTGGGAGAGAATCGCTATGGAGAAGCGAGACCTCTGGCGCTGACGGAATATAATTATTTGGCGGATTGGTTGCGAGAAGTTAAAATGCGTCCGCAGGATTTATTGACGCCTGCGGGACGCAATAAGTTAGAGGAAGCTAAGAACTTAGAAAATAGAAGGATAATCGCTTTGCTAGAACGGGGCGTCGCCTTAAATTTTGCCCTCAAAAAATGGGCGAGTCAAGGAGTTTGGATAATCGGACTCCACGACAGAGACTATCCCCAATCCCTCAAAGAAAACCTCCAAAATTTAGCCCCACCAATTCTCTACGGTATAGGCAAGAAGGAGTTACTATCTTGGGGAGGGTTGGCCGTTGTCGGTTCTCGCGAACTAGACGGAGAAGGATTGCATTATACTCAAAGGGTGGCCCTTGCCTGCGCCAGGGAGGAAATACAAATAATTTCCGGTGGGGCGCGGGGAGCCGATATTAACGCCATGTTAACGGCGCTGAAGGCCGGCGGAACTGCTATAGGCGTGTTGCCAGACAGTTTGACGAGGGCGGCGGTTTCGGGAAAATATCGCCAAAGCATCCGAGAGGGCCGGTTGACTTTGATTTCTCCTTGGGGCGCCGACGTTCGTTTTACTGCGGCAAATGCAATTGGACGCAATAAATATATTTATGGTTTGGGCGATCGCGCTTTGGTAGTGAGTTCCGACTTTGGTAAGGGCGGCACTTGGTCGGGGGCCCTGGACGCTCTGGCAAATATTAAAAACGTACCTTTGTTCGTCCGTCTCGAAGGAAACGTACCAGTAGGAAACCGCGAGCTCTGGAAACGGGGAGCGATCGCTTTTCCCAAAGAACCCTGGAACAAGCGCTTGTGGCAATTGTTAGATGAAGAGATTTCTATAATCCAAAAGGAGGCGGCCTTCGAGTTTTTACCCCAGGAGATAGAAGAAATAGTTGCCACTTTGGAAGAACCCGTAGAGGAGGAAGTAGAAGAGACGCCGCCCGAAGTCTTAACAACTCAACCGGTTGTTGAATGCGGCCCCAAAGATATTTACGAAGCTGTTTTACCCTTTATACTCCGCAACTTAGAACGGCCCCTAGAGGATAAAGTTCTTGCCGAACGTTTGGAGTTACAAGTCGGACAATTAAGGATGTGGTTAAAAAGAGCGGTGGAAGAAGGGAAGGTAATTAAAAATAAGAACCCCGTAACTTATGTAGCAAAGCAGTCGGAGTAGCTACTCAATTTTTAAGAAAACCAAGAGTTAAACGCTTTTTGTCTATGGTTTATTGTTAATTGTTAATTGCTGCGATGCGCCTTTGTATTAAAGATATTAAATAGGGCATTTTTTCAACTATTTAAGAGTAATTAAATTAAAATAAGGTTAAAATAAAAGCAGTATAAATATTGAGAAATAAAACACAATGACCCGTTTTGCCTACGATGAATTTGCCAAGGATTTTTTAGAGGA
>CAZUCT010000101.1:0-22185 GCA_964619285.1 uncultured bacterium | reverse complement strand
GAACAATCGCTGAAGCGATTACTACGAACAATCGCTGAAGCGATTACTACGAACGAACGATTAACCATCGACAATTTCCTCCATCACTGACAACATATATTGCATTTTTTCCTCCATAACTTCCTCCTTACCCGCAATTTTCTGCTCGTAAAAATCCTTAAACTGTTGGTGAACTTTGTACTTATTAACCTCCCCAGATAAACTAATCTTAATTACTACTACTCCATCCCCCTTATTCTCAATACTATTAATCGTCAAATCTAATCCCTCATTTTCAACTTTTACCCCCTTAACTGCTGCAATAAAAGGTTTCCACTCGATGCCTTTGTGGAAAATAAAATCGATGGTATTCGTCACTTCTTCAAATAATTTCGTAAACTCTCCTTCCACAAATTCGCCGCTACAAGGGCGACGTTCGGAATCGTCGGTTCCCGGTTTTGGCTGTTCCAAAAGATAGACGAATTTAGAATCGACTCCCTCCAAATTTGTCTGACTGTTAATATTCCAAGAATCTAACCGAACTCCCGTCATTTTGGCATAACTAAAATCCGTACCAATTGCCTGAACTTCGGTCAAATTTGCCCAATCCAAACAAGCAGCTTGTAAAGTCGCTTCGCTCAAATTAGCTGTTTTTAAATTGGCATAACTCAAATCCGCATTAACCAAATTTGCCCCCCGCAAATTGGCAGCGACATAATACCTTTTATGCCCGTCGCCGCTAACTAACAATCGCCGCACTTCTGGGGCCGCTAAAATTGTATTATCCAGCCGCGATAAGCTCAGTTTTTCCGCATTTCGCCAACAGGTTCGCGTAATATTTGCTAATCGAAAATCGCAGCAAGTTAGGTCCGCTTGACTGAAATTGGCATCGGTTAAATCTGCCCCTTTAAAATTAGTACCGCCTACCGTTGCGAGAGCGATCGCCACCGGACGCAACAGGTCGTATTTCTCATCCTCTTCGACAAATTTATTCGCAACTAAACGAGCTAAATAAACCAACAAACAAGCTAAAAATGCAGTAAAAAATACAGCAATCCATTTATCGAACATTATTTCTAAATGGCGCGTTCGATTTTTAACTGCAATTCCCGCCCCCAGAATTGCCAGAATTTCAGTCCAAACAACAACGCTATTTCCCGGTTTAATCTCGACAAATATCGACTTAAAAAATAACGCCAAACTCAAAGCAGCAACTAAAGCGATAGTCGCCCCCACAGCTACCACCATCGAAAACAAAATATTAGCCGGTTCGTTGCCAATGCCCCCAGTAGCGATCGCCTCCACCAATTTACCGCTTCTCAAAACTTTTAAACCTTGCAAAAACCCCGATTTATTAGAAGCCAAACTCGCAAAAATAGTCACCAAAGGCACCGACGCAATTAAAGCAAAACCGGCAGCCGACCAAGCTTTTTTAGTTCCCTGGCGCAGCATGGCAGTCCACAAAGCAACATTAACTAAAACGTCAATTAAAAATGCAGTCCAGCTAATCGGCGCGTCGTTTTTTGGTATTAAAAGTCGCAGGGTAATATAGGTATTGGCAGCGGCTGCAGTGGCGGCAATTATTACGAGAAAACTAGCCAGAATTAACAGGGCAATTTTCCGAGAAGCGGTTAATCCAGCTTTAGCCCGATAAAAGTTCGCCCCCGTCAAATTTGCCCCAGTAAAATCTGCTCCCTTAATATTAGAATAGGAGAAATCCGCACCAGTTAAATCGAGACCCTTAAAAGAGCGCCCCTGAAGATTTTTTTTGTGGAAGTTTTCCAAAACAAATGAAGTCATTTTTTCAACTCGTTCGTAGTAACGACTTTAGTCGTAGTTCGTAATAATCCCTAAAGTGATTTTAATCGCTGAAGCGATTGCAACGAACTACTAACTAAACGCAAAACTCCTGACTAACTCTAACATCTCCCAAGGCCACAACTGCAGTAAACCTTTCGCCAAATTCAGCAGTAAAATGTAACTGAATGGCATTATCTAACTCCCGAGATTCCACATTTAAAGCCTCCTCTCCAGACTCATCAATTATAATTAATTTCAAACCCGGTGGCAAATAAGTTTCCTCGCCCATCGGATATACTTGCAGGCGAATATCGATTTCCGTCTCCGTCTCTGGAGAAACGATCGCCACCAACGCTACCGACTGTTCGTCTAACTCCATGCCCAAGTCGATCGCCCTCCCCCTTTCGACAGTGAGAGAGTCTCGAAAACGATACCCCATTTGCGCCTGCCTGGAAGTTATCAACTCTTCTATACGCTGCCAACCGGTCTCAACTGCCCCCCCAAACCATTGCCGCAAGTTAGTAACAGAGGTTTTTACCTCCGCCAACCGCTTCTGGTACAGCATTCTCACTAAATTTTCTCGTTCCAACAAAGCGCCCCACTTCTCAAACTCCACCTCCAGACGGGGGGAATAGGGCGATCGCTGTCCCAAAGTATCTATCAAGGCCACCGCCTCATCCCCACTCAAACTCGCCAAAGGTTCGATTTCCGGCTTTCCCGGGGGACAAAGTTCCCGCCCCACCCACATCACGTTTAAATCCTCGGTGACAAACTCCCGATCCAGACAGTAAGCGCGATCGAACTCGTTATAGTTTGCCTTAGTTATGAGATTATCGCGATTGGTATAACCCCAAATTCTCACCCAACCTTCATCGGGTTCGACAATAGCGGCCAAATAATAATCTCCCACCCAAAAAGATAGATCCACCCACTCTTGGGGAACGCAAAATGTCTCCGTATCGATTTCGTCCGTGGGAATAACGATAATGCGAGTATCTCCCAGGGCGATCGCGCTACCATTTACGGCCTCCCAAAGTTGTTTTAAAACGGACTTACTCGGCCAAGGTTGCGGTTGTTCTGCCGGTTCCGTTGCTTCTGGCAACCAGTTAAGAATTGCACTCAAACAAAGATTGTTTAAATAAGCGTTCCACCGGGCAGAATTATTAGAATATTCTTGACATTCTCCCCAGACGCGATTTGCCGTTTCTCGGGAAATTTCTAACCAGATTTGTTCTGGATAAACTGCAGTTAATTGGTTTAAATTTAAAGTCATCGTTCTTGTTTGGGTAATGGGTAATAAGTAATCGTTCGTAGTAATCGCTTTAGCGATTCTAATTGTTAATTATTAATTACCTCCCACCCCCCATAAGGCGCTGTTGCCAACCAACTTTCCACAAAATCGGCCATCCTTTTATTAGCAGAACTCGGCAACTGCAAACCCAACTTTTCTAATACAAATTGCTGCAACTCTACTGCTAAATATTCTCGCGCTTGTTGCAGTTTATCCGTCACTGCCTCTGGGGATATTTGCAACTTTTCGGCGACCATTTTTACAGTCAAACCTTCGCCGTATCGCCCTCGAACTAGGGGTAAATCGTAGGGGCGATCGCTCGTTAAAACCTCCCGCAAAAAATCCTTAAATTCTTTCTGGCAATATTGTTTTAACCATTCTATCAGAGGTTCTGTTAATTCTTTAATTACCTCTTCGCTTAAACTAATTTGTTGAACGTTCCCGCACCATTTAGCCAAAACCAGCAACAACTTTTTAGTGCAGCTTTTTAGCAAGCGAGAAACCTGATATTGTTTTTCAATTCCCAAGACAGCGGCCATATCTCCCTGAGAAATTCCCAAACCAAACCACAGTTTTAACAACCGTTGTTCTACAGCTTCTAAATCTAAAAATGCTCCGGTTAAAACCGCATTAATTTCCTCCAATTCTTCTGTTTTTGGTTGCACATTAAAATCTTCGCTCTCCTCGTCGATAATACCATCTTCCAGCAAGGGAGAAAAATCTAGTTTTGAGTATTCTCTTATTGCTTTGACGCAATAACTCAACCATTTTTCAATTCGGCGATAATCTGCTACTGGTTCCAAGTTTTTCTTAGAGCAATATTTGTTATAATAACTGACAATATCTTGCCAAGTTTCTAAACTCGGTTCCGTTAATTTTTGACCGCCCTTTTCTTTGGAAGAAGCATAGACTTTTTTGTAAGCTTCCAAAGCAAACAAACAGCTTTTAATCTCCGTTTTAGTAAGATTAGTTCTTTGTTGTAGGGCCTCGGAAAACTTCTTTTTAGTAGAATGGCGCAGCAACCCCCAAGGGCTATATTTGCAAACTTCTTTGCCGAGATAGAGGTGTTCTTTAGTAACGGTTTTGATTTGCAATGAAGCGTATTTTTCTACTTTACTTTTGGCAAAGTCGTAATTTTTAAAAGTTTGTGTGGGATTGGCAGCAAAGATTCTGGCGCTGCTAAAACATTCCGATGCCGTAAGTTTGAGGGGATCTAATTCTCTAACTAACGCATTTCCTATCCAAAAACAAGTTTCATCTAAATAAGCGCAAAGATGGTCTTTATCGAAGGGAATTTCGTTACCGTTTAAGCTACTTTTAAGAAATAAACGGGCTAAATTTTCTTCTTGGGGTTTTTGTTGGGAGGTGGCGACTTGTTGGAGGTTTTCTGCCAAACGGCGATCGCCCTCCAAACCGGTCATCACCAACCGCTGTTTCCCATCCGCTACCCGAAAAACTGTCGAAAATTTTTCTTCGAGATTTCTTTTTCTCATGGCCTTTCCACCCTAACTAGAATTTGAAAAAATAGACCTTAGATTTTAAATGGCCTGGAGTCCATCTAAAACCTAAAATCCCGCCAGGCGGTCGAAGTCCAAAATTGAAAACTTTGTCAGTTTCCAACCGCCTCTATAGTTCTCTCTGGGAGAGCATTGGTTTTTTTACGCGAAATCGAGGCAATTGTTACAAAATTTAACATTTCTCTCATAATAGCCCGATTTTGGGCCATCTGATGCTCTGGTTTTGTGGCCAGAAAGCAGGTTTTGTGGGGGGGCCAGAAAGCGGGTTTTGTGGGCGGGCCAGAAACCCGGTTTTTGTGGGGGGCCCAGAAACCCGGTTTTTTGAAAAAACCGGGTTTCTTAATTGTCTGGATGCAGGCGCGATCGCCCCATCGAAGGAAAAAAGGCTAAACTGGAACAAAGCATTGGGCGAGTATGGTAACACAATATTTTATACAACTTTCTCAAACAGTCATGTTATCTACCTATAAAACTCAATCTTTAGACACCAGCATCGAAGCAGAATTAGTGCAGTTTCAGCTCTGGCGAAATCTCACTCCCACAAAAAAAGAAGCCTTAGCGAGGCGCGTCATCCAGCGAGTGCCAAAATTAGTTTTAATGGCAATTAAAAATAACTTTCCTCAAGCTTCAGAAGCAGAAATTAGACAGCATTATCTTATTAAGCGATGGGGAGAAAAATGGGTTAAAATCTTATCGGCCTATTCTCAAACAAAACTAATGCTTGAAGACCCAATTTGGCTGGCGCGTCGAGTGGCAGTTATTTTAGAAAAATTAGATGTTGATTATTACGTTTGCGGTTCCGTTGCCAGTTCCCTGCAAGGGGAAATTAGATATACTCAAGATTTGGATTTAGTTATTCAAATAGAACCAGTTAAAGCAGAACTTTTAATTGAGGCAATGGCAGGGGAATTTTATATTAGCGAGGTTGCGGTGGCAGAAGCTTTAAGCGGGAAAACTTCTTCTTTTAACGTCATCCATTTAGAAACTACGGAAAAAGCGGATTTATTTGTAATGGGAGAAGATGAATTTTCCCGAGTACATAAGGCCCGTCGCCGACTTCACGTTGCGGAGGAAAATCGAAGTTTTTATGTGTGTTCTCCAGAAGATACCGTATTGCACAAACTTATCTGGTTTGGGATGACTGGGGGAGAGTCCCAGAAGCAGTGGCGGGATCTTTTGGGAGTGTTGAAGTTACAGGGAGAAAGTTTAGATGTTGGTTATATGCGGGAGTGGGGAGAAAAGTTGGGGTTAGGGAGAGAGTTAAGTAGGGCATTTAGTGAGGCGGGTTTTTCGTAGTTCAGAAACCCTAACCCAGAAACCCGGTTTTTTGAAAAAACCGGGTTTCTCTCGCCCCACCAGAAACGCGGTAATTCCGGCAAAACCGGGTTTCTTATTCTGCGCGATCGCCCCACCCGCAGTTAAACCGGGGCAAAGCATTCGGACATCAAATTTAACGTTCTCAAGCTGCATTTGTCCCCCGAATGCTTTGCCCCTACATTTATGTTACATTAGTTAAAGACCGCAAAATAATTATAATTTCCGAATGATGCTAACATCAAATAACAAAACCCAAAAGCGCCTTCCCACGATGGAAGAGCTACCTTACGAAGACGGCAAACCAGTGGATAGCGAACTACAAGACCTCATAGCTCACTTATTAAAATCTGTTTTGGCCTACATCTGGGCCTATCGCCAGGATTGGTTTTTTGGTATCGACATCGGTTGGTACTACGACCCAGATAAAAGCGCGATCGCTCCCGATGCCTTTTTATCCCTGGGAGTGCAGCGAATTAGAGGAGAAAACTTGCGCTTGAGTTACGTTACTTGGGAGGAAAATGGAGTAATTCCTTCCCTAGTTTTAGAAGTAGTATCAAAAACTCCGGGGGGCGAATATAAAAAGAAAAAGAAAATCTACGCCGAAAACGGAGTGTTGTACTATGTAGTTTACGCTCCACTGCGCAAGCGCAAGCGTAAATTGTCGATTTATCGGCTCAATGATGAAGACAAATACGAGTTGTTAGAAGATAATCCAGCGTGGATGCCAGAAATAGGTCTGGGCATCGGCAGCGAGGTTGGAACTTATCAGGGGATTAACCGGGAGTGGTTGTATTGGTACGATCGCGACGGGCGGCGATATCCTACTGCAGAAGAGGCCCAACGGCAAGCGGAAGTTCAACAACTTATTGCCGAACAAGCGCAGCAGCAAGCAGAACGCCGACAGCGGCAAGAACGCCAAGCCCGACGGCAGGCAGAACAACGGCAACGGCAAGAACGCCAGGCCCGACGGCAGGCAGAAAAGCAGCAGCAGCAAGCCGAACAATTGGCTGAAGAGCAACGGCAACGGACCGAACAATTAGCGGCGAAGTTGCGAGAGTTGGGGATGGACCCCGATGAAATTAAGTAAGCAAAGGTCCGCAGAAAAACTTGTAGGGGTAAAGCATTCGGGCGATAAATCTGTTAATAAAGCAGCAAATTTAATGTCCGAATGCAATACCGGTGCCACCGCGTTTAATTGTCTGACAGGCGATCGCTTGTTTCAGGGACCAGAAACCGGGTTTTTTCAAAAAACCCGGTTTCTTAAGTCTTTGTGGAGGCGATCGCTCTTGTCTTAACAGATAATGGCCCAACAACTGGCCATCTTACCCCGAAAAATTGGATTATAATAACGTAGAAGGGGCATCTTGCCCGTTCGACAACTAACAATTACCAATTACCCATTACCAAAAAAATATGTTTATACCCCCAGGATTCGGTCAAAAATCCATCGTCACTTCCCTCGGGAGAATGGTTTATTACACCCAAGAAAAAGCCCCTTGGCAAACCGAAACATCTGAAATTGAAAACCTACCAAAATTAATTTTTTTACACGGTTTTGGAGGCGGTTCTTCTGCCTACGAATGGTCGAAAGTTTACCCCGCTTTTGCCTCAGAATATCAAGTATTAGCCCCCGACTTAATCGGTTGGGGACGCTCCGAACATCCCGCCCGAGACTATCAAATAGACGACTACATTACCACCATCGCCGAGTTCCTCGAAAAAACCTGCGACAGTCCCGTTCCAGTAATAGCATCATCCCTAACTGGAGCCATAATAATACGAGTAGCGATCGCCCGCCCCGAACTGTTTAAATCCCTAATATTAACCATCCCCTCCGGCCTCTCCGACTTCGGCGAAAATTACAGCAACAGCTTCTTTGCCCAATTAGTAAAAACCCCCTTTTTAGACCGTTTTATTTACAGCGCCGGAGTAGCAACGCCGGGAGGAATTAGAAGCTTTTTAGAAGGGCGACAATTTGGCAATCCCAGCTTAGTTTACGAAGAAATAGTCAACGCTTATTTAAAATCGGCATTAGAACCTAACGCCGAATATGCAGCCCTATCCTTCGTCCGTGGAGACTTATCTTTTGACTTATCCCTTTACATCGATCGCCTAACAACCCCAACAGCAATTATCTGGGGCAAAAAATCCCAATTCACCGGCCCCGAAGTAGGTAAAAAATTAGCAGAAATGAACCCCGAAGCAATTAAGGTATTTGAAACCTTAGAAAACGTCGGTTTAACTCCCCAATTAGAAATGCCGGGAGTAACAATTGGTTTGATTAATAAATACTTGAAAGAACTAGATTAAAAGTTTATTCGTAGGGTGCGCACTGCGCACCTTACAGCCTAAAGGTTTATTCGTAGGGTGCGCACTGCGCACCTTACAGCCTAAAGGTTTATTCGTAGGGTGCGCACTGCGCACCTTACTAATCTCAATTGGCAAAAAAGGAAAAGTATCAAACATGGAAAAATTAACGCTAGATAACTTTGAAATTGACAAAAAACTTCTTGAAGAAGCTTTAGCTTTGAGCGATAGCTCGACAGCAAATTTACTTATAGAAGAACTGTTGCGCGAATACATTCGACGTCGCAAACAACTTAAAATATTAGACTTATTTGGTACTATCGACTACGAGGAAGATTACGATTACAAGCAACAAAGACAAGTAAAATGAAAGTTATTGTTGACACTTCTATTTGGTCTCTTGCCCTGCGGCGCAACCCACCAAAAAATGGGATTGCTACATTGAAAGTTTTAGAAGATTTGATAGCAGATGGACGAGTCGTTTTACTAGGGGCAATTCGTCAAGAAGTGCTTTCTGGGATTCGCCACGCAGAACAGTTTAACCGATTGCGAGATTATCTTCGTGCTTTTCGAGATCTAGAGTTAACCACTGAAGACTACGAGTTAGCAGCAGAATTTTTTAACACCTGTCGCCGTAATGGTATTCAAGGTTCAAATACGGATTTTTTAATCTGTGCAGCCGCTCATAATCGTGGCTACAGTGTTTTTACTCTGGATAAAGACTTTGAAAATTTCCAGTCCTATATTCCGGTAGTCTTGCATTAAAGTTGCGCATTTTACGATTCTCAATCTGATAACAAAAACTACTTAAAACACCTTTTTAGTAACGGGAAATTATGGAAAAATTAATAGCCAAAGTAACAGCCAAAGGAAAACTGGAACTACCACCAGAAATAGAAGCTCAATTAAAGCCCTTTGCCGAGTACGAAATCTCCATAACCCCAGAGGAAATCGCCTTGAAAAAAGTTCGCAAAGGCATAATCTTAAGCGAATTGAGGCGGCGGCGGGAAAAGTTAGGACCAGATCCTAACGAACCTACTCTCGAAGAGATTAGCCAAATTGTTAAAGAAGTACGACAGCAATGACAAGAATAAGCTTAAGTAGGGTGCGCAATGCGCACCTTAATCGCTGAAGCGATTACTACGAACGTTACGAAGGTTTTAAAATCAAGAAACCGAACAGTTTTTTAATTGACAATAACCCGAAAAGTTAAATTAATTCTGCGGCCTACGTTCCTCGAAGTCTTAGGAATTTGATGTTGCCAGAAATGCTGAGTTTCCCCCTTCATAATTAACAAACTGCCATCGGTTAAATCTAAATTTACTTTACCTACATCTTCCCGGTATTTGTGGCGCAAAACAAATCGCCGCGTTTCCCCAAAACTAACCGAAGCAATAATAGGATTTTTCCCTAATTCCGGTTCGTCGTCGCTGTGCCAAGCAACGCTATCTTTGCCGTTGCGATATTTATTAGCTAAAACGCTATTAAATTCCACTTCTGCAACTTCCTCTACCGCAGTTTTTATTTCTAATAAAGTCGGCGTCCAGGGTTCCGGTTCCATGTCAATACCAGAATAAGTGTAAGGTTTATCGCTGTCGCCATACCAGGCATTCTCTCTGGGAATGGGAAAAGTTTTACCGTATAAAGTAATTGAATCTTGTCGCCATTTAATCGTTTTCTCTAGTTCAAAGAAAAAGCGATCGCTCTCTTCAACGGTAAAAAAATTAGGGTAAAAAACTAAATCCCCATCGGCAACTTCTATCTTTTGAGGAGTGAAGCTTGTTGTTGCCATAGATTGTAAAATCTCAAAAATAAAAATGCTACTTTCAGACAGGCGAGATGCCTGTCTTACCTTTTTTAAGCGAGAGCATCTCAATTTGACAATTTAGAGAAAATTTATTTCCCAACCACTTATTGCCTTACGATTAACAATTAGCAATTAGCAATTAGCAAAAAGCGTTAGGCTTTTGGTTCAATGCAAAATTGAGATGCACCCTTTTTAATCCTTAACCCGGACATCAATAACGCTGGCATTAAAATTATAATTTGCTCCTTCCAATTCCACCGTATTGCCGATTTTAACCTTAATATTACCAAGTACCGGACCGTCGTCGGTAATGCGACCTTGCCCCTCCAAACTCAACACGACATTTTTACTAAAAGCTCCTTCATCTTTGGGATCTGCAACCTCTTTTATGGTTCCATCTAACATGGGTATCGCAACTTTTCTGGTTAAGATATCCACTCCTGTAATTGTCACTTCGCCATAAGGTTGATTTCTAATAACCAGATTAGCTTTTTCTCCGACTTTAAACAATTCTTCCAGGTTGCGACCTTTTAAACCCACAGCGATGGCCTCTACCTCCACCGGCTTGCTAATAACATTACCAATTTGAGCTACCGAACCGCGAGTAGTACCGGGAAAGAAAAATATCCCCACTATTACCATTAAAATTATTAGCACCGCGCCGATATCGAGAATGCTAACTTTACCAAATAAACGACCTTTAGAATCTAATATCTTCATAATTTTCAACTAAAAAGAATTGTAGGTTGGGTGAAGTGAAACGGAACCCAACATGATTAAAGTTGGGTGGAGCGTAGCTCCACCCAACCTACGGACTTTAAGAGAGCTAACAGCTTACTTTACCATTTTAAGAATTGTAGGTTGGGTGAAGTGAAACGGAACCCAACATGATTAAAGTTGGGTGGAGCGTAGCTCCACCCAACCTACGGACTTTAAGAGAGCTAACAGCTTACTTTACCATTTTAAGAATTGTAGGTTGGGTGAAGTGAAACGGAACCCAACATGATTAAAGTTGGGTTCCGCTACGCTCCACCCAACCTACGGACTTAGCTTACTTTAGCATTTTAAGCGTTGGGTTTAAAGGTCAAGAAACCCGGTTTTTTCAAAAAACCGGGTTTCTGGGGCACCAAAAAACCGGGTTTCTGAGAAGACCGACTCTCTAGGCCACTAATTTTTCCGTCACCCCCAAAAAGTTTATCTTCGGAAACTAGAGGGATAACAAATGTAGTCAATAGTACCGGGCAACAATTTATTTTCCAGTTCTGGAGCGATCGCCCGCGAATTGTTTTCCAGTTTCAAAAATCTAAAACTTCTCCTAACCAAAACACCATGCTAAAAAATAACTCTTTAACTAACAAACGTTTCTATCGCAAACTGACATATCCTTTAATCTCCGTATTAGTAGCCACCAGCCTTGCCATTAGTTCCGTCTCTCCTGCCTTGGCCTTTCCCTGGAGAGAAATCATCCTTCAAGGGATCCAAGTAATTCAACTCACCACCCTCTCCGATAACCAAGAAGTACAACTAGGCAAACAGATTAACGCCCAGTTAGTCAATAAAGAAATCGAACTGCATCAAAACCGCGCCACCCAGAGATACATCGACAGAATCGGTCAAAGACTGGCCCAAGCGAGTTCCCGCCCCGAGATTCCCTACACCTTCCAAGTCGTCGAAGACGATAACATTAACGCTTTTGCCACCATGGGAGGTTTTGTTTATGTCAACACCGGTTTGATAAAGGCCGCAGATAACGAAGCCGAATTAGCCAGCGTCATCGCCCACGAAATCGGACATATCGCCGGTCGTCACGCCGTCAAACAAATGCGTCAGATGGCGATCGCTCGAGGAGTGGCTACTGCTACCGGACTTGACGAAAACGTAGCAGTCCAAATCGGAGTTGACCTCGCCCTCAGACGTCCCAAAAGCCGCGAAGCCGAATACGAAGCAGATTATTTAGGAATACAAACCTTAGGAAAGGCCGGCTACGCTCAAATTGGGGCTATTACCTTTATGGAAAAACTGTTAAGCAAAGGTTCCATGCCCGCCTTTTTAAGCACCCACCCCGCCACATCCAACAGAATTACCACCATGAGGCAATTTTTATCAGCAAATCCCAATGCAGGAGATGGTTTAAACGAAACAGCTTATCAAAGAACAGTCAGCAGAATGCTGTAAAGGTAGTTCGTCATGTTCGTAGTAATCGCTTTAGCGATTAGTTCGTAGTAATCGCTTCAGCGATTGGCTAAAATCGCGCTCATCGATTACTACGAACGTTCTTTAAAAAACTTCTTTTCTACCAGCTCGCCCCCTCGGATAGATTTGCGCAGCCAACTTATCTCTAAATCCAACTTTTCCTCTTCAGTTAAAGACCAGTTTAAATCTTGTTTTCGGAGTCGGTTGGTCACTTCGTACAAACATAAAGCCGCGCTCACCGAAATATTAAAACTCTCGCTAAATCCCTGCATCGGTATTTTCGCGCAAATATCCGCCTGTTCCACCGCAAACTTTGACAAACCGGTAATTTCCGCGCCAAACATTAACGCCAACTTTTTATCCACCGCCAATTCATCGATAGTAACTTCCTGCTGGTGGAGAGTTGTGGCGACGATGGTATAACCTTCGGCTTTTAATTTAGCCAAACAACGTTTCGTGTTATTAGTTTTTTCTTCGTTATAGCGAGATAAAGTCAACCAGCGATCGCTTCCCAGAGTCACCCCGTGACTGACAGTAAAAGTATTTTTATTCTCAACGATATGTACGTCTTGAACCCCAAAACTATCGCAACTTCTGAGAACCGCGCTGGCATTATGAGGCTGATAAATATCTTCTAAAATTACAGTAACGCGACGGGTTCGGTTCTCCAAAACCGATTTAATTTTTTCCCGCCGCGCTTCAGTTACAAATTTACTTAAATAAGCAATTAATTCTTGTTTTTTTGCTCCCATCAAGTTCCAGATTTAATTACAACTTCATACTCAACAAACGAGACAGCAGAGATGGCTGTTTTTCCGATTGTACTTGATATTCCTTCACAAGTTCTTCCATCGGCACTTGTCTTTTTAAGTTATCAAATACGTTAACTTGATAAGCCAATTTATTGTCAATATCTAACCCCGTCAGCCAACCGCTTTTATGATGATAAGCGCTAGTGTCGATATCCAACCAACCATTTCCTCGTACTAATTCTCCCGGTTCTACCCCTTCAAAAGTAAAGGTAATGGTATGACCGGTGATAATTAACTTATCCTTAAAAAATGGTTTTTCTATGTGATGAAATTCTTTACGAATCCAGCAAAACTCGTTAAAAGTTTGCTCTTTTAGAGGAGTTTCTGGCTTAACTCCCGCATGAACCAACCAGACATCTCCTAAATCTAAATAAGCAGGCAAAGACTTAATCCATTCTAAATCCTCGTAAGGCATAACCTCAATATCTCTGTAACTTTCGATGGTTTCTCGCCCCCCACTATAAAGCCATGCCTGCCATGCCGACTGGTCAACTTTTCCCTCTGGCATGGCATTTAACATCATGTGTTCGTGATTGCCTAAAATGCACTTATAGGGACTTTCTCTGACAAAATTTACCACTTGGGCGCTTTTGGGGCCTCGGTCGATTAAATCTCCCAAGAAATACACCTCATCTTTATCGCCGGGGGCAATTTCTTCTAGCAAAGCCATCATGCCATCGAAATGTCCGTGTACGTCGCCGATGACGATTCTCCGTTGTCGATGTTTTTTCATCTTTTTTGTTCCCTAAAACTCAACTTTTAGTTAATTTTTCTGCCGCTCTTTGCTCCTATTTATTTCGGTGAAAAGATTAACAATTGCAGATTATTTCCTTAATTGTGGAAAGCTTAATTTTTTTTAAGATTGTATTCTTTCTTAAATTTATCCTACCCAAAATAGGAGGAGAGCTTTCCCTCGCTTAACCGTAATTTTACCAGGAGATGCTAGGTTCGAGCTCGGGAAGCCTCAGAAACCCGGTTTTTTCAAAAAACCGGGTTTCTTAGGGTTTCTTCCTACCCGACTAACTACTCAAAGCGCGGAAAAACTTTTGCAGTTCGGCCATAAAGCCTTTTTTCTTCGGTTTGGGGGCAGCGTCAGCGCTAGCTTCTGGGGCCTCGGTTGCTTGACCGGTAGCTTTGGCTAAAATTAAGTCCAAATTATCTCCCATCGGTTTTTCTGGAAGTTCGGCAATTAATTCGTATTTACCCTCCTCCGGTTCCAACCAAATTTGCCAGGGGGAAGGATAGCAGCGAAATAAAGTAAAACCATCCCCAGGCCGCAGGTAATAACAAGATTGAATCTTGTTGATAAACCGTTCTCGCAGTTGGCGGGCAGCGTAGCCGATGCCTACAATAGAGACATCCTCCAACCGGGGCAATAATATTACCACGGGGCGATCGCCCGCTAAATTAGATAACTTTTCGGCCTGGGCCACTTCTATAGAGGAAGGGCAAATCAATAAAAACCGTCGGTCTTCCTCTTCGATCCTTTCCTCCACTGGCGATCTGCTAGTACCCAAGTCGGTAACTTTAAAAGGAACCTCCCCCCAGTCGCGACGGGCGAGGGCCGCAGCGCCGGTATCGGGAAAAAAGACTTTAAGGCCTGTATCTGGTTCCAGGATAGCCGGGATGAATTGTTGGGCGATCGCCTGTGCTTGGAGTTCGATTTCCGGTATAACCAACTCCACCGAAACCAGGTTGAAACCGTCGTCGAGAGCAGCTTTGGTAGCTTCTTTTGCTTGGGCGATCGCCGAGTTTAAATCTGTAGGTAATTGAGTCATTGATTAAAGGTAGTGCCGTTTGTTGGGGCCAAAAAAATACCCCCAACATAAATCCTAGTTAAAATTGGACTCGGGGAACAGCAAATGCTGTTAATTGTTCCAAATAAAAGCTTGTCAAAATCGAGGAGAAAAAATATGTCCCAGCATCCATTTGAGCTAACAGCCAGCCAGCTACAAGAAATATTAAGTCCCGAGGGCGATCCGCGACTGATAATGCCCCCAGGCACCGATGCCCCTCCAGAAGTAATAGCAACAGGAGCTGCGGGGGGAGCGGGGGGAACTTTCTTAGTAGATAGCGAACGGGGTCAAATACCACCGCCACCCCAGGAACCCACCCCAGAAGAAATTGCCGAAGAACTCGGCACCACCGAACGAATGGGAGAAGAAGGCGGAGTGGAACCCGACGAATTACCCGATGTCACGACAATGGCACTGGGAGAAGAAGGCGGAGTGGAACCCGAAGAGTTACCGCCCCCAGATTTTCCGGCTCCCACCGACATCTTGGCAGAACAAGGGGGCGTCGTTTCCGATCCGCTGCCCTTGGCAACCACCGAAGCAGTGGGAGAAGAAGGGGGCGGTTTCGGTTTGACCGAAGTTTTGTCCGAACAAGGGGAAGATCCGGGATTTGCTACGACGATGGCGATCGGCGAGGAAGGAGGTATCGTCACTCAGGCAGAAGGGGAAGATGGGGATACGGTCTTTACCTTTGCCGAAGGAGAAAATGGGGAAATAATGGAGTTGGGCGAACCGGTCTCGGAGATGACTCCTCCACCTCCAGGAAATGTCGATGGCTTTGAAATTGCCGAAGTTGCCGACGTGCCTACTGCAGGAGTAGCTCCAGACGAATTTATCACCGATGCTTTCGGCGAAGCAGGCCGTTTTGAGGCAGATGCTTACGGAGAACTTTACCCGGATTTAATAGAAGCGCTTAACAACGGAGTCGTACCATCGCTTTTAGACCATTACGAAGCCTTCGGACAATTTGAACCGGAACGCATCGGTATTTTTGAAGGCAATTTCCAGCGCCCCGATAGAGTAACTGCCTTCGGCAATAATACTGTTATTAGCGGGATTCCCATTATTGGCTACGATGCGATCGCTGGCGATTTTATTTTTAATGGAAACGGCAGCGGCGAATTTGACGTTTTGATAGGCGAGTCGAGTCCAGCTTCCACCGAACTATTTATCTTGGGCAACAGTCAATCTCAACCTTTTTATGTCGGTTCGGGGGCTCTCGATTTTACTTTAATTCAAAACTTCGATGTGGGTTCGGACCGCATCCAACTCTCCGGTTTTTTGGAAGATTACAACTTTGAAGTTGTTAACAACTCAACCAACATTTCTACAGCAGCGGGGGATTTAGTGGCGGTGGTAGAAAACGTTCCCAACATCCAGGATGCCACTCTCATTTTTGAGGGTTAACCGTTCGTAGTAAGCACTAAAGTGCTTGAAAAGATTTTTTAAGCACTTTAGTGCTTACTACAAACAATGAACATTTTAATCTTAGGCAGCGCGGAAGACTCCCACGCCGCCTACTTAAAAAAAGCCTTAACCGAAAAGGGAATAGAAAACGATTATTTAGACTCTCGTCAATTCCCCACTCAATTAAAAATCTCCTGGCAACCGGTCAAGGGAACCGGTTCTCTAGTTTTAGCAAACGGCAAAAAGCTAGCTTTCTCCGAGATAAAAAGCATTTTTTGGCGGACTTATTATGGAGTAAAAGTTCCCCAACTTTCCAACTCCTATCAACAAAACATCGCCACTAACGATTCTATGGGGGTTTTACGTTCTTTCATGGAAGCGACTGCCGAAAAATGGGTTAATTCTTGGCAAGCTTATCAATTTCATAAAGAAAAACCCCTCCAATTAGGTTTGGCAAATAAAATCGGCGTTACGATTCCCGCGACAATTGTTACTAACGATGCTGCCGAAATTATTGAGTTTGCAGAAAGCTATCCACAAGTTATTTTTAAACCAGTTTATGGCGGTTCCCACACTCAGTTTTTAACTAAAGAACATCTGGATAAGCAACGTTTAAATTTAGCTTTAAGCATTTCTCCAGTTACTCTCCAAGAATATATTCCCGGAACGAATATCCGCAGTTACGTTCTCGGCGACAAGGTTTATTCGGCGGAAATTCGCAGCGGTTCGTTAGATTTTAGGGAAGATAAAAAAGCGGAGTTAATCGCAGTTGAATTACCGGAAGATGTTAGCCAACAATGCGTTTTAATTGCGCAAAAATTCGGTCTGAAGTGGACGGGAATAGATTGGCGTTTAAAACCTAATGGGGAATATGTATTTTTAGAAGCTAATTTTAGTCCGATGTTCGTTCATTTTGAAAGGAAAACCGGTTTTCCGGTAACTGATAATTTGATTGATTTATTGATGGGTTAATTTGAGCCGACAGGAGACTTAAGTAGTTGTAGGTTGGGTGGAACGGAGTGGAACCCAACATTATCAATTTCGGATGGGATTAAAATTTGTGCTGTCGGGTGGAGTGAAACGGAACCCGACCTACATGGGAAAATGGGGGTAGAGAGCGATCGCAACTGGTTTAACATTAAGTCAGCTAGGGACTGTGGTAAACTAAAACTATCCCTTAAGGCTCAAAAGGAAAAAAACTATGAAATTTATTAACCCTAAGATAGACTATGCCTTTAAAAAAATCTTTGGCTCAGAACAAAGCCAACAAATCTTAATCAGCTTTCTGAATGCCATTATTTATGATGGAGAAAAAATCATACAATCCTTAACCATCATAAACCCTTACAATCCCGGTCAAGTTCTCAGCTTAAAAGACACCTACTTAGATATAAAAGCAGTTCTAAACGACGGTTCAATCGTAGTCATAGAAATGCAAGTAGCCTCAATGACAGCATTTGACAAACGAGTGGCTTATAACCTAACCAAAGCTTATGCAAATCAGCTAACAAAAGGAGAAGATTATCCCCTATTAAATCCAGCCATAGCAGTAACTATCGCCGATTTTATCTTACTTAAAGAGAGTAAAAAAATTATCAATAAATTTGTCTTTAAGGAGGAAGAAGAAAAAAACTTGAAAATCTTAGAGAAAGAATTACGATTAATTTTTGTAGAACTTCCCAAGTTCAAGAAAAGTTTATCGGAGCTAAAAACCTTAACAGATAAATGGATTTATTTTCTCAAAGAAGCAGCATTATTGGAAGAAATTCCCGAAAATTTAAGAGAAGTATCCGAGATAGAATTGGCTTTAAATCTAGCAAGTCAAGCCAACATGACCCCCGAAGAATTTGAAATAGTAGATAAGCGGGGGATGATGCTGCAAGATGAAAGAGGAAGAATAACTTATGCGGAACAAAAAGGAGGAAACCGATTAATTATGCGTTTGCTAAAAAAACGTTTCGGCGAACTGACAGAGGAAATAAGCGGTCAAATTGAAAGCTTATCCATTGAAGATTTAGAAAGTCTAGGAGAAGATTTTTTAGACTTCAACAGTCTCGAAGATTTAGCTAATTGGCTAAAAGGCAGATAATACAGTAGTTGAAAAAGTTCGTAGGTTGTGCGGACCTTCGTGGAACCCAACAAATTTGTAACAGTAATTCGTATTAATTAGTGGAACCCAACATCATCAATTTGGTATTGAAATTTGTGTTGTTGGGTTTCGGTTCGCGATCGCCCAACGTGCAATTTTGAAATTTGTGGTGTTGGGTTCCGTTTCACTCCACCCAACCTACGAATTACGAATTATGACAAATTACTTAGATGTTGAGACAGAAACCCGGTTTCTTCAAGAAACCGGGTTTCTTAGATATCGCGATAGTGTCTTAACTAAACAAAAGCTAAGACAGAAACCGGACTCCCAGAACCCCCTTTTAACCGAATAATTCCAATTACCAAAGTCGCGCCAGTGGGAGGTAACAAATGAAGATTGTTGAGATTTTCTAAGACTATTCCCGACTGAGAAAGTATCAGTTTGTTGGTGGCGAAACTTTCATCCAAACCGCCATCAACTCCGTGAGTGTCGATGCCAACTCCAACTATTCCTCTTTCTTCTAATAAAAATTTAGTCGTCTCTCCAGCAAAACCGGGAAAGTGTAAATTTCCTTCCTCGTCTGGGTTGAGAAAAGAGAGGCGATCGCTCCATTTTTCCTGCCATCCCGCGTACAGTAAAACCACCGTTTCTGGAGCAATTAAATTAGATTGTTTTTCCCATTCTTTAACGTCGTCAATGGTTAAAAGATAATCGGGATTAATCGCAGTTTTCTTCCTAATATCGATGACATTCGCAACAACTACCAAAGACGAAGATTTATAATCATCTATTCCCTCTTTATCTGGATAAAAACTGTTAGGCGCATTAAGATGAGTTCCGCTATGTTCTCCCAGAGAAAATCGTCGCAAATAATAACCATCTTTTTCGATATTTGCTACAGTTTTAAACTCGATATTTGGGTCTCCCGGCCAAATAGGAATCTCTGGGTGGATGACGTGGGTTAAGTCGATTATTTGGCTGTAATTTATGGTTTTCATATTGGCAATTGGGAAATTTGGGAATTGTTTATCGCCCAGAAACAAGGAAAGTAATTAGGGGTGCATCTCAATGCAAGAGGAAAACCTACAATTCAACGCTTTTTGCGAGCTTGCTAATTGCTAATTGCGAGCTTGCATGGCTCTAGGCGATTAGCGATTCGCAATTAGCCATTTTCTATTTTTGCAAATATGGGATGCTTCCGTAATTAATGTATTCTGAAATACATTTTAAGAATTATGATAAACTGTGCTTTGGTTAGTGCGATCGGGCTAAAATAATTTCGGATACGCTGACAGTTAAATTATGGAAGTCCAACCAAGGGAGATTAGACGCTATATTGCGCCAAATGGCAAAGTTCCTTTCGCTGAATGGCTTGATAGCTTGCGCGATCGTAGGGTCAGGCTTAGAATTAAATTGAGGCTTGACCGGGTTGAGGAAGGGAACCTTGGAGATTATCGTTCAGTTGGAGAAGGAGTTTTTGAACTTAGAATAGATTATGGGCCCGGCTATCGGGTTTATTTTGGACAGATCGGATTGAGCATTGTGCTTCTCCTTTGCGGAGGAGATAAAAGTACCCAAGAGAAAGACATTAGTAAAGCTAAGGAGTATTGGGCAGACTATGAGGAATCTGAAAACTCAGAAAAGCGATAGTTACCACGAATACCTAATAGAATCTTTAAAAGTTCCTGAAGAGGCAGCAGGTTATATTGAGGTGGTATTGGAAGAGGGAAAAAACGAACCATTTCTACTCCGAAAAGTTCTCAGAAATGTTGCCGAAGCTTATGCTAGCAAAAACCATTTTTCGGAGTCTGCCAAACAACAACACCAAAAACTAGAACAGATTTTGTTAGAAAGCGATGGCGTTGAAATTTACACTTTGGTAAGTTTTTTAGACGAACTTGGATTTAAGCTGGCAGTTACTCCGAAATAAGCGATAAAAACCTACCTTTTTGAATAAAATCAAAAGTTAAACGCTTTTTGTTAATTGTTAATTGTTAATTGCTTTCCTATTGTTTTTGAGTTTATATCTGAGAGATAAAATGCTATAACAATACCTTCGCCATGGAGGAAAAATGCTGATGAATTGTAGGTTTAGTTTCGCACCAGCCTAACTACTGGAACATGGCGAAGGTATTAGCAGAAATTACCTGGTTTCTGAGTTAAGTAGGAGTGCAAAATTAATTAGACACCGAACAGACAAGATGTCTGTTCTACGGGGAAAATTTTCTGCAAATATTTTTGCCTACCTACTTACTGAATCTTTTAAACTATAAAAATCTTCCATCAACTCCTCCATGCCATAGTGCAGAGGAATGCGACGACTGGCAAGCAATCTTTGAAATGCCAATTGATTTATTTGTGCAAAACGAGCAGCTTGGGCGAGAGTAAAACGTTCCTGCTGAAATAACATAACAGCTATTTCTATCCGCAATTGCTCTTCCGACATTTCAATTTTTTCTAATGTTTCTCTGGAAATAATAAGACTCATATTCTTAAAGTACATATCAATTTTAAAGAAAATCAAAAGTAGGGGCACTCGCATTTGGGTGACAAATTTTGATAAAAACCCTCAAATTTTGTGTCCGAATGCGAGTGCCCCCGCCCCCACCTTTAACTGCTAAAATTGTGAGCCAGTCTATCCGAGTTCCCTGCCAAAATCTCACCGGGATTCAGGCAGGGGCAAATTAACTATTTGGTCTCGATATTCGTCATCAAAAGCTGCCTCAGCAATTAAAGTTAATTAATCAAGAGTTTCACCCACGCTTAAACTCGTACTCAAAATTAAAATACCAGGGACATGACGACCTTCTGCAATGTGGTCCGCCAAGTGAACCGGCATAGATTTACGATTATTTGTTACCAACAAAAAATTGTTTTCTTCACACCAACACAAAATTTCAGGGTCTAAAGTGCTTTTTGGAGGTGCGCCAGGGTCGCCAATTGCCCACATAACTAACTCGGGATTTCTTTGGAGAAATTGAGTTTGATAAACCAGATCGACATTTTCATCTAGCAAAAGTTTGAGCGTCATTTTTCTGTTTCTCTGCCTTCCGTTCGGCTTTTAATTTCATAAGTTTGAGAACTACTGGTGGTGGGTTGCGTCGCTGTTCTTCCTGCATTTGATGAGAGAATTTTAACCAATCTTCAAGGTAAGCGGTAACAGCTTCTCGCTCGTGCAGGTAATAAAGAATTGTTGCATACACCTGTTCTAAAGTTACGGTGCGATAACTTTGCTCGATTTGTTCTGGGGTTCTTTTGCGATGGATGAAATCGTACAAGATGGTTTCTATTCCAACTCTAGTTCCTTCGATCCGAATATCATCGGGAGCAAGAAATACGAAATAATCTTCTAGTTGCATAGCTAATATTTCCTTTTCATTTTTCACCAGTACAAGCATCAATGTCGTTTTTTAATGCTGTTTCCCCTGCTGCAGTGATAAAACCACCGCCAAGTTCGACATAGTATTTTCTCCCCGCTTCTAATGCTGCCTGTCTTAACTTGGGGTTTTTAGGGTCTTTTCTCGGCAGTTCTTTGGCTTACTCGTATTCGTTAACTATTTTCCCTTGGCGAGTTGAAGCCATGACTAATATTTTTCCGGCTAAAATTAATCCCAGCACAAAAGATATCCAAAAAGCTATACCAATTTTATTGTTGGCAAAATCAATTAAAGCTTGCCGGACGAAAATTGCCAACAAAAATCCAAAAATTCCAAAAAATAGCCAAGAATTCGACAAGGGCCAGTGAGTCTACTTTTTCTTTTTAGTCATAAGTTGTGAATTTAGTTGTTGTTTTTTATTGTACGACTTCACAGATTTTTTTTACGAAAAAAGGACGAGAGCTTGAAAGCCATGTTTTTTTAAAGCATGGATGAA
>CAZUCT010000100.1:0-22543 GCA_964619285.1 uncultured bacterium | reverse complement strand
AGCGATTGTTCGTAGTAACTACGACTAAAGTCGTTACTACGAACTAGCAGCACCAACTCCCCATGTCCAAACCATTACAAAGATTCCGGTTCCTTACCCGCCACTACTGGGGCCGTTGTATTTAATTTTAACTCTGGATGGTCTGCTTCCACCTGCTGACAGTTCCACTGATTTTTAAACAATAAAACCGGTCGCCCCCAACTGTCTTTTACCGTAACGGTATTAAACAAACGTCCGACTTTTTCCAAAGCTTCCCAACCCCCCGCTGCCCATCTCGCCACGCTAAAAGGTAGCATTTCTACCCGCGTTTCTACGCCGTATTCGTTCTCCATGCGAAACTGAACTACATCTAGTTGCAATTGACCCACCGCTGCCAAAATGGGGTCTCGTTTCGATTCGTCTGCCGAATACATAATTTGCACGGCCCCTTCTTCGCGCAATTCGTTAACTCCTTTGCGAAATTGCTTAAATTTTGAAGGATTGGGATTGCGCAAATAAGCAAATATTTCTGGGGAAAAACAAGGGATTCCTTCGTATTCTAATTTCTGACCGTTGTAGATAGTATCCCCAATAGCAAATGCTCCCGGATTATTAAGACCAATTACATCCCCAGGATAAGCAATTTCAATCGATGCACGGTCTTGGGCAAATAATTTTTGCGGGCGAGATAGGCGGACTATTTTACCGGTTCGGGCGTGATTTACGGTCATATCTTTTTCAAATTTGCCGGTGCAAACGCGGATAAATGCTACCCTGTCTCTGTGTTTGGGATCCATGTTTGCTTGCAGTTTAAAAACAAAGCCGGTAAACTCGGGATAGCTAGGGGGAATTTGCCCGATAGTGCTGTTATAAGCCCCCGGTTTTAGACCGTATTCTAAGAAGGCATCTAAGAATAATTGAACGCCAAAATTAGTCATGGCACTGCCAAAGAATACCGGGGTCATTTTGCCAGAATGAATTTGGTCTAAATCCAGTTCCGAACCTAATTCTTCGAGCAGCTCTAAATCTTCCTTTAATTGATAGTAAAGGTCTTGTTCCAACAGTTCTTCAATGCGAGGGTCGCCCAGCTTAATTACGGTGTCTTTTGCTTCTTGGCTGCCGTGACTGGTACGCTCGAATAAATGGATGTTCTGCTTGCGCCGGTCGAAGACACCTTTAAAGCGATCGCCCATACCAATAGGCCAATTTACCGCATAAGTTTTCAACCCCAATTCTTGCTCGATTTCGTCTAACAATTCTAAGGGTTCTCGGGCCGGTCTGTCTAACTTATTAATGAAGGTAAAAATCGGCAAACTGCGCATTTTACATACTTCAAATAATTTGCGAGTTTGCGGTTCTAAACCTTTAGCGGCATCCTCCAACATTACGGCATTATCCGCTGCCGCTAAAGTCCGATAAGTATCTTCGCTAAAATCTTGGTGTCCGGGAGTATCTAACAGATTAATTTGATAGTTTTTGTACTCAAATTGCAATACTGTTGAAGTAATAGAAATTCCCCGTTGTTGCTCCATCGCCATCCAATCCGAGGTAGCATGGCGTTGGGCCCGCCGCGCCTTAACTGCACCGGCTTGGTGGATGGCTCCTCCGTACAGGAGGAGTTTTTCTGTTAAAGTAGTTTTACCGGCGTCGGGGTGGGAAATAATGGCAAAGTTACGCCGTTGCTCTACGGCTGTTTCTAGTTCGGTTTCGCATTCAACAGACATTATCTCAGCTTCCTCATGGTGGTTTTACAAATCCAACAGCTATAATTATAGGGAAAAACTGGAAAAAAGTAAAGTCGATGCTATCATCGAGTCTATAATTGGAATCTGGAATTATGAATTTTTTATTAAGCGACCTCTGGGCAGGACAATTTATTCCCCACGGTCATTGCTACCTTTGGAAGCCGGAATTAATCGGGCTTCATCTATCTTCTGATTTGTTAATTGCCCTAGCTTATTTTTCAATTCCTCTAGGGATTATTTATTTCGTTCGGAAGCGAAAGGATTTGCCTTATCCCGAAATCTTCGTCTTATTTGGCTCCTTTATTATTGCCTGCGCTCTGACCCATTTAATGGCAGCGTGGACTCTTTGGCATCCAAATTACTGGCTGTCGGGATTTATTAAAGCTATTACTGCCATAATCTCTTTATTAACTGCAATAATTATGATGCCTTTAATTCCTAAAGCTTTGGCTCTCCCAAGTCCGGTAGAATTGGCAGCAGAAATTAAAGAACGCGAGCAAATAGAAGCGGAGTTAAATGCTTCTAAAAAACGTTTTTACGGCATACTAGAAATTGCGAACGATGCTATTATCTCTCTAGACGAAAATCAAAAAATTATTTTATTCAATCAGGGAGCAGAAAGAATATTTGGCTACCAAGCTAAGGAGGTTTTAGGACAATCTTTAGATTTGCTATTGCCAGAGCGTTTTGCCGCCAAACATAAAGACTATATCGGGGAATTTGCTAACTCTGCCGAGACGGTATCCAAGAAGATGAACCAACGAGGTCAAATTTGGGGTATGCGTAAGGATGGAACGGAATTTCCGGCAGAAGCTTCTATTTCTAAACTGGCTCTGGGAGAGGAAAAAATCTTGACTGTTATTTTAAACGATATTGGCGATCGCCTCAATGCCGAAGTTGAACTAAAAAAAGCCCTTCAACAATTAACTTTCCATCTGGATAATTCTCCTTTAGCAGTTATTGAGTTTGATAACGATTTTCGCGTCCGGCGTTGGTCCCGGCAAGCTGAGAAACTATTCGGCTGGAAACCAGAAGAAGTGATGGGTAAAAATGCTACGGAATGGAAATTTGTGTTTGATGAAGACTTGGAAGCCGTAGGTGCTGTAATACAGTCTCTCAAAGACGGCTCTCAACCTAGAAATACTTTGACTAATCGCAATTACACTAAAGAGGGTAAGATAGTTCATTGCCAGTGGTATAATTCGGTTCTCTTAGATGAGAGTGGGAATCTGGTGTCGGTATGGTCTCAGGTTTTGGATGTTAGCGATCGCGTCGAAGCAGAAGCGGCCCGGAGAGAAAGCGAATATCGCTATCAAACTTTAACGGAAGTCTCCCCAGTGGGTATCTTTCGCGCCGATGTTGCTGGAAACTGTTTGTACGTTAACGATCGCTGGACTCGGATGACTGGCACTCCCCCAGAGGAAGCAAAAGGAGATGGTTGGACGCGCTCCATCTTCCCGGCAGATCGAGGACGGACTTACCAAAAATGGCAAGCTGCCGTAGAAAGCCAACAGCCTTTTAATAGCGAGTATCGCACGGTCAGGAGCGATGGGGAAGTTATCTGGGTATTGACTCAAGCAGTGCCGGAAAGAGGAAAAAATGGAGAAGTTATCGGTTATGTCGGCACGATTACGGATATCAGCGATCGCAAGCGGGCGGAACAGCTGCTAGCCAAGCAACAAAAAACTCTCAGAGCTATCCTTAATAACGCTCCCATCTGGATCTGGATGGCGGATACCAAGGGCAAGATGCAATTTGTTAACAAGACTTTCTGTCGCGATGTGGGCATTCCCGAATCTCGCTTTTTAGCAGCGTCTCATTATTGGGAGGTTTTGGGGGAGACGGAGTCGGCTAATTTGAGGGCTGCCGATACGGCAGCTTTGCAGCAAAACACTCCCTATCGCTCTGAGGGAGCGATCGCTTTTGCTAAGGGGGAGCTCCACGAACTAGAAACGATTACGGCGAAAGTTAAAGATAATAGCGGAGAGGCGATCGCTGTAATTGGTTTGGCGGTGGATGTGACGGAACGCAAACAAGCGCTGCTGGCACTTCAGCGATCGGAGGCTAAATACCGAGAAGTTGCCAGACACGAAGAATTGCTCAACAGTTTGGCCAATCAAATCCGCAATTCTCTGGATCTGGATACTATTCTGGAAACTGCGGTTCGCGAGGTTCGCAACCTGCTGCAAATCGAACGCTGTTATTTTGTCTGGTATCATTTTGGTACCGATAAAAATGAAGGAGAGGTTTCGATTCGTTCTGAGGATAGTTGGGAGGTGGTTAACGAGGCTAAAGATGATACTTTGGCAAGTTTTATCGGAGAATATCCTCTCTCTCAATTCGGTTCTTGGTCCCAGAGGTGTTTGCGATTGGAAATCGTGCGGGTTGACGATTTGAGTTTGATGTTCGATACGGAAATGCGAGATTGTATCATCAGTTTGGGGATGCAGTCGTTTTTGTCTCTGCCAATAGAAACTCAGTCGGGTAAAATTGGGGTTTTGGTTTGCGGGCATCATACTTGCGTTCGCCCTTGGTTGGATACGGAGGTGGAATTGCTTCACGCGGTGAGCGATCGTTTGGCGATCGCTATAGATCAAGCGGAACTCTACAGTCAAAGTCGCGAGGTTGCTTTCCAAGCTAAGGCCCAAGCTCGCGAGTTGGCCGATGCTCTCAAACGACTCCAACAAGCTCAAACTCAATTGATTCAAACTGAAAAAATGTCTTCTTTGGGTCAATTGGTGGCGGGTATCGCTCACGAAATTAACAACCCGGTTAATTTTATTTACGGTAATGTTAATTATGCCACGGAGTACGCCGAAGAACTTTTGCGCTTAATCGAACTCTACCAGCAGCATTATCCCGCTCCGGTTCCAGAACTTCAGGAGAAAATAGAAGCTATAGAGTTAGATTTTTTGCTGTCCGATTTTCCGAAAATTTTGAAGTCGATCCGAGTGGGTGCCGATCGCATTCGTCAAATTGTTGTTTCTTTGCGCAATTTCTCCCGTTTGGATGAGGCGGAGGTTAAGGCGGTAGATATCCACGAGGGCATCGACAGCACTTTACTGATTTTACAAAATCGTCTCAAGTCTAAGCCCGGTGGTATCCCAGGCATTCAGCTAGTTAAAGATTACGGAGAGCTGCCACAAATCGAGTGTTATGCCGGTCAGATGAATCAAGTTTTTATGAATGTTATTGCTAATGCCCTCGATGCTTTGGAAGAAAAACGCTGCCAGTTGGGAAGCGATGGGGATGTTTTGCCCGACGAATTTTCCTCGGTCTTGCCAACTTTGACTATTCGCACCGAGGTTGCGGGTTCTAACGCGATCGCCATTAAGATTATTGATAATGGCGCGGGCATGAGCGAATCTGTACGAAGTAAAATTTTCGATCCTTTTTTTACTACTAAACCTGTGGGCAGCGGTACAGGTTTGGGCCTGTCTATTAGCTATCAAATTGTTGTGGAAAAACACAAGGGACAATTGGATTGTTTCTCGGAGGTGGGTGTGGGAACTGAGTTTGCGATCGCGATTCCTATTAAGCAATAAACGTCCGTTCGTAGTAACGACTTTAGTCGTCTTTGCTAGTCATAATTAGGAAAAAACCATGAATACGACCATTATTGCTTTTTTTAATAACAAAGGAGGAGTTGGCAAAACTTCCTTGGTGTATCATTTGGCTTGGATGTATAGAGATATGGGTTTGCGGGTTGTTGCGGCAGACCTCGACCCTCAAGCTAACCTTACTGCTGCCTTTCTGGAGGAAGATCGCTTAGAAGAACTCTGGCAGGAAGGCAACCGCGCCAACACTGTATTTAGTTGCGTCGATCCTTTGATTCGAGGAATTGGCGATATCGCCGAGCCCCACCTAGAATATATCGACGAATCCTTGGACACCAGCCTGGCATTGTTGGTGGGGGATTTATTGCTTTCTGGTTTTGAAGACCAACTCTCGGAAGTTTGGCTGAAATGTATGGATGGTGACGAGGGTGCGTTTCGCGTGATGTCTGCTTTTTGGAGAATGATAAATTCTTCAGCTAAAACCCACGAAGCAGATGCGATCTTAGTTGACTTAGGTCCGAATTTAGGAGCGATTAATCGTGCGGCCTTAATTGCCGCAGATTATGTTGTCGTACCGCTTTCACCGGATTTATTTTCCTTACAAGGTTTGCGCAACCTCGGCCCTACTTTGCGACGGTGGCGGGAAAGTTGGCACGAACGACGACAGCGCAACCCTGCTAAAGATTTGATGTTGCCAGAGGGGCCCATGGAACCGGTGGGTTATGTAGTTTTGCAACACGCGGCGCGGTTAGATCGCCCGGTGAGGGCTTATCAACGTTGGATCGCTCGCATTCCTTCTGTTTACCAAAAAGATGTATTAGACCTGCCAGAAAATAACGAGATCTCCGTTCTAGAAGATCCTCATTGCTTGGCTTTGCTGAAGAACTACCAGAGCATGATGCCGATGGCCCAGGAAGCTCGCAAACCGATGTTTCACTTGAAGCCCGCCGATGGGGCTATTGGGGGACATAGTTCCTTGGTGAAAAAGATTTACCTAGATTTTAAGGAGTTGGCAGGGGCGATCGCGCAAAAAACCAATATTGCTAATTGCTAATTGTCAATTGCTAATTGCTAATGGTTGGGATTAGCAATTAGCAAAAAAGGTGTCGATTTTTTTGGTGTTGCGGTATTATTATCAATACGGCATTATGCTATAATAAAATCGTATTTTGATTGAGATAGTTATCCAACGACTTTCTTTTTCATTTATTAATCGGGGCAGGCAAGTGGTATCTGAAAATGTAATCGAAACTGTTGTTTCTAAGAATGGAGTTCCCATCCGTTTGACTTACAAGCAATGGTCTCATATCATAGAAAACCATGACTATATGGTAGGATGTCTTGATGTAGTGCTAGAAACTATTTGCGATCCAGATTTCATCGTTCGAGGATGGACTGACGAGTTAGTAGCTTTAAAACATTACAATCAGACAATTATATCTGAAAAAGATGCTGTTGTGGTATATAAAGAAATCGACAACGATGGCTTTATCATTACAGCATTTATGACATCCGCACCGCAAAAACTACTGAAGAGAGGCATATTATGGCAGAAGTCAGTTTCTTAAAATCTGTTCCTTACTTATTAACAACACCTTCCAATAAAATCTGGGCTGACTATGACGAGGAAGCAGATGTTTTGTACGTCAGTTTTCGCAAACCCCAACGAGCAAACGATAGTATTGTGGAGGACAACGTTATTTACCATTATCGCGATAAGGAATTGGTAGGGATTACGGTATTGCAGGCAAAAGCAACTAACATAACACCGGAAGCGATCGCCTCCAATTAAAAGTAAAAATCACCACAAAATCAGGTTTATTTTGCAGACTAAAAACTCAGATAAACCTGGTTTTTGCTATTGGTTAAGATTGCAAGATTAACTTTTATGCAAGCCAGAAGCTAATCTTGCTTCTTCCAAATAGAAATCGCCTATTTCTACGGGCAATTCTAAATTTTTTCCCTCTTGAAATTGGGAAACTAGCTGGTATATTTCTACTCCCAAATTTTGATTAAATCGAAAAGTATTGAGAAAATTTTTATCTCCTCTAATGCCTTGAATTTGGCGGCATGCTACCGTAGAATTTTCGACGGCAAAAGTAAATCGATATTGCTCGTTGCCTATTAAGACAACAACACTTAGGTTGCTGTTTTTAGGTTCTGTTTTGATGGAAATTACTCGTGTTTTCATTCCCGTGTTGAGTATATTACCTATTACCATAATTGCCAGGTTTTATGATTTTTCAGCAAACCCTACTAGAATCGCGCTCATCCATTACTACGAACTTATTCTCCTCCGTTCTCGACCAAAGCACGCAAAAATAAAGCCGGAGTCAATATCTGGGTGCCGTGGTAATATTTTAACGACAGTAAATGGTTATCCACCGACACCAAATAATCTGCTTTTGCCTCATAAGCTGCCGCTAAAAACTTATTATCGTCCGGGTCAACTTCATCGAGGCGAGTGGCTTCATAAGCACCAAGGAGCTGTAGGGCGATCGCTCTAATTTTGGCAACCAAAATCACTAAAGTCTGCTTGGAAACCCCCCGTTGGGCTAACTTTGCCAGCAACTCTTCTAAAAGTTGGGGTGACATAACCAGAGCGAATCGACCCTCTACCCAATTATCGAGTATTTTAACCGGACTGCTGCTCGTCTTACGGCCAAAAGCGGCAACAAACACAGAAGTATCAATGATAACTTTAAGCATCGGTTTTTACCCCTTCAGTATCTCGAACCCTCAACTGGGACTCAGCCATTTCGGCACCCACCTGGGCGCGAACCGCTTGAAACTCCTCCCAAATTTCTTCTGCCGGACGAGGTGGCGTCGCCTCAGCTAGGGCAAATCCTTCTTTAATAATCTCGCGAGCTTTAGCAAGTTCCTCCGTACTGGGAGGGGTCGTATCTACTTCCACTTCCTCCGAGTCGAGAAGGAACAAATCGTTAGGGGTACATTGAAAAAAAGCGCAGAGTTCCGCCAGAGTAGCAAAAGCGATCGCTTCAGCTTTATCGCTTTCCAGTTCTCTCAATTTTTCGCTCTCTATTCCCGTAGATTCGGAAATCTTTTCGTAACTAATATTCCCATGTTTGGCTCTTAATTGCGCCAGTTGAGTTTTGACTTTCATCTTTAAACCAACCTCCAATTTTAAATTACTGCTTTATAGAATAGCAAAAATAAACCGCGCACCAGCACTAATATCCCATTACCCATTACCTAACCAAACATTTCTCCTAACAATACCGCCGCTTTTGCCCCCGTTACTTGGGGCAAATTTCCGGGAATGCCAACAGAACGCCAATAAGCTAATACTGCAAAAGCGATCGCTTCTTTAAAATCCGCATTCAATCCCATTTCTGCAGTAGTTAATACTTCTACGGTTCCTAACAATTTCTCCAGTCGTTCTTTTAAATACAAATTATGACTGCCCCCACCGCATAATAAAACCTGTTCTGGCATTTTTGGTAAAAAGTTTCTATAACTTAAAACTATGGAAGCTGCCGTTAATTCCGTTAGAGTTGCCAGAAAATCTGCCTCGCTTAAATCGTAATTTGCCGCATCTGCCAGGCAGTTTTCTAAATACTCTTTACCGAATAACTCTCGCCCCGTTGACTTTGGCGGTTGCTCTTGGAAAAAGTCTTGCTGCAACCACTTTTTTACTAACTCCTGACAAGGACTTCCGCTAGCCGCCCAGGCCCCATTTTTATCGTAAGTTTGGTTGCCCCCAGATAGCTTTTGTACCGCTAAATCTAACAAACTGTTAGCCGGTCCGGTGTCCCAACCGATAACGCGATCGCACCATTCCTGGGAAAAGCTATCTCGGGCGGGTAAATAAGTAAAGTTGCCGATACCGCCGAGGTTTTGAACGCAGCGATCGCTCTTTTTATCGCTCAATAAATAAGCATCCACCTTAGAAACCAAAGGAGCCCCCTGCCCTCCGGCGGCTATATCTGCAGCGCGAAAATTACAAACCGTGGGAATGCCGGTTAATTGCGCGATTTTCGCCCCCCTACCCAGTTGGACGCTATACCCGAGTTTAACTTCCCCAACCTCCGACCTCGAAGCCGGGCGATGAAAGACAGTTTGACCGTGAGAGCCGATTAGTTGTGCTTTATCATAGCCGGCGTTAATTGTCAAGGCCGCTTGCGCAAATGCAGCAGCGATCGCCTCGTCCAATTCTGCCAGTTGGGCCATTGACACAGATGCGCCTCCTGCAACGGCCAGAATTTGCGATCGCAACTCTTCTGGATAAGAGATAGTCTCTCCTGCCAACAGTTCCACCCTCAATTCGTTGGTATCTGCGACGGTAACATTAGTTAAAACCGCATCGATACCATCCACCGAAGTACCGCTTATCGAACCGATAACTAAAGTCATTGTTCTTGCTCCAGAGCCACTACCACCACTGTAATATTATCCCGTCCGCCTTTTTCCTTAGCAGCTTCCACCAAATCCCGCACCACAGTTTCCCAGTCGGAGTCGGCATCTGCCACTAAAGGAGCTATTTCTTCGTCTGGTAGATCCTCCGTCAAACCATCGCTGCAAAGCAACAAGCGATCGCCCGTTCGCACCTCTACGCATACAAGCTCCACCTTACCCATATCCTCCCGACCCAAACACTGGGACAGGACGTGACGCCAGGGGTGGATGCGAGCTTGTTCGGGAGCCAAAGCATTTTGTTTCACCGCTTGAGCCACCCAGGTTTGGTCTTCTGTAATTTGTTTTAAATTCTTGCCTCGCAGTCTATAGATACGAGAATCGCCCATATTCGCGCACCAAACCTTTTCCTCTTCATCTCGAAACAGCACCACCACCGCAGTCGTGCCCATATCAGATCGCTCTTGATGGTCCAGCTGGTCTGCCATAATTGCATCGTTAGCTTTGAGAAAAGCTTTTTCGAGCAGTTGGGGGGAGGAGATGGAATCTTGCCAGTGGGTATTGAGGTAAGTTTTCATCGCGTCAATAGCAATCTTACTTGCTTCTTGACCGCCCGCGTGTCCCCCCATGCCATCTGCAACTATAAAAAAACGCCCATCGGGGTCCATAAGATAAGAATCTTGATTAACAGAGCGAACGCATCCCTTATCGGTGGTTCCAGCAAAATAACGTTTCATAAAGTTAGTCGTCAAAAAATTAAAATTTATTTAGGGAATGGGGAATTGGGAATGGGGAATTGGGAACCCATCAATTAGCAATTAGCCATACCCAATTCCCTTTTGCCTCTTGCCTCTTGCCTCTTGCCTGCTACATCATTTTATCCAAGCGATCTATACGCCCGAGCAGTCGGACGAAAGCAAATCCCATCACCACTGCCAATAACAGAACCATTATCGCCACCGCCACCTTATCAAAAACAAATAAGATCGTAGCCGACACGGTAAAGCCTGCAGTTAATAAAGCATAGCTAGTTCCCATCTGAGTGCTGCTCAGACGGCGAACGAGACGGTCTGACTCCGTAGCCCTGACTCGAACTCGGATATCGCCCTGTTCTAATTTATCAATTAGATCCTCAATTCTGCGAGGCAGACCTAAAGCGGTAGAACTTACCTTAGCCGCTTGGCGACCTAGTTCGTTAAAAAGAGTACCTGTTTCTTGGGGATTTCCATTAGACATTAGCTGCATGGCAAACGGCTGTGCCACCTCCATAAAGTTAAACTCCGGATCTAAACCTTTGCCTACCCCTTCCAAAGTCGAGAAAGCCCGCATCACAAAAGTGAAAGTAGCCGGAAACCGAAAAGGTTGGTCGTAAGCAACTTCGTACAAGTCGTCGCTAATAGCAGCCACCGACTGTTCCTCAAAAGGCTTATCCATAAAATTGTCGAGCATATATTGAATCGATCGCCGCACCGGTCCCATATCTCCCGTCGGCACCAAAGCACCTAAGTCTATCAAAGAAGCAACCACTCGATCTGCATCCTTGGAGGCAATACCGTAGAGAGTCTGCATCAGTTTCTCTCTGAGGTTAGTAGTAATCTGCCCCATCATGCCGAAGTCGTAAAATATCAGGGCCCCCTGGGAACTTACGGCGATATTGCCCGGGTGGGGATCGGCGTGGAAAAAGCCGTTACCCAGAAGTTGGTGCAGATAGGCCTTAGCCCCGAGTTTGGCTAAAACTTTTCGGTCCAGTCCCGAAGCTTCTAAGGCTTCGTAGTTACTGATTTTGATGCCAGGAACGTACTCAAGAGTCAAAACTCGCGGTGCCGTATATCGCCAATAAATTCGCGGCACCATTACCCAGTCGTAGCCTCGAAAATCACGCCGAAAGGTATCGGCATTGCGGCCTTCGTTGAGGTAATCGATCTCTAGCCAAAGAATGCGGCAGCATTCCTCGTAGATGCCCAGCCAATCTCTTCCTCTGCCCCATTTGGGATGGTTTTGGAAGTAGCGGGCGATGCCTTTGAGGATGGCTAGATCTATCTCAAACAGCTTTTTTAGTCCCGGCCTTTGGACTTTTACTACTACTTCTTCTCCCGTTTTTAGTTGGGCTTTATGGACTTGACCCAAGCTTGCTGCTGCTAGGGGTATGGGGTCGAAGTTTCGGTAGAGTGCATCGACTTTTTTACCTAAGTCTTGTTCGACGATCGCCTCTACCTGTTCGTAGCTAAAGGCTGGGACTTTATCTTGAAGTTTGGAAAGTTCTTCGACGTATTCTGTGGGAAACAGATCTGCCCTCGTCGAGAATAATTGCCCTAGTTTAATAAAGGTAGGCCCTAATTCGAGCAAGGTTTCTCTCACCCACGCAGCTTGCCTGCGCCGTCGAATATTCTTCTTTTCTTCTGTAATGCCTCCCTTGCCGTAGCTCCACTCTTTGCTGTCTATCCACAGCCACGTCAGCCAGGTTAAGACGAAGGCCCAAATGTCGATGTAACGACGCTGACGGGAGTAATTGTCGCGGTTCCAGCGATAGGCTTTATCGTTATAGCTTCTGCCTGCTGTTTGTAGCAATGGGCCTCCTACTGGGGACTTTCCGTTTTCCTGGGGTTCAAAGGGCTTTTCAACGAGAACTGACACTTTTTTAGTTAGTGATTATCTATTTTGGGGAATGGGCAATAGGGAATGGGGAATGGGGAATGGGCAATTAGCAATTAGCCATTAGCCATTAGCAATTAGCCATTAGCAATTAGCCATTAGCCATTAGCAATTAGCCATTAGCAATTAGCCATTAGCCATTAGCCATTGGCCATTAGCCATTAGCTTTAAACGGAGTTACTTCGATAGGTCTGAAGTTCTGCCCTTGTTTGGGCCACTTCTGCCCTGAGTTCGTCGATGGTTGCTTGCAAATCTTTGGGCTGGACCTTCGTCCCAGGGGCGTTGCCGTTCTCTTCGCTGGCTTCTAATTCGCTTTGGGCCTCTCGCTCGGCCCGTTCTAATACTTGTTCTGAGAATTGACGCAGCCTTTCTCTTTGCTCTGCATCGAATTTACTGACCTCGCTCAAAGCGTTGGTAAATAGCTTCTCTACTTGTTCGTAGATTCCTTCTGCCAAGGCTCGGCCTACGAAAAATGCGTGGACTGGTTTTTTACTCATGGCTATAAAAGTTAAGTTTTTGTTTCAAGAAAAGTAATCGAGAGCCTTTCTGAGACCTCTTTTTAAAGGGTCTCAGAAAGGCAAACGGCGGTTTTAACCGCCGTGTTAAACAACGCACAGTTTATTAGTTGGTACTCGAATCATGGAGATAATCCTTTTCGAGAAAGTTGTAAGTCCCTAAGACCACCAAAAGCGTTGTGTCTCGCAATTACGCGATGCCTTTACCCAAAAAGCCCAACAGATAATCCGAGATCGGGAAATACCCGGAAGTGTTATCGCTTTTGGCTCATTGGTCTAGCCCACTCTTAGTTAGACGTTGGGTCGTCCAAGCTGCGCGTCTTTATTTAGACCGCAGAAGTTGACTTTGTAACATTTCCTTTACTAATTTACAACTTTTTGCCGAAAAAAGCCAGTGGCCAGGCCCTTCTGCTGGACTTTTTTGCAGAAACTTCTGGCCATCAGAAACTACAGGGCAAAGAAAAGAGTCGGCCATTAGTATTGTTAGAAACCCGGTTTTTTGATACCTCAGAAACCCGGTTCAAAAAACCGGGTTTCTTGACTGGCAGTTAAGAGGAGTACGAGAATGAATTTTGAGATTTTCGATGAAGATTATTATCTAAAAAGGTATCCAGCAGTTAGAGAGGCGATCGCCAACGGCATCTTTTCTTCGGGTTTGGAACACTTTCAACGTTTCGGCATCCAGGAAGGCCGAACCCAGGTATCGAGATATTACGACGAAGATACTTATCTGGCAAATAATCCCGGAGTTGCCGAGGCTGTTGAGAACGGGATTTTTGTTTCTGGTTTGGAACATTTTATCGAGGCAGGTTACGAAGAAGGTCGTACTAATATATCGCCAGATTACAACGAGGATTTTTATTTATCCAATAATTCCCAGGTGGCGGAGTTGGTGGCAGGGGGAACTTTTAGAAATGGTTTGGAACATTTCATCCGTTTTGGAGTTAGGGAAAATCGTTTTGCCACTAACTTTTTTGAACCGGAATATTTAGCTAAAAACCCCGGCGTTGCGTCAGCGGTGGCAGCGGGAATTTTTAAAACCGGTCGGGAACATTACGAATTATTCGGACAATTTGAAACCGAAAGAAGCGCGACTTTTGTGGGCAGTAAAGGCGACGATTTAATCGATGCTTTTGGTGTTGGCAGGGTGGAAATTTTGGGGGTCGAACTTGGTTTAAACGAGACGGGCGATCGCTTTTATGAAAGCGACGGCAGCGGCGAGTTTGATACTTTAATTGGTAGCGCCGGTGCCGATACTTTTGTTTTCGGTCAATCCTTTGTTAATCGCGCTTTTTTGCGAGTAATCGTCCAAACTTATTATGCGGGAGAAGGTCAAGCTTTGATTCAAAATTTCGACCCCAACGATGGCGATTCTATTGAGTTAATAATTCGCCCCAACGACGATTATAATTTGCGACCTGCTGGCGCCGATTTAATCCTCGAAATTCAAGACGATATTCTTGCAGTTATCGAAGGCGGTGCGAGTTTGGGTTTGACAGCAATAGAAAATGATTTGACCCAATCTAAAGAGGTAACTATTTTTTAATCCACCGTAGGACAGGCATCTTGCCTGTCCGCTTGTCTTTACCTATTTCCTATTAACAAATCGTTATGCAGTTTATAGGCTTTACCGTTCTTCGCATCGTAGGCCCAAGCGGAGATTTTTACTTGCTTTCCTCCCGGTAGCAAACTGTTAGAAAATACTCCATACCAACCAGAGTCGAGATAAGCCGGATTATTTAGCATTTGAGCCACTGTTTTTCTGGGAGCTTTTGGAGATAATAATAAGTCAAAAATAATCGGTTTTCCTTTGAAGTTTTCGTAAGTTAAAATTACCCCATCTGCTGGTTCTTTTCTGTGGGGTAAAATTGCCCAACCGTTGGCAAGATACAAACCGTTATCTAGTTTTTGGAGACTGTCAAAAGCGCCATATTTTGTTTCGTCTTTTGTACTGGCGGCAATTTCTCTGAGATTAGGAGAAATCACTAAACCGGGTTTCAATAAACCAATGCCATTAAGCTGATTTGCCACTGCTAGAACATAAGGATAATTGTTGACGAGGTTGCTAGCGATGCATTGTTTTTTCTCCACGACGTTAATAAAAGCTAAACAGGTTTTACCCGATAAACGATAACCGTACCATTCCTGTGTTTTTGCTACTCCATAATTAAAGCTTTGCCACTGGAAAAATAAGAGGGCAACTGTGGCTACAAATAAGCTAATGTTTGCCAAGGATTTCTTAATGACTTTTACTTCTTCTTCTCCTGTTTTGGAGGTAAAATAGTCGGCAACAATAACGCTTAAATGAATTAAAGCCACCAACAGATAGATGGAAAAAGTGGTATATCTTGAATGCTGGGACGTTTCCAATCCCAAACCGACTCTGCCTGCCGCAGTAACAGCAGCGCTAACGATGGTATAGGAGGCTATAGCCAACCAACCAATACTGCGATGGAAAAGTTCGTAGTTTTTTCGATGTCTTAATAAATAGAAAATAATACCTAAAAAAACGACTATTTCTAGGCCGCCGATTATCGTTGAAATAGTAATTTCGCTTTCTTTAATTCCAGAACCCAGGGGGGAACCGAGAAAAGCTAGGAAAAATTGAACGGTTTTAATGGGGTTGTTAATTGCATTGGAAAAACCGGGGCTGCTTTCGGGTTTTTGGAAATCGTTAAAGTAAACAATTAGGGTTGCAATAAAACAGATTATCCAGGGAATAAATAGCAGCTTTTTTTTCCAAAAATCGGACCGAGACTTCATCTCGGTTAAGACCAAAATAAAAGGAAAAAGTATCCAGGATAATAGGCCGTTGGCGTAGGAAAAAGTGGCGACTATGGAAAGGATTAAAGCGTTTAGATGTTTGGCGGGGGTACTGAGGCCGGAATAGGCAATTAAAATGGTAAATGTTAAGGAGGCGATCGGCATAAAAACTACCAATTGAATGCCCCAAAACCAGTTATCGTATTGGATAGTTGAAAAAATCAGTAAGTTGGCAAGAAAAGCAATAATTAAACCTTTGATTTTACTGCCCCTAACAGTGCGTCGGTTTAAAACGTAGATGCTTAGAGAAATGAAACAAGCGAGGAGAAAAATCGCCAACATTTCATATCTGACATCCCAATGGGTTAAATATGCCAAATTGAGAAAAATCAATTTGGGGAAGACTTTTCTACTTTCGTTATGTTGCTCGATTAAATCGCTAAAAGAAATAGCTCCTTCGTTATGAATTTTGAAGAATAAATCCGGCATTAACATCCATTGGTCCCAAAAGGGTAAGTTAACGCTATAACGCAAGACTAACATTCCTAAAATGATGGCGGGTAGCAATGCTAGGAGGAATAAAGGAGTTATTAAATAGAAGCGTTTGGGGGGCAAGATTGTTTTTAAGTGGTTTTTCGTTAACATGATTTAGAGTTAGGTTATTTTAGTCAGTACGAACAAAATCAAAAGGAATTTGTAGGGGCAAAGCATTCGGGCGATAAATGGTTGATAGAAAGCAAAATTTTATCAAAACTTAACGTCAATAAGTTTTACTCTTCTCGACAGATACATTTTCAAACAACGCTTTGCCGGCGATCGCTACTCTATCTTCTTCTTTCGTTGCTGGGTTCAAATCGGCAAAATCGTAGTAGGAATCTGCTTCTGGAATATATGTACCTGACAAATCTTCTGGATGAATTAAGCAGGTATTTTTGACTTCTAATTTATCGTCAATATCTAGGGAGTAGAGAAAGCCGTCTGCGGGATTTAAGATTAATTTATCTAAAGAGATTTGCCCTCTAATGTATTCTTCAAGCATTTTTTTAGCTACTCGAAAAACTAACCAGCGATTATAATTTTTATCAGCATCGCACCAATAGTAAAAGTAAACATCTCCATATTTATTCTCAAACATGGAAAGTAGTGGACCGTCAAAATAGATTAAGTCAGCGATCGCCTTAAGATTTAAAGGAAATTTAGTTAACTGGCAGCCTAGTATTTTTTCCATAGAGATTAAACTCCTTCTAAAGTTGATATTATGTTAAATTTTGCAGCTAAATCTGTATTCTCAAATTCATGCAAACTAAAGTGACCGTTATTATCTACTTCAGAAGCCACACCATCTGTTTTGTCAATAGTTCCTGTAGCTAGACAATCTCCAAGGGTTTTGCCAATATTTTTATTTCTTTTTCTTAGCTTGTAATAACGTTTTTCTGCATTTTCTTGACTGTCAAATAATGATAAAGCATATCCTTGACATTTTACAGTATCGTTGTCTGGCTTAAGCTGTCTTTTCGGTTTGATAATCAGCACTGGCAAAAAGTTATCTTTGTCATTTTCAGCTTCAAATACAAACCTGAAAGCTGAAATATCTTGGGATTTATAGTTGGATGGCGGGCACTCAGTAGAAAGTTGCTCTATCTGTTTTTTGTACTTAAAATTCATCGATTATTTTTACGAAACGAGATACAATTTATTGACTATGACCCATTCCCCATTCCCTACTCCCCATTCCCTATTCCCTATTTTCAAAACCAATAGTTTTATCCACGATGTAATAAGGTCGATGTCTGACCTCTTCGTAAATTCGACCGATATATTCGCCGATAATTCCTAAGAATAAAAGCTGCACTCCTCCCATAAAAAAAGTAGTAGTTAAACCGTAGGCCCAGGATAAAAACTCCAGACCTAAAACCAGTTTGTAAAAAAGACCGATTAAGCCGATAATAAAGGAAACTACGGCACAAATTAAACCGAAAAATGTCGCCAGTTTTAAAGGAATTGTCGAAAAAGAAAAGATGCCATCAAAAGCAAGTTTAAATAATTTAGAAAGGGACACTTTGGGCTCTCCTCGATAGCGGGGGCCTCTTTCTACATAAACCCCTATCTGTTTAAAACCGGCATAAGCTCTCAACCCGCTAATATATTTATTACGTTCGGGCATCTGCCGTAAAGTAAGTACCACTTTTCGATCCATCAAGGAAAAGATGCCGGCATCCATCGGCATTGCAATGCCGGATAATTTGGTTTGGAGGTAATAAAAACTTTTAAAAGCTAATCTTTTTAAAAATTTTTCTTTGCGTTGGTGGCGGATGGCATAAATTACATCGTATCCCTGTTTCCACAAGGTAATAAAACTAATTATCGCTTCTGGAGAATCTTGTAAGTCTCCATCCATGAGAATTACTGCTTTGCCGTTTGCCCTATCTATGCCGGCAGATAAAGCGCATTGATGACCGAAATTTCTGGATAGACTAATAATTTTTATTTCTGGATGTTTGCTGCTTAATTCTTCGAGTAATTCCAGAGAGGCATCGATGCTGCCATCGTTAATAAAAATTACTTCGCAACTGCCATCCAGTCGCGGTAAAACTGCCGATAGTTGCCGCCAAAGTTCGGGGATAATTTCTTCTTCGTTAAATATGGGTATTACTATGGAATAGTCCGTGTTTTTCATTTTTTGTTAATTGTTAATTGTCAATTGTTAATTGTTAATTGTCAATTGTTAATTATTAATTGTTAATTGTTAATTAAAACATGAGTTTGATTCAGTTTATAAGCTTCCCCAGTCTTGGCATCGAAGGACCAAGCGTTGAGTTTAATTGTTCCCGAAGGAAGTTCTTTGGCAGAAAATTCTGTTTGCCAACCGCTGTTTAAATAGGCTGGATTTTGCAAGCGTTCTGCTATTTCTTGTCTGGGAAATCTTTGGTTAATTAATTTAAAGATTATTCCTTCTCCTTCGGAATTTTCATAAGTCAAAATTACTCCGTCTGCCGGTTCTTTTCTTTCGGGTAATATCGCCCAACCGCGAGCTAAATAAGTATGGGCTTCCCATGGCTTAAATGTATCGAAATATCCGTAATTTGTCTCGGTTTCTTTTTTGGCAATATCTCTAATTTTATTTGTTGTTAATAAACCCGGTTTGAGAAAACCTAACTCGTTTAAAATAGTGGCGGTAGGTTGGAAGTTGTCTAACTTTTGTTTCGTTACCAAACAATCGTTATTAGGGATAATGTTAACTGTTAGCAAACAAGCTTTGCTTTGTAATAATATCTGGCGGCGATCGCTCATTCTCTGGATGGCTTCGTTAATAATATTGAGATGCAAAACTATTAAAATTCCTACGAGGAAATAAGGGATAATTTTAGCTGCTTGTTTCTGAAAGCTAAACCGAGATTTTTGCTTAATTTGTTCGAGAAAAATTGCCAGCAAATAAATAACAGCTACTATTAAATAGATGGAAAAAGCGGTATATCTGGGGGCTAAAGATTGAGAGATGCCGAAGCCAACTCTGCCCAAACTGGTAACTAAACCGCTGACTAGGGCATAAGCGGCGATCGCCTGCCATCCCATCAAACGTTTAAATAAGTTAAAATCTCGGATAATTAAAGGTAAAAAATACGCCGTCAAACCCAACCAAAGACCTAAAACTATTAAGCCGACGCTGGTGGCTAAAGTTAAATTATTAATTCCCAGAGGAGCTCCTAAAAATGAGAGGAAATAATGGGCGGTATCCAGAGGGCGAAATAAAGCTGCGGTAAAACTGGGATGGTCGGCAGGTTTTTGGTAGTCGTAGAAGTAAATAACGAGACTTGTTAGAAAAGCGATCGCCCCTCCAAAAATCAACAACTTTTGCTCGAATACTTCTCGCCACTTATAGCAATTCCCGACAATTAACGCGGGAAAAACGAGCAACCAACTCAACATTCCGTTAGCATAAGAAAAAGTGCTAATAACGCACAAACACAAACCAATTAAAAATTTCTTTTTCTCGTTTAACCCGCTGTTAGCTAAAACCAAACCGGCAGTAATGCAGGCAATGGGAAGGTAAACAACCACTTGTATTCCCCACAGCCAGTTTTCATATTGGGCGGGAGAAAAGATTAATAAATTGGCAACAGCAAAGATTAGCAACCGACGTTTAAAACTCCCCTTAACTGTCAAACAACTCAACCAATAAATGTTAAGAGAAATCAGACAAGTTAGCAGAAAAATAACCCACATTTCCGCCCGAACGTCCCAGTTAGTTAAATAAGCCAAACCGATAAAGATTAGGCGCGGGAAAAACTTTCTACTTTCGTGGAATTGGGCGAATAAATCGTTAAACGAGAGGTTGCCTGCGTAGATTTTCTCGAACATTGAGGCTAACTGCCATTGGTCGGAAAAAGGAAAATTTACGCCGTATTTAAAAACCAGCATTCCCATGAGGAAAGCTGGCAAAAATACCAAGATAAAAAACGGTATTTGCCGGCGAATTTTATGAGTAGCATTTGCCTGCATTCTGATGCTAAAAAAACTGACGAGTATTATATAAATATAACTGCTGACTGTCAAAAACTACCCCCGTTCTCGGGCCTCTTTCAAAAATGCCACTACTTCTTGATGGCCCTCGGAGGAGGCCCAAATAAAGGCGGTCCAGGTGTTGTTGTCCTTGGCCTTGAGGTCGGCCCCTGCCTCTAACAACCTTTTGGCGGCGGCGAGTTGGCCGTTACCGGCGGCGGCCATCAGGGGGGTGAGGCCAAAGTCGGTTTTAGCGTTGACATCGGCCCCGGCCTCTAGTAAAGCTTCGATGACTTGGACCCAATCGCCCGCTGCTGCCCCCATTAAGGCCGTCCAACCGTCGCTATCTCGCCCATCGACCTCGGCCCCGGCGGCCAACAGTTTTTGTACTATCTCTAAATGACCGGCTTCGGCGGCGGCGGTGAGGGCCGTTAAGCTATCTGCATCTTTTTGGTTGACGTCGGCCCCACCATCGAGCAATGTTTGTACTTGAGAAGCATCTCCGCTTTTGGCGGCCTCGATTAACTCGGTCATGGCAAAAACTCCCTTTTTATTTCCTTTGCGGTTCATATTGTTACCGATAATTTGCCCCAATGTCATCTTGGGGGCTAAAAAATCTTAAAATCTAAAATCTAAACTGCATAAACTGTAGATACTAAGAATGCTAGGGATCTTTGTTGTGGAGTTAGTTATTAGTTATGACTGTATTTAAGTTTTCTAATTTAACTAACCATTCATTGAAATGAGGGCACTTATTTCTAATAGTTTGTAAGCCAATTTTTTGAACCATTAAAGGTGCCACAGAAACCTTTGCACTTTCATAACTGGGAATAAATTTAATAATTTGTTTAGAAGGTGCAGTTGTTGCGCCGTCGTTAATTAATTCTGGAGACGAATATTTTTGACACAATTTTGATAATTTTTCTACATTTTTTTGATGTTCGGGAAACCTTTCTATTAATCGATTTGGTTCTGTTAAGATTAAAGCTTCAAATTCGTAAAGTTGAATATAGGGAATAAAGCGCTCGTCGCCAATGTCTTTAGCAAAAGCCGTTTCTAATTGCTTGACTTTTTCATAAGGATCGAGTATTTTTTGAGCTTCATTAAACTCGGGAAATTCATTGGGCAAAGCATACAAATCAAACATTGTTGTAAATCTGACATCTTTACTTTTGTCATTTTTGAGCCAGCTAACTATAACTTTTTTAGCTTTTTCATAACTGACTAATCCACCTTTATATATTTTTGTTTTAGTCTGCTTAGTTGGGACGCAGCGAACGTCAGCAAAAACATTAAAATTAGCTAAATGTTCCGATAAAACGGCGTTAACAAACTCCTCTTCTGTTTGACCTTCGGCGATAATATGTAAACGAATCATTTGCTAGGTCTGCCTCCAATAAAATTATTATTCCATAGTTCTGATAAAGAATATTCTTCTAACCAATCTTCCAGATTTTTTGAGTCTAGTCGTTTAAAAGTGGATTCGCGATTTTTTCTTTCTACTAAAATATTATCCTCCAGTTCCAAATTTTTTCTTTCTACTACAATAACATCTTCCAGTTCAAAACAATCGATTAATTGAGTAGATTGGGTTGCTAAAATAACTTGAGTCTGGTGGGAGATGCTCTGAATTAATCCCCCAATAATATTAATTGCATAAGGATGCAATCCTAACTCCGGTTCGTCTAGAATCAAGACTTCTGGTAAATCGCTTTCGGGTTGCAATAAAAGAGTAATTAATGCCATGGTTCTCAAGGTGCCATCAGAGGCTTGATAGGAACTAAAAATTAAATCTGTATTGCGCTCTTTCCACTGTAAAATTACATAAAAATTCACTGGTTCTAAAACGAAATCGAGAAAAAACGGAGCGATTTGTTGGATAGTTTCTACGATTCTTTGATAATACAGGGGTTCTGTTTCTTTTAACCTTAAAAGCAAAGGTGCTAAATTAGCTCCATCTTCTCGCAAATAGCGGTTATCTGCAATACTCCATTTTTGTCTGATTCTGGCAGTTTCGGAAGTATTATGAAACTGATAAACTGCACTTTTTTGGAGTAAGTTAAAAATCTTTTTAGCTGTAGGCTCTCTCCCCATAGTCGCTACATCAATTATTTGAGCCTCTTTATGACCGATATCTAATGACTGCCAAGCTGCTAAATGAGGAAAATTATAATTAGAAAATCGATATTTTTCTTCGGCAAAAATAAAAGTGTCTCCCGCTGCATGAGACAGTCTAAAAAAGTAATCATTTTTTCCTACATCTGTTTCAAAAATTAATTCTGCTTCAATTTGGGGAGTGATGGCGGCACCGTCAAATAATAAAGCGTTTGCTCCTCCAGATTGACCTATGAAAAATTGTAATTGACCGGGTTTTTGCAACATCCACCGGAGCAATTTAAAAAAGGAAATAAAGTTAGATTTTCCCGAACCGTTTGCACCGATTAAAACGTTAACTGGC
>CAZUCT010000099.1:0-22835 GCA_964619285.1 uncultured bacterium | reverse complement strand
GTGTTAATTTAATGAGGATAGAGAAAGGTTAGAGAGCGGTCTGTTACTTTCAATACAAAATACTGATAATTTGGATTTTCTTTAGAATTAAAGTTAAAATTGTTCGCTACGAACAAATATGGCTAATTGTCAATTGCTAATTGTTAATTGCTAATTGTTAATTGCTAATTGTTAATTGCTAATTGTTAATTGTCAATTGTTAATTGTTAATTACCAAGGACTGCCAACCATCGTAAACGAAGCCCAATAATAAGGGTGAGACAAACTCAACTCCTCGTGGTCCTCGCTTTCCGGCAAAGGTACCCCACCGCCGCGACTGCGACTGCGCAATTGACCGCCTTCAACCCGCAAATCCCCTTCTATCATAGAAATTTGCGCCTGCCGCAAAGCTTCCGCTTTTACCGTTAGCTCCTGCTGGTATAACTGGCGATAAAATTCGCTCATCAATCCCAAAGTGCCAGCGTCGTCAACCTGCCACAAACTTGCCAAGACAGATTTCACCCCCGATCGCACCGCCAACCCGGCAAAACCCAACTCCGCATCGACGCTACCAAAAGCAGTCTCGCAAGCGCTCAAAACTAACAATTCTATCCGCTCTCCATCGGCGGTTAATTCGCGCAACTGGTCGAACTTTAATTTATCGTTCCACAACTGAATATAAGAATCCCCGGGATTTCCCGTATCGAAAGTTCCATGAGTTGCTAAATGTATGATTTTTGCCCCCGTTGTGGCCCGCTGTTTTTTTAAGTTTTCTAAGGTAAAAAATTCGTTGCTAAAAGTTTTTCCCTGCCAGTCATCGGTAATTGTTTGTAACTCCATCGGCACCGCTGGCAAGGGTACGACATTGGGATTCTCGAATTGGGATGCTCCCATCGCTAAAATGGATGAATTTTTCAGATTTTGATAATTGGTATCGGTTAAATTAATACTGGGAACTAATCCCAAACTGTATTTTTCTACTAAAAATTGTTGGCCATCGTGAAGCGCCGCTAAGGGCAAAGTTCGCATTCCCGGGTCTAGGGAAAACATTAAAGTATCTATTTTTTCTCGCTCTAATTCCGATTCTAGCGGCGCAATTATCCATTGATATAATTGTTGGGCGGCGCTTAAATATTTATCCGGGTTATTAGGAGAAGGACGACTGACTCCGCCGATAAATTTTCGCATATTTTGTCGCAAGGAATCTTCGTCCGCTGTTTCGATGGTTTTGAAAATAGGCGCTTTATTGGGAGTGACTAATATTAGTTCTAGTTTGTCGGTGCGGGAAACAACATAAATTGCTGCCGGGGTTTTTCCCGTTTCCCTAGCTATTCTTTGCAAACTTCCCCTAATGTCGCTTTCGCTGGATAGTTGTAAGTTGGTATTGAGACCAGAATTAGCTGTTAATTCTTGACTTCTCTTATGCTCTACGGCGACGGGAGAAATGCCAGAATTTCTGCTAGCTAAATCTGCATTGATTTGGTTCGTATTCCTGCCGATATTTCCCCGAATATTAATATCGCTGTTAATCTGAAATTCCCCATTTTCTCTGGTTATTTCCGTATTGTTAATCGTAACTTTAGCGTTGAGAGCGATCGCTGCATTATCCCTGCCAGTAATTTCGCCCCGAATTTCTATAGTGCCCCCGGGAGATTGAAAGTTTATCGGGTCGCTAATTTGTAAATTATCGATGCTAATATTACCAATTCCATCCAAGCGACCGATATTAATGGAGGCAAAACCATCTGCTAAAGCGGCAAAATCTTCCCCAGACAGATTTAAAACATTACCAGAAGTAACGGCAGAACCGATGGTAATATTTCTACTTGGAGTTCTAGGTTGAATATTAATAGTGGCGCCGTTGCTGCTAATGGTAATATTTCCACCAGTTAAATCGATATTATTTCCCGTTAAATTAATTTGACCGCCCCCGGCATCAACTCTACCAACGCTTAAATTTTCCCCAGAGATAGTAACGCTACCACCTTGAGTAAAAAGAGCCGTGCGATTTCTCATCCCAAACGACCCCGAATTATTGCGATCGGCATCCGCCACAAAGGTTACCGAACCAGGGGGCAAAGCAGAACGGTAACGGTAGTTATTGTTATAATTGTTGTTATGATTGTTGTTGTTATTGCTGTTGTTATTAAAATCGAGGCGATCGTCCGATAAATTCTCGATCGCGATGTCGTTATTAGCTTCCATAATTACCTCGGCACGAGTGGTCGAGTTCTCAACTGTAGCTTCGGAAACTACAAGTTGGGAACTGGTGGCAGATGCATTGTTAGTATCCTCCGAACTAATGGCAATATTTTCTGCTCTCACTTGCACCCTGCCGAGATTGCCATTTTCCGCACTTAGATCGACGCTACCGTTGAAACGGCCCGCTCCAGAAACTTCCACGGAACCGCCGCCGCCCTCCCCGGCACCGCGAGCGTCGATCTGCCCCGCGACATCCAGGCGATCGCCCCTAACAGCCACATTTCCGCCCCTGCCGTTTTCCCTAGCGCTGGCAGAAATTCTCGTATCGCGACTGACGCGAATGCTGCTGGGGCTTTCCCACCGGTAGATAACGGGAATATTTGAGGAATTGTTAGTTATAGCGTTACCAATAGTTACCGTACCCCCGCCAGTTTGTCCCGAGACATCGATTTGGGCGTTGCTGAGGTCGATATTAGAACCGAAAACTCGCACCCGCCCGCCCTCTGTCCGTAAGGGAGGTAAAGAGCGGTTGGCGATCGCCCCGGGACTGGATGCATCGATATTACCGGTAATAAGCACGGTACCCGGAGGCGGGTTCGGCATCTCATTTCCAGTCAGCACCAATTGTCCGTTATTGTTAATAGTCACCCCAGTAGCATGAGTTCGGCGGGGACTGATGCCATCGGTCAGCATTTCTGGGATGGAGAGAGGAGCGATATTATTTTCCCCGGAGCTGGCCGAAGGGAGTTCCAAACTCAATAAATGACCTTCTTGGCTAACTCTAAGCAAGCCTTCTTCTGGTATGGCAGCGATCGTAATTTGACCGCCGGGGGCCTTGAGAGTGCCCGTATTGACAACGCTGCCTCCCATCAAGGTTAGCTCTTGTCCCGGTTTTACCTCTAAGTCTGCCGCATTAAAGATTGCCGTAGGCTGTCTGGGGAAGACAAAAGCGCTGGGAGTTCCGATTAGTTGTTCGTAGTTATTAGTACCGGTAGCGCTAAACCAAGCTTGGTTAAATCTGATGCCAGAAGCAGTAGTGGCGGTAAAGGAAGCGGGTACGTTGAGTTGGGCGTTGGGACCGAAGGCAATGCCGGCGGGGTTGATTATGTATAAATTGGCGTTGCTACCGACGACTTCTAGGGTACCGTTGATAAATGACTGGTTGCCGCCGGTCACTCTAGTTAAAATATTTTTAATAATTTCCGTTGAGGAAAAGCTAGCGGTTTGACCTTTTTGGAGGTTAAATTCGCGAAAGCTGTGGAATAAATTGGCATCGTCGGCGGACAATCTACCCCCTTGAATGTTGAAGCGATTGTCTTGTCTGGTGACGGCGGTATTGGTACCATCGTCTGCTGGAACTATTGGTTCTGCTTTGGCTATTGCCGGCCAGATTAAATAAGCTAAATAGCTAAAAGGAGAGATGCGATTAGCTAGGGTTTCTAATAGCAATCTCTGAACGTCAAAAGATAGTTTATTATCGTTTTTTTCCCGATTTCCAGTTGTTTCTTTGTAAGATGGCTCGGAATGGGCGTTTCGATTATTAGGGGAATTTACAGCGGAAAGGTTGACCTGGGACGATGAGGCTTTTTTTTGGGATTGGTAGTTGGTTTTGGCAGTTAATTTCATATTTTTATTTCTCCCTGGTAAAAGACAGAAGTTAACCTCAGCTAGTCTTTATTTATAGAGTAGCAGCTTGAGACTTTTTTATAGCAGTTGGCTTTCGCTTTTTTCACCCCGTGTTTAGGCTTCTATTTGTCAAAATGCAGGCCGCGCTAAACTTTTTTCCGAACCCTTGGGAGTTAAATGAGGGGTTTAACCCTCTTAGCATCTTACCCCACATATTTTGAGATTAAATGAGGGGTTAAACCCCTCATTGCTATATCCCCTCAATGAGTTAAGATGCGTACAGAGTTAAAAACCAATGATGGCCCTGACCCGTAAAGTCACGGCTGCTTGGTAGTAAGTGGGACTAAGGTTTGGGTTTGTCCCCGAACGCAAAAAAAAAAAATGGCCTAGGTTTTAGACCATGAGTTAGTCCCATTATTGAGCCATCGGAGAGCATCTCGCGGTAGTTTGCTTAAGAACAGATATGAATAGTAAAAATCGCCCCCATTGGATTAACAAGTTAACCGGAACCGTAATTGCGATGGGCATCAGCCTTCCCATCGGTTTGCCAGTATTGGCCCAAAGTTATTACTCGGCTAGTATTTTCAGTCCTTCCAGCACCTCCACCAGTCGCAGCGTCGATGGCACTATTGCTGGAGAACTTGATGCGGCCATCAAGTATTATTTGGACTTCCAAACTTTTGCCGAGGCAGTTAAAGAGGCAGGGCTGGCAGAAAGTTTGAGGGCTAAAGATTCTAACGACCCCGATAAGGTCTTGTTTACAGTTTTTGTACCTACAGATGAAGCTTTCGAGGCTTTGCCAGAAGATATCCGCCAAAAATTGTTTCAGCCGGAAAACAGGGATAAGTTAATGATGGTTCTCAACTATCACCTGGTGGAAGGCATGGTTTCTGATGAGGATGTAGCGACTGGAGCGATCCAGACAGTTGCAGGCAACGAAGTAAAAATCGAACTCAGTTCTACTGGAGATAAGATCGCTTTGAATGAAGATGGCACCGTCCTCTCTTCCCAACGAGCAAAAAATGGAGTTCTAGTCTCCATCGATCGCGTCCTTTTACCACCGGATTTCGATCTCGATTAAAGCAGGCAAAAGGCAAGAGTAGGCAACAGGCAAAAGGCAAGAGGCAAGAGTAGGCAAGAGGCAACAGGCAAGAGATAAAGAACCCGCAATTAAAAAGCCCGGTTATCTACATAACCGGGCTTTTTAAGTAATTAACAATTAGCCATTAACAATTAGCCATTAGCAATTAGCCATTAGCAATTAGCCATTAGCAATTAGCCATTAACAATTAATACCTTCTTAAGCGATTTAAAACTTCCTTGCGTTCGGCGATCGCCGATTGAAGATCTGGTTTAATTTCAATGGCTTTATTATAAGCAGCGAGAGCATCTTCGTATCGCTGCATTTCTTTAAGCGCCCAACCTTTATTTGCCCAAGCTATAGGGTCGTTAGGATTGAGAGAAAGAGTTTTTTCAAAACTAGCTAAAGCTTCGTCATAGCGCTTTAATTTAGTCAAAGCAATACCGCGACTGCCCCAAGATTGGAAATCTTGGGGATTAATTTTTATAGCTTGGTTAAAAGCGGTGAGGGCTTCTTCATTTCTATTTAAGCGCATAAAAGCAAGACCCAAATCCCTGTGAGCCACATAAAATTCTGGGTTAAGCTTTATCGCTTTTTGATAAGACTCAATGGCTTGCTCGTATTGTTGCAAACCATCAGCTAATAAAGAACCTCGGTTGTGCCAGGGTAAATAATATTTTGGTCGGCTATCCACAGCGCGATCGTATGCTTCTAAAGCTTCATCAAAACGCTGCAAGAAAAATAAGGTAACACCTTTACCGATCCAAGCTCGATAAAAATCGTCTTTAATCTGAAGAGCTTGGTTATAAGAATTGAGGGCCTCTTCGTGGCGTTGCAATTTACCTAAAACCCGACCTCGATGGACCCAAGCGCTTAAATCTTTAGGGTTCTTTGCGAGGTGTTTTTCCAAAGCGGCGATCGCTTCTTCATAAGCTGCCCTAGATTCGCGAGGTCGCTTTAAATATTCTAAAGCCAGAGCTTTATTTTCCCAAGATTGGGATTCCTCTGGAGCCAGAGAAATAGCCTTCTCAAAAGCTGCCAGTGCTTCTTCAAATTTACCGCTACCAATAAGGACAATGCCTCGACCGTTAAAGCCTTCAGGGCTAGAAGGTTCCAGAGCGATCGCCTTATTATGAGACTCCAGGGCATCTTCGTAACGCTGCAATTGATAAAGTACCTTACCGCGAGCGTTCCAAGCTTCATAAAAATCCGGTTTCGCGTTCAATGCCTTGTCATAAGTTACCTTAGCTGCCTGGTAGCGTTCTAAGTCAAACAGGGCATCTCCTTCGTTTTTCAAAGCTTGAGGATTTTCGGGTTTAATTTCCCTCGCCTTTTCGCAAGCTACCTCTGCTTCTTCCGGTTGTTCGGTTTCGATTAAGTTATTGCAGCGACGGACGAAGTAAGCAAATTGAATTTCCGACCATAAAAAGATGCCCAGTATCGCCGTCGTTATTGTCAAAAATAATAAAGAAAAAGGTAAAAGGCGAGAAGAATTTTGGTTTTTTGTTTGGCGTTTTGGAGTTGGAGGGCGAGATAACTCGCAATCTTTTTCTACTTCTGGCAGGGTTTCCTTTTCGACATCTGCCACCGTTGCCCTTTTTCCATTTTGGACGGGCTCTGCCCTAGCAACACTAGCTGCTGTCCCGTTGGAGTTAATTTCCGAGTTGGCAAGGGTAGGAGTTGCTGAATTTACCAAAGAGTATTGTTCTGATTCTTGAATCTTATTAACTTCTGACTCCAGCCACAAATTATTTTTAGCAAAAACTTGACGAACATCTTTAAGAATTTCCTCCACCGAGTGGTAGCGAGCTCGGAAATAAGAATGTACCATCGTGTCAATAATGGCGGCAAATTGTCCGCTTACTCGAGTATGCTCTCGCCAGCCGATTTCTCCCGTATCGGGAGCCGTTCCTAATTCTGCGGGAAAGATGCCGGTTAGGGCATGAATTATGGTCATGCCCAAGGCATAAAGATCGTGACTGGGGGAAGGTTCTCTGCTGCTTTGTTCTGGGGGCATATAACCGGGAGTTCCCACCAGTTTGCTATAACTAAATTCGCCGCGATCGCTTATTATTAAATAGCTAATTTGTTTGATGGAGCCAAAACCAATTAAGACGATTTTTTCGTCCCTGGTACGTCTGATTAGATTAGAAGGTTTAATATCTAAGTGTAAGGTTTCTTGATGAACTACCTGCAAAATATCTAGAACGTCTTTTAACAATTCTTTGGCTTTGGTTTCGTTAAATTTGCTTCTGGCAATTTCTTGACTGAGATTTTCGCCGTCTATATATTCTTGAACTAAATAAAAGGCTCCACCTTCTTCAAATTCGCCTAAAATTTCGGGAATTTGATAATTTTTTCCTAAATTAAACAGAACTTGTGCTTCGGCTTCAAATAACCTTTTTGCTTCTTCCCAAACCAAAGGATTTTTAGATTTAAGTTGGATTTGTTTGATAGCGCATTTAGGTTTGTCGGCTTTTTGTTCGTCGATAACTAAATAAGTTTGACCGTACTCTCCTTCTGCCAAAAGGCGAATAACTTTATAACGTTGGTTGAGAAGAGCTCCGATTCTTTGGGAGCCCTGGAGCTCGTAATAGAGGGGTTGTAATTCTTTTAGGACTTCTCTGGCCGATTGGTAGCGCTGTCGGTGTTGCGATCGCACCATTTTATCAACGATATTGGCCAAGCTGTCGTTGATTGAGACCAAATCCCGCCAAACTACTTCATCGGTTTGGGGATGGGGGGGCAAATCTAAAGGGGCCATGCCAGTTAAAGCTTGGATCGCGGTCATGCCCAAGGCGTAAATATCGCTATTGGCCCGAGGTCTGCCCCCAAGGTGTTCGATGGGCATATAGCCGGGGGTACCCACCACGGAACCGCTGGGCCGTCCTTCCCTAGAAAGCACCAAAGTTTCGATTTCTTTAACGGCCCCAAAGTCAACGATGACAATTTTATCGTCGGCTTTTCGTCTGATTAAATTGGAAGGTTTGATATCTCGGTGGATGACTCCGTGTTCGTGGATGTATTCTAATACTTCGAGGGTGTCGTATAAAAGGGCGATGGTCTGGGCTTCGTTTAATCGCTTACCTTCTTTGATTTCTTGGGTTAAATCTTGGCCGTCGATAAATTCTTGAACTAAGTAAAATTCCTCATTTTCCTCAAAGCGGTCTAAAAGTTTAGGGATTCGATTGTGGATTCCTAGTTTTTCCAGGGCGATCGCTTCTAGTTCAAATCTTTTTCGCGCTTCCTCCAAAATAGAACGACTGTGGGTACTAGGTTGGAGTTTTTTCAGAACGCATAAAGGGTTATCGCCAGCAAGTTTATCTTCGGCAAGATATGTCTTTCCGAATGCTCCTCTTCTCAAATCTTTAATAATTTTATAGCGTTCTTTCAGTATTTGTCCTTCGTACATCTTCTTTATACCTTAATTATTTTAATTTTTATTAATTGGAAATCTGGTATTTTTAAGAGATTTTTTTATTTTTTTTCGCGGTTTAAAATTAGCAATTAACAATTAGTAAAAAGCGGTAAATTCTTAGCTTTCTTCAAAATTGAGATGCACCCGATCGGACTTTCCTGTTTACAATTAACAATTGACAATTAACAATTAGCTTCAAAATTAAAATTCCCTCTAGTGGTTTCTTCTAAGAGCGATGGACAAATCGGGGAATTTTTACTGTTTTTTTTTGGCCTGGCCGGAGCAACTAATCCAACTTTTTTTCCCGAGCTTCTTGCTTTCCCGTCTTCCCTATCCCTTTTGTTCGTCGATCGCTCTTAATTCAGTATAATTACGGTAGGCTCTGGTGTCGTCGATTTCCCAAAATTTGAGCGGCTAGCACTCCGCCCAAAAAACCAAACAAATGACCCTCCCAGGAAATACCCGGTTGGTTCGGCAAGACGCCCCAGATGAAACTGCCATAAACGAAGCCTACAATTAAGGACAAAATTATAGACATGGGGCTGCGGTCAAACAGTCCTCGAAGTAACAGAAATCCGAAATAACCAAAAATTAGGCCGCTAGCGCCGATATGAACCGAACCGGGGGCCCCTATCAGCCAAGTGCCCAAACCGCTAACTACCATCGCCACCCCGCTGACGAACAAAAAGTCGCCCACTCCTGCCAGAAGAATGAGCCAACCAAATACTACTAAAGGTGCAGTATTAGCAGCTAGATGAGTAAAATTACCGTGCAGAAAAGGAGCGAGGAAAATACCGCGCAGTCCGATTTCGGTTCGGGGCCAGATTCCGTAAAGATCCAGTCGCAGAGGAAGTAGCCAGTCGATGGCTTCTATAGTCCAAAGCAGGGCAACTAGGGCGCTTAAAATGCTAATTTGAGTAGCTAGATTTCGAGCGATCGCTTTTAGTTTGTTATTCATATTTATTCCGTGCTGGATGGTTCTTGAAAAGTCAACCATGAAGCGATTTAGCATTGATGGCTGACTCTTAACTTCTATAATACTTCAAAAATCTGCACTCCTGAGATGATGGAAGTCAAAGTCGGAAAATATCTAACTTTGGAAGAGTTTTGTACTTGTACCCAGACCTATCAGAAATATGCTGAGTTTATTAACCCTTTTCCGCGAAACGAAGCCAGTTTGAGAGCGATCGCCGATTTAAACCGAGAGATTATCGACCCTGTTATTGACTTTTTTGGGAAAGATAAATTTAAACTTACTTATGGTTTTTGCTCTCCAGATTTAAAGAAGTTTCTGCAACAAAAAGACCCGATTACTGGCATTAAAAACGGTCGAGTTGCTCCAGAAATAGACCAGCATATCGCTTTGGAAGTGAAGAAAAGCGGTAAATATTATTGCGAAAGATTGGGGGCGGCTTGCGATTTTTTAATTGTGGGTTTGGGGAGCGATCGCCTCATAGAATGGATTTTATCCCAAAAATTACCGTTCGATTCTCTCTATTTTTACGGAGAATATCGACCGATTCATATTAGCTACGGTCCCCAACACAAACGGGATATTTGGACTTTTACTCTTGGGGGGCAGCCTACCAAAAAAGGTTTAGAAAAGTGGCGTTCGTAGTAAGCACTTTAGTGCTAAAAAACTGAGTGGTTCTAGCACTAAAGTGCTTACTACAAACTGGCTCTTTTTCTCTTTCTAGAAGCTACGGCAGATTTTAATAACTTAAGTCGATAAGCATCGGCATCTTTGCGCCAGAAAAGGCGATGACCTTTAATTTCTGTCAAGTTTTCTTCCAAACAATGAAGCCAACCCCGATAATTTTTAATAGCCTGCCAGTCGTCTAATAATCCCCTATCTTCTTCTTGGCGGGTGAGGGTAGCAAACTTTTCGTAAAGGGGATAATCTGGCAAAACTAAACTATCTTTTCGGTGCAAAATTGGCTGGTTATAATCGTCGCTATAATCGTAATAACTAACCCTTAAATCCTGCAAGTCTATTTCCATCGCTGCTTGTAAAACTGGATGGGCTGCGGTTTCGAAATCGGGATAAAATAAATAAGCTATTTTGGGTTTTTGCGTGTAAAATTTGATAGCCGTTGCATCTTCCATGCGGCCTATGGTGCGACTGGCGCAGCCTTCGTAAAGTCGCAATAAAGAGTCTAATTCCGAGAGGGCAGAAATATGCACCCAAAGAGAGTTAGACAGTTTTAAACCTATGGAACTTTGGCGGCAACATTTAGCGATAACGTCGGGTTTGCCGAGACTAAAGAGCATTAAATCTGCTAAATGACAGGCTTTTTTATAACTGCCAAATAAACCTTTAATGTCGTTTTGGACTGTGAGGGGAAATTGGGAGAGTTTGGGGCGATCGCCAAAAGCAGTTAAGGCAATATAAACTAATAAATCTTGGCGGCGTTTATCGGTAATTTTATCCCATTCTGTCGCTTCAGTTGCTTGGAGAATAACTCGGAAAGCGCGGCGGAAATTGCCAAATTCTGCGAGAAGATTTTCTTCTTCTGGGAGTTCGTTTTTGAGGGGAAGACGACCGCGATCGCTCATAAATGCCATTAAGGGCGCGAGCTGTTCTTGATAATCTTCAAATCGCTTATTTTGAGAACTAATTCTCGGCGTATTTAAGCTGCGTCTAAAGCGAGATGCCCGGAAATTTTCGGCTTCTGTTTCGTCTCGAAAAACAAAATAAATTCCCAAACCTACGGGGATAGAATTAACATTTAAAACCTGGTCGATATAGATTTTTAACTCTTCTTGTTCGTAATATTTCTGGAAAGTATTTCTAGCGGTAATAATGCCGTCGCTGTAGAGGAGCTGTCCTTGAGATTGGCGATCGTAAATTAAAACTTGGGCGGAAACAATTAACACTTTTTTTGTTAATTCCCAAGCTTTAAGCAAAGCTTCTCGACGTTCGGACAGAGATTCTATAACATTAATCACATAACCCAAATTAACAACATCGGCAGAATTTAGAGCATTATGGGGACAATAATAAGGATCCCAGCCGCTACTTTGATAGCCCTTCTCCGCCAGACGTCGAAAATCTCCCCCAAAGCCGCAACCGTAGTCGAAAAAAGTAGTTTCTGTTGTGGCAAATAAATTTGCTTCTAAAGCCAAACGGACAGGTTTAGAAAGTTCTTTGCGCTTAATTGCGGCTTTGTGGCGCTCTATTTTGGGCTTGGTTTCTTGGCCGTTAGTTACCTCAATGTTTGCTTCTTTTTTAAGTTGAATAACCCGATGTTCTCTAATTTCAACGCCGCAGCGTTCTAACTTTTTTAACCATCCTTGAAGAGTACCGATGCCTCGGGTATTTTTGAGTAGTGCCAGTTTTTCTTCTTGGCGAGTTAATTCGACAAATTGTTGGTAGTGGGGGTAGTCGGAATTAACAAAGGTTTCTTTGCGGTGAAGAATGGGAGGATTATCGTTATGCGCGTAATTTCGACAGTCAATTTCGCCGCTGCGAACGTCTATTTGGATGCTTCTGTGTAGGGCGGGATGAGCTTCTTGGTCGAAGTCTGGATAGTAGAGATAAGAAATTTTTGGTTTGTCGAAATGAAATTTAATAATAGTAGCAAATTCTGGGGGGTAAACTTCTCCCACTAGGAACGTTTGCTGATTTATTGATAAGTTTTTTAGTTCGTCAATTTTGCTGGAGATTATGAAGCGGTTGGCAAAACTTTCGTAGAGTCTAATTAGGGGATGAAGTTTTTCGAGGGCGGAAGTATGAACGTAGAGGGCGGTGGGGAGTTTTTTACCGATTTTACTCTGTTGGCAACAACTAATAATTGCCTCGGGTTTGTGAAGGTTAATCAACAAGTCGCTGGCAGTTTCGCAAGCTTGTTTGTAGGTGCAAAAACAGCTTGTCAGAGCTTTTTTAATTTCCGGCGGTAGTTCCGCTTCTAATATTAAGTTTGGGGCGATTTTAAAATCTCTAATTCTCTCCGCCAGATAGAGAATTAGTTGGGAATATTGTTTTTGATTAATCCGTTCATAGTTCATTTTTCCTTTAATTTTAGAAAAAGAAGGTTAAATCTAGGTGCATTTCTTTTATAGAGATGCACCCAAATTCATTTAGCTTTTAACTCCACATTCCTCGCGGTCTCGCGAAGTTTTCTAAATTGCTTTCTTCTGGAGTTGGGTTCGGACCTAGTGGAACTGCGGGAATAGATTTAGTTGGCTCTGTTCCATGTTCTCCCTCGTTATTTTCCCCATCTGTTATTTCATCTAAAGTCTCTGTTTCTGATTCATCGATTTCAAATTCCAAACGCAGTTTAATTTTTCCTTTAATCCAGGGTTTTTGAGGTCTTAGGATTTCGCAGTCTAAACCTTCAGCCAATAATTGTTCCGCTTCTAGTTTGGTTTGGATAATCGCTAAATATTCGCTTACTTTGAAGGTACATTGGTACATTAAAGAACTAGAACTTGTTGAGACAACGTCATCGTCTTTGAGTAAATAGACTTTATTGGACATCTTTATTTCCTTAGTTATTTGTCAGTTTTTAGGTGAGTGACAACACAGATTTAATCCTATCGGTGTTGTCAAAAATGGTTAATTGGTTCTGGTTTGGGGCTTTTGCTGGCCAAGATTTCCTACTAAAAAAACCAGCCGTAAGAATGCAGTCCTTTACCTAACAGATTAACCCCTAAATAGCACACCCAGACTACAACAAAGCCTGTGGCAGCTAAAATAGCCGGTCGCCGCCCCTGCCATCCTCGGGTAATGCGGGCGTGGAGGTAGGCAGCAAAGACTAACCAGGTGATTAAGGCCCAGGTTTCTTTGGGATCCCAACTCCAATAGGAACCCCAGGCTTCGTTGGCCCAAACTGCACCGGCAATAATACCGATGGTTAAGAGGGGAAAGCCTAAGCCAATAATACGGTAACTGATGTTGTCTAGGGTTTCTGCCAGGCTGAGACGCTGGGGCGATAGGGGTTTGGTTTCGACTTGGGAAGCGGTGGCGGGAGGGGCGATCGCTTCTAAAACTGCTGTGTTGCCCTGGCCGTTGTTGCTGGAAAGGACCGGCGGTTTGTGGCCGTTGTTGGTTTCGGTTAGGGTTGTTTCTGCTTGGATGGGGAAATCTTCGGGGCCTTTGATGCGGTAGTTGTTGGTTCGATAGGCGTTGTTGCCGAAGGAACTGCCGCTGAGTTGGATTTTTTGGCCTCTGGTGATGATGAGGAAGCCAACGGCCAATAACGACCCGACCATGAGGGTAGCGTAGCTCAACATCATTACGCTAACGTGCATCATCAGCCAGTTGGACTTGAGGGCGGGGACTAGGGGTTCGGAAAGCTGCATATTGGAGGGGAGGGTTAGGGCGGCGAAGGCGGCGATGCCCATTGCGACTGGGGTGGTGCATACTCCCACTAGGCGAGAACCGCTCATTTTTTCGGCGATGAGGTGCATGGCGGTGATGCCCCAGGTTAGAAAAAAGAGCGATTCGTAGAGGTTGCTGATGGGGAAGTAACCGGCTTCTAACCAGCGGGCTCCTAAGAGTCCGGCCACGGTGAGGTTGGCGATGGCCATGCCGGCGGTTCCCAGGGGGGGCAGGAAGCGGATGTTGGGAAATGCTGCCCCTACCCAATATATGAGCATGGTGGCAAAGAGGACGGCAAAGGATATGTTGTCCAATTTGCCTTGGAGTTCGATTAGGTTCATTTAGTTTTCTCTTCGGCTTGTTTTGGTGTTTACTTTTTCGATCCTAGCGACTCTTGGTACTTCTGGTCTTATTTTGTTGTTAAGAGCATGGGTATGAGCATGAGTATTAGTATTAGTATGATTAAAAAAAGGTTTTCTGGGTTATATTTAAGGGTTAAGAAACCGGGTTTTTGCCAAAAACCCGGTTTCTGGACGCGCTGAAATACTAATAATCTAACTATCTTTTTTTTAATTTTTACTTAAGAAGAAAATATTTTTATTTATTGTTGCTAACAATAACGATTATCTAAAACAAAGTAAGGCTATTACCCGAGTGCTTGTTTGTGGAGGTATTTATGCTCTTGCCTCCTGTTTGCCGGGTGCCGGCGGGAGCGATCGCGTTACTTACCTGCCCTTGTAATTTGCCTGTGCTAAAAGCGAGGACTTTTACTGGAGATTTAAGAAACCGGGTTTTTGCATATTCCCGGTTTCACGCGGGGGAGTTTTCTTATTATGCGTTATAATACGGTTTATTATTACTCCATAAGGCTATTCAACGATAGGAAGTAAACCTGCTTATCTATGAACTCGAAAAGGAGGAGATTTTAGAATGGAAAAACTAGAACAATACAGAAACTTTGTCGAAAAAGTTATTACCAAGTACGCCCAATTCAAACCATCTCGCGGAGATATTGAAGTTCAGGTAATTTTTGACCGGGAGCGCGATCGCTAGACTTAAGAAACCGGGTTTTTTGTAGGATTTAACAATACCAACGCGGGCATCGAGATTTAAGAAACCGGGTTTTTTGAACAATACCAACGCGGGCATCGAGATTTAAGAAACCGGGTTTTTTGAAAAAACTAAGAAACCCGGTATGCATGAAAAAACCGGGTTTCTGGCGCGAGACTCGGTTTCTGGCGCGGAACTTTTCCTAATAAAAAAGGTCTTGACAAAACTACCAAAATCGGATTACCATAAATAACTGTAGTCAAGAGCGCTATATTGCACTTGAATTATTAGCACAAACTAAAACTATGAAAGCCACCAAAACCGAATACAAGTATATCCATCTCGACGAAAAAAACGTTCCCATTATTAGTGGGAGTACGATGAAAGTCGTAGAACTGATAACCTCAGTAAAAGCTTACGGTTGGACTCCAGAAGAGTTGCACGAAAGCTACCCCCATTTAAGCATGAGTCAAATTTATTCTGCCCTAGCCTATTATTGGGATAACCGAGAAGAAATAGATGCAGATATGGAACGACGTTACCAGTATGCGGAAAAAATGCGACAAGAAGCAGGTATCTCGCCTATTGCTGTTAAAATTAGGAAAATGGGGTTAAAATGAGTCTATCTTTGTACATGGATGAAAACGTATCCAGACTAATTTAAGATTTCTTTCAAAGTTTCGCTCGGTCGAACGGGGGAAATATTAGCAAATAATTATTCTGAAATTTGAACGCTGAGATTAAATTCGCTTTTGAGTTCGTCCAGAGTAAATTCGCTGTAAGACATAGTTTTTTTTGCCTACGGGTCCCAGGCAAGATGCCTGTTCTACGGGTCCCAGGCAAGATGCCTGTTCTACATCAACAAATTCAATTGAGAACCAGCAGCAGTTTTACTAACTTCTATTCTGGCTTGAAATGCTTCTCGTAAATGGGGCATATGCGTCACCGTTAAAATGCAGGAAAAATCGGAAGCTATAGCATTAATCGAAGCAATTAACCTCTCGCAACCTTCGGCATCTTGAGTTCCAAAACCCTCATCGATAATTAACATTTGTAAAGCCGTTCCCGCCCTTTGAGCTAACAATTTTGCTAAAGCCAAACGAATCGAAAAATTAATTCTAAAACCCTCGCCGCCCGAATAAGTTTCGTAAGGTCGCGTGCCACGGGCATCGGCGATTAAAATATCTAAAGTCTCGATGGTTTTAACTGTCTTTTTCTTGGAAGATTTGCTTTTTTTGGTAGGCTTATGGGTGACGAATTGAACGTGCAATTGGTTGGCGCTTAACCTCGATAAAATATTATTGGTTTCTGCTTCTAACTGCGGTAAAAGATTTTCGATGGTTAGGGCCTGGATGCCTTTTTTGCCAAAAGCAAGGCTTAACTCTTGATAAACTCGGTATTGGCGGCGGGCTTTTTTTAACTCTTCCTGCTGCTGTTTGCTTTGTTTTGCCAGATTATCTAACTGTTGTAATTGCTGTTGAAATTTTCCCAAACTGCCGAGGCGATCGTCTAAGGTTCGGCGGCGTTGCTGTATTTTTCCTTCTAACATTTTAATTTCCTGGGAGGCGTCGGGAGACTCTACAAGTTGCTTTTCTAGAATGGCAATTTGCGCGTCGTTTTCTCTTAAGTCTCGCCCCATTCTTTCCAGAGAATTTTCGAGGATTTCGATTTTTTCTCGAATTTGAGGAAACTGCTGTTTTGCTTGTTGCAATTTCTCGTTGCGAGTTAGCCAAAATTGGGATTTCCTCAATTCGCTTCTGACGTTATTATGCTCGTCTAAACTGTAATTAATCTCTGCCAAACTGTTATCCACCGCTACTATTTGCCGCTGGATTTCCGAGTTAGTTTTTTCGTCTTCTAATTGTTGTTGTAAAACGGCTATTTCTCTTTCCAATTCGGGGCGCTGGATGTCGATTTTTGCTAACCGATTTTCGGCGCTTTTAATTTCTCCCTGTTTAATTTCTGCCCACCGCCAGCGTTTCTCTTCGTTGCGGGCTAAGGCGCGCTCTTGTTCGTTATAATTTAATGCTTGAAGTTGGCGATCGATATTGTTTATTTCTACATATAAATCTGCGGCATAATCTCCGGTGTGGAGCGATCGCTCTATTTCCTCGGCTTCTACTATCAATTCCCGCACTCGTTCCTCATCTTTATCTATAGCATCTAACTGGGCCTGCAACCGTCCCCGACGTTCCCGCAACTCGTCATAGTTCGCTACTTCTTTCTGTATCTCGCGGTACTCGGTTCGCAAAACTTCGATTTCTCGTTCGGAAATGGTCAATTGTTCCCGGACGACCCACAATAAATCCCTCAATTCTTTTTGTTGGTTTTGATGTTTGTCAACCACTAGATGCCAGTGATGTTCGTCTAAGGGGCGATCGCACAACGGACAGGGGGGATATTCCTGGGTTTGACCTTCGATGCCCTGGTTTAACAGGTGCATTTTTTGGTCTAATTCCTTGAGTTTGGTTTCGTACTCCCTTTGGTTGCTTGCCATAAGTTCGATAAACCGGTGCCTTTCCTGCCCCTTTTCCCGGACTCGGTTTTGATAAACCTTGCGGTTATCCAGTTCGGCGATGCGATCTATTACGAACCGCAGTTCCCCGGTTAATTTGGGTTGCTGTTGCTGTTGGGCGTGTCGCAACTGACGAACGGAGGCGTTTAGCTCGTTCAAGCGGGCATTTAAGCGGGCGTCGGCCCGTTCGAGGTCTAGTTGTAACTGCTGGCGCTGCTGGAGGAGGGGGGTAACTTCCATGTGGAGGCGATCGAGTTCGCTTAACCGGTTTCTCGCCGCTTCGAGCTGTACCAAACCCACCTCCACCTTGTCTCTCTTGCTGAGAAGTTCCAGATTTTCCTTTTCTTGCTGTTGCAAGGAGTCTAACCTCGCCTGGAACTGTTGGAGTTGCCTTTCGAGTCGGTAGAGTTGCTGCCGCTGTTGTTCTTGGAGCTGTTGGCGGCGGTTAAGGGCGGTTTGGTGGTGCTTGAATTTGACGGATAGGGTTTCTTCGGCAGTTTGGAGGTGGTGGAAGTTGGCATAACCTGCGCTTATTTCTGGTTCCTGTTCCAGCAAAGCGGCGAGTTCGTTTTGTTGTTGTCGGGCGGTGGCGAGTTCCCGTTCCAGACGGCGGCATTCTCCGGCGAGGTTGCCCCGCTGTTGTTGTTGCCCTTGGAGGAGTTTTTCCCAGGTTTGGCGGTTGTGTTGTTGGGTAAGTAAGTGTTGGAGTCGTTCCCTGTCGGCGTCTTGTTCTTGTTGGAGTTGGGCGAGGTCGGTTTGGAGGTCGGTTTGTTGGGTAGCGATCGCCTCCCGTCGTTCCAGTTGCCCCTTGACGGACTCCAAATTTTGCTCCAACAGTTCCACTTTTGCCTTAAATTCCCGCGAACGTTCTTTGGCGCGTTCTGCTAGGAGGTCGTATTGTTCTAGTTTGAGGAGGTTTGCCAAGATTTCCTTGCGTTCGGTGGGGCGTTTGAGCATAAATTCGTCTGCCCTGCCCTGGCGGAGATAGGCGGAGTTGATGAAAGTATCGTAGTCTAGTTTGACGTGTTCGAGGATTTTTTGTTGGGTTGCCCGAACGCCTTTTTCGGTTAAAGTGATAAACCCTTCGCCGCAGGCGACCTGAAATTCGAGGGCGGGCGACTGCCCCCGGCGGCGACTTCTGATGACTCGGTAGGTATTGCCGTGGAAGCTGAAGGTAAAATCGACCCGCGCTTCTTTTTCGCCGATATGGATGATATCTTCTTCCGTAGTGGCGCGACTGCTGCCCCAGATAGACCAGGCGATCGCCTCTAGGAGGGAGGTTTTGCCGGCGCCGTTGGGACCGCAGATACAGGCGGTATGGAGACCGGTAAAGTCGAGAGATGCTTCCCGATAGCTGAGGAAGTTTTTTAAGGTTAGGTATTTTGGAATCATTTAATTTAGGGAATGGGGAATTGGGAATGGAGAATAAGTAGTTTTTCCTTATTTTATCCTGGTTTTTGCTTGTTTTGCTCAATTCTATCATAAATGTTTGGGGAAGTGACAATTTCTTGGTTTTCTTCAAAATTGAGCCATTAAGCTTATAATGAAAACGTGCCACCCGTTTCGTCTTATCATAAAACTATGACTCAACTACAAACCAAAATACCAACCGATACTTGGGTAACGGCCCCTTGGGACGATTATTGTCGAGTTATTGAAGACCCAACATATCAAAAGGCCAAAAGTTACTACTACAAGCATCAATTCAGAATCGAAATGTCACCATTAGGAAATCCACACGCCAGAGACCACGCAGTTATTATCGGGACCATTGCTTTATTTGCAGCTATTAAAGGCATCAAACTCGATTGCAAAGATAACTGTAGTTACCGCTTATCGGGATACCAAGAAGCTCAACCGGATGCCTCCGTTTATATTGGCGAAAATGCCAATGTAATTCCTTACGACGTTTCAATTATCGACCTCAACATCTATCCGCCACCGACTCTGGTAATAGAAGTTGCCAGCAGTTCCCTTGCGGATGATAAAGGGGAGAAACGTCTGTTTTATGAAGACCTCAACGTTGAGGAATATTGGATAGTCGATGTTAAAAAAGCCGAACTTATCGCCTTTGCCGTTGCTAATGGTGGCAGTCAGCGAATTACTGAATCTCAAGTTTTGCCGGGGTTGTCAATATCTCTATTAGAAGAAGCTTTGCAGCGCACTCGCGAAACTGACCACGGTCAAGTTTTCAGTTGGTTGTTAGGGCAGTTCCAGCAATAGATTTTTTCTGCGAGAAACCCGGTTTTTTGAAAAAACCGGGTTTCTGAATTTGTCTAAATGGGCCATCTTACCCTATCGACGCCCACCTTTTCCATTATTTTTAGCTTAACACGAATTTGTCAAATTGTGGGGGTTTTTGGAATTTTTTTTTGGGGAATTATCGGGTCTTTTTTACTGTCCAGTTGTTAATTTTTAATTGAAAGAATAAGTTGTTAGCAGCGAATTTTGTAACGGATTTAACGGATGGGTTATTGATGGGTGAAATGGGTTAGTTTTTGGTTTTTTTTAATCTTGTAGGGGCAAGAGCATTCGGGGGATAACTGTTAATAATTTGCTCTCCCAGCCCCAGGGCCCAGCAGAAACCGGGTTTTTTCAAAAAACCCGGTTTCTTAAAACTCCCGGTCGCAAACAAACGGCAAATGTGGCGAGGGTGTATCTCAATGCCAGAAGAAAACCTACAATTCAATGCTTTTTGCTAGGTCAAGATTAACAGGTTTTTGGTCAGCAAAAAAGTGAGTTCGTAGTAATCGCTTCAGCGATTTAAACCCCTAAAGCGATCGCTACCAACTCCCGTTACTAACTGATTCTGTTGGTGATGTATTCCCCGTAGAAAATGCTGAATTTTACGAAGTTTTTCAGCAGCAAAATTAAACTGTTTTTTTCTTTGATTTCCTCTTGAGGAGTTGTGTTAATTAGCATTTGTTTTTCTCCCGATAGTTGCGAAAAAAGTTTTAGTATCTATGAGATTGCTTGGGCTGGTTGAATGGCTGTTTATGGAAACAAAACCATTTACAAACCGCTTTGCAATGACAAAAAGAAAATTTATTTAAAGATAGTAACGCTTGTCCAACCACGCCCTAACTTCTTCTTCCGAATAAAAGAGCGATCGCCCCCTGCCTCTATCGTAAACTTCCCAAACTGCATTACCATTTTTATCCGTTTTCTCAAAAATTTTAATCTCGGAATCTTCTAATAAAAATGCCAATACCCCCTTACCCATTTTTCCGACAAAATTTTCTGCTGCATCCAGCCAATTCCAGATAAAAGCTAGTTTTAGGTGGGTTAAAAATCCTGCTGTGGGGGATATAGAATTATAAGATGATGTACCTCGATAGTTTTTCATAATTGTTACCTCCAGTGGTTAAGTTCAAAATGAAAATTCGACCGCGCTGGCAATTGCTAACCTGGCAAACTTTCCTTTAGGGACTTCCACAAATTAAAATCTTCAAGAATACAATAGTATTGTTGGGTGGAGGTTCGCGCGCACCCAACCTACGAGAGGATTTATTTATTTGGATATCCCTTAACTGTCTTCATTTTTTATTATGACAGCCTTGGCAAAAACATAACAGTGGCAGTTATAATGAATTTTAAGCAGTACAGTTGTAGTTGTTGTAACTGTTATGGTTGCAACTCCCCCCAACTGTATCTGTTGTCCCAATTTGCCCGTAAAGCAGAGTGGGACTAAGTTGGACCAAACTATCTTAGAAACCCGGTATTGTTCAAAAATAGCTTCGCCATTTTCTCGTAGGTTGTGCGGACCTTCGTGGAACCCAACGATTTTGTTGGGTTGCGCTGTCGCAGAGCCCGACCTACGAATGGTATTTTTTTATTTTGGCGAAGGTATTGGTTCAAAAAACCGGGTTTCACAGGCCGACTCTCTAGTAGGACCATTCCCAATTCCCAATTCCCAATTCCCAAAAAACAACTATGAAAGTCACGCCCATCAAAAAATCCCCTGGAACAAACCTTTACGAAGAGGTCGCCAACCGCATCGAATCATTAATAGAAGAAGATACCTTGCAACCGGGCGATCGCCTCCCTTCGGTGAGAAAGTTACACAATCAAATGTCGGTCAGCATTTCGACAGTCTTAGAAGCATATCGGGTTTTGGAAGACCGAGGTTTAATCGAAGTCAGACCTCAATCTGGATATTATGTGAAACAACCTTTCGTATCTCATCCCGACGAACCAAATCAATCCGTTCCGCCAAAAAAGATTTGTTTGGTGGATGCTTCTTTGGCGCTGCGAATTAATGCCGCTTTGAGAAATCCCAAAACAATCAAATTGGGGGCGGCGGTACCTGCGGCGGAATTGCTGCCGACGGGCCCTCTAAACCGTATAATCGGACAGGTGTTGCGCGATCGCCCCATCGAATCTCACTCCTACACGCCCCTTCCCGGTTGCGAACCCCTCCGCCACGAAATCGCCCGGCGGATGATGGAGGCCGGTTGTTCGGTGACTCCCGACGAGGTTATCGTTACTAACGGTACTTGCGAAGCGATTTATTTATCCTTGCGGGCGATCGCCAAACCGGGAGATACGATCGCGATCGAGTCTCCCACTTACTACGGGTTGTTGGAAATTTTCCAATCGTTACAGTTAAAAGCGTTAGAACTTCCCACCCACCCGCGAGATGGTATGTCTTTAGAGCATTTAGAAAAGGCCCTCGAACAGGGAAAAGTCAATGCTTGCGCCATTGTTTCTAATTTTAGCAACCCTTTGGGCAGTTGCATGAACGACGAGAAGAAACAGCAACTTGCAGAATTGCTTGCCAAATACCAAATACCGTTAATAGAAGATGACGTCTATGGGGAGTTATATTTTGAAGGAGACAGCCGCCCCAAAGCAATTAAAGCATTCGATCGCGAAGGTTTAGTCTTATATTGCGCCTCTTTCAGCAAAACTTTATCTCCCGGTTTGCGAGTGGGTTGGGCAATTCCCGGTCGCTATCGCCAAGAAGTAGAAAGGTTGAAATTTTCCGTCAACTTAACTACGGCAACGGTTCCCCAATTAGCGATCGCCGCTTTTCTCGAAGGCGGCGGATGCGATCGACACCTGCGCCACCTGCGACGGGCCTACCACCAACAAACGATGCGAACTATCCAGGCCATTTGCGATTACTTCCCCGCCGAAACCAAGGTAACGCGGCCTTGTGGCGGTCATGTTTTGTGGGTGGAGTTGCCTTTGGGTTTTGATTCCATGGAACTTTACGAGGAAGCTTGCCAGCATAATATTAGTATAGCCCCCGGTTCCATGTTTTCCCCCTCTGGCGGTTATGCCAATTGTTTCCGTCTCAATACCGGTTTGCCGTGGTCGGAAGAAATTGAAGCAGCGATGAAAACTCTGGGAAATTTGATAAAAAGGCAGTTGGCGAGGTTGATTTTGAATGGACAATTAACAATTAACAATTAACAATTATCCCCGTTTGTAGTTTGTAGGTTGGGTGAAGCGAAGCGGAACCCAACACTCCCACCAGTCGGCGAACTGACTGATGAGCTATAATCGAGGAGACCTATTAATTAACAAGAGTTGTAGGTTGGGTGAAGTTGTAGGTTGGGTGAAGCGAAGCGGAACCCAACACTCCCACCAGTTGTAGGTTGGGTGAAGCGAAGCGGAACCCAACACTCCCACCAGT
>CAZUCT010000098.1:0-22854 GCA_964619285.1 uncultured bacterium | reverse complement strand
CGTTTTCTATGGCTATTTTCATTAGTTTGGCCAGGAGTTTGTCGAGGACTATTTCGCCCGATAGAGCTAGGGAGGCTTTCATTACGGCGTTTAGGTCTAGCATTTCTCCTTTGCTGGTGCCGCTGGTGGTAGAAATGGTGGTGGTGGCGGTTGTTGTTGTTGGGGATTTTGCGGTGCGGAAAAATTCCGGGTAGCGGGTTTCTAGGTCTCGCACTTTGGCAACTGCGCCCCAGATTTGATAGTCTTGACGGGCTTTTCTCATATAGGGTTTGGCAAAGTCTGTTTTCCCTTGGGAGAGCCAGAATTTGGCGGCCAGTTCGTTTGCTAATGCTTCGTTTTGTACGAACTCGTGTTCTTTGGCGGATTCTATGGCGCGATCGTACAGGGCAAACGCTTCGCGCCACTCGTCGGAAATGCGAGCTATTTCGGCGGCGACGAGAAGGTATTTGTGGAGGAAGTTTGCCGGGCATAGTTCCGCCCACTCTTTCATTTCTTTTTGGTTGGTTTCTAGTTGTTGCCAGTAGCGTTGTTGTTCTTCTGGGGATGCTTCTGGATAGCGAGCGATTAAGGTTAGAGAGTAGTAAAAGTTATGCTTGGCAATTGAGATAGTGGCTGGAATGTATTGAAATAATTTTGCCGATTCTTCTAACGCGCTAAGTTCAATGGGTTCCCCGTATAAGTAAAGGGCTTGGGCTTTTAGTATCTGATAAAAACAGATTGCGGCGAGGATCTGAGTTTGCTGGCAATTTTCCAAAAAGTCTGATTCTGTTAGGTCTTCTAGGTCAAAATGTAGCTTATCCGAATTTTCGCTGGCTAAGTTCTGGATAACTATTTTGGCAGCAAGGATGCACTGAATTGCCCAGAGATTTTGAGTTTCTTGGCTAAAATGAAGGCTGCGTTCGATTTCGTCGAGCAGTATTTCTAAGTTTTTGCCTTGGTAAATAAGATTGTATAAATTATAAACAAAGGTATAGCCTGCTATTTGAAAATCTCCTACCTGTAGGCAGGCATTTATTCCCTCATTCATCATCTCCTCAGAAAGTTTTACATGGGCTAGCCAAGGCATTGTCATAGCTCCGTGAAGCTCGCACGCCATTCCTTTAGATGCTAAATTGTTATATTTGTCAGCTAACTTAAGCCCCAATGCACCAAATTCATAGCCTGCACGATATTCTTTTAATGTATATGTATTAATAGTTCCAAAAAAACTGTAGGCCATCGGAGATATTGATAGATGTCCGTATTTTATATTGAGATTTACCATCTGAGTGCCTACAACGCGCATTAATGCCGGGTTTAATATCCAAACGGCAGGGAAAATGCGAGATAAGATTTTGAAAACCGCTTGTTTGTCTAGTAGTGTCATTTCAGAAAGATCGTACAATTCTGCAATCTTTCGATTTCCTAAGTTTTGACGATATTCCCTTAACTCTTCCTCTAAGGCAGCTAGAAAATTATCCTCTGGTAGATTAGTTCCTAAAGTCCGAACAGCGACTCGTCCCAAATCAATAGCCTCTTGCACTTTTCCTTGTAAAGTACATTGAACGATTTGTAGATAGTAAAATTCCGCACCATCGACAGGCGATTTTGCTTTACTGATACAGCCTTCGATTAGAGTTTGAGATTCTTGAAAATTCCCATTGAGATACTCAACTTCTGCCAGTTGTCGATAAAGATCGAGCGCTAACTCATAACGCTCCTCCCAAATATTTCCGGGAAATTCATTGCTGGCAGTCAAGAGATAGTTTCGAGCTGCTGCATAAGCAATGGCTTCTTTTCCTTTCTTCCCTGCCTGTAAATTGAGTTCTAATACTTTTATTTTTTCCTCTTTATCTTCTATTAGCTCCAATCCTTTATTAAGATGATCCACAAGAGTAAATATTCTTTCTTGTCGTTCCTCTGGAGCTAAATTAGCCAATAACAACCGACCAATTTGAAGGTGAACTACTTTCCTGCTGCCGTCATCCATCAGAGCGTAAGCTGCCTGCTGGATGCGATCGTGCCGGAATTTATAATCTTGGATCGCCAAGGTCGATTCTACAGCAGCTTCCGAGGTCGCTTTTAGTTCTGAAGTAGGCTGTAGCAAACCCTCTTGTAGCGCCGGCAAAAGGTCTTGAAAAGTTGCGGCAGGGGATTTTTCGTTAATAATCGAGAGGGTAGCGAGGTCGAAATTACTGCCAACGCAAGCCCCCAAGCGCAAGACTGTTTGGGTTGTGTCTGGAAGTTTTCTTAATTTGCCGACCATTAAATCGACAACGTTATCGGTAATGTTGAGGGCTTCAATTTCTGAGAGAACCCACTGCCAACGCAGACGATCGCGATCGAACCTTAAAAGATTTTCTCCATCAAGGGTTTTCAAAAATTCGTTGATAAAGAAAGGATTTCCAGAAGTTTTTTCTAAGACTAACTCTGCTAAAGGTAGGACTGCTTTTGTCTCGCAATAAAGCGTTTCTGCAAGCATTTGGGTGAGATTGCTTAAGCTAAGAGGCGCTAAAATAATTTGACTGACAATGGCGAAGCGCTCTTTTAAGCGCTCGATGGCGACGATTGTTGGGTGATTGACATTGACTTCATTATCTCGATAGGCACCCAGTAACAGCAAAGATTCGATTTTGCCATCCGTCATCATTAACTCTATTAATTTTAGAGTGCCAAAATCGGCCCATTGCAAGTCGTCGAGAAAGATAACTAAAGGATGCTCGGACCGACAAAATACCTGAATGAAACTCTGAAAAACGCGATTGAAACGATTTTGAGCTTCTGTCGGTTCTAGGGGTTGAACGGGGGGCTGAGGGCCGATAATTTGTTCGATTTCGGGAATTACATCAACTAGAACTTGTCCGTTACCTCCCAAAGCTGTTTCTAGCTTTTCCTTCCATCGAGCCAATCGAGCGTCGCTTTCGGTGAGTAGCTGCCGCACGAGGGATTGAAATGCAGAAATTATCGCCGAATAGGGAATATTGCGCTGAAATTGGTCGAATTTTCCGGCAATAAAATAACCGCGCTGTTGGGAGAGGGGTTTATACAGTTCTTGAATTAGGGCAGTTTTGCCTATTCCAGAATAACCCCCCACTAACATCATTTCAACCTGCTGTTGCTCTGGTTGAGTTTCCACTTGGGTAACTCTCCTAAATGCTGCCAGTAGTTGCTCTATCTCTGCTTCTCGACCGTAGAGTTTTTGCGGGATTTGCAATCGCTCGACTAAATCGTGACTGGCCAGGGGAAATTCTATAATTTCTCCGGTTTGTTCTAACTGGAGGCGACATTTTTCTAAGTCTGCTTTCAATCCCAAGGCACTTTGATAGCGTTCTTCGGCTGTTTTTGCCAGTAGCTTCATTATGATTTCTGAAATCGCTTTGGGAATCGACCCGTCGATTTCATGGGGAGCAATGGGAGCCCGTGCTATCTGGCAATGAACTAACTCTAGAGCGTCTTTAGTATCGAAGAGAAACTTTTGGGTTAGCATTTTGTAGAAAGTTGCACCCAGAGAATAAAAATCCGTTCTGTAATCGAGGTATCGGTTCATGCGTCCCGTTTGTTCTGGGGACATATATGCCAGGGTTCCTTCTAGAACGTCGGGATTTTTAATGACGGGATTTTCTTTGGCAAAGATGGTAGAAATGCCAAAGTCGATAATTTTAAGCTGTTTGGTTTCTGGGTTAAAGAGGATGTTAGATGGATTAATATCTTTGTGAATAATATTTGCCCCGTGAATTGCCGCGAGGGCTTCGGCAGTTTGAATGGCGATTTCCAGAAATTCTGAAATTTCAAACTTCTGGGACTGCAAGAACCTATCTATAGATTGAGCGTCAAAATCTTCTAAAACGATGGCAAGGGTATTTTGATAGGGAAGCAAATCGTAGGCTGCGATCGCCCCCGGAGTATTCAGGGAACGGGTTATCTGATATTCTTGCTTGTATCGGGTTAGTTCCGAGGGAGTGGGATAATCACTTTTGAGAATTTTCAGGATGACCGAGCGATCGTCTTTTTGGGAGTTGGCCCGATAAACTAAGGAGTTCTGGCTTTCGTACAGTTGGGCAATAATTTGATAATCGGCAATGATACTCATTTTTCTTGTTTCCTTATAGTCTGCGATTACGAATTGCACCCTTCTCACTTTTACTCTTGTCATTGCGAGGGGGGGTGGGTAAGAACTAAGCTATTGGTTTAATCGTTATGGCCCCCCGTGGCAATCTTTTTAGAAGGCAAGAGGCAGGAGGCAAAAGGCAAAAGGGAAAAAAGGACGAAATAAAAATTGATAGCAATAGCGAGGGCAAATTGTAATCAATTAAAAAGTAAGTAAAAACTCCGAAACTCCCATCTGTTGCCTCTTGCCTATTGCCTCTTGCCTAAATGCGAGATTGCTTCGGCTGACCTGAAGCCTTCCCCAGAAGCTTAACTCCAAAACCTACCGCCTCGCAATGACAAAACGAAGATTTAAACTGGGCCTATAGCGATCGCTCGATTCTAAGAACCAAGCCTCCAAATATATAGAGGCTCGTTCTAGATCGAACAAGGATTTGCCAGCCTAGGCAAGGTCGATTAAGAACAGCTTAAGGGCAAATAGGGATAGGGAGGAACAATATACTGAATTTGTGTTTGCTCCCATTTTTCAGAGCCATTTGGAGGATAAAAAGGCAGAGAACCTCCGCTGTCAGGAGCAGATGCCCACTCTTGAATTTGAGCCTGACTTACGCTAAACTCGCTCGGTCGGGCTGGATAACCCAAGGTAACTTGCGTGAAAGGCGGATTGGGGTTGAGTCCCGACTGAGAAATATCGATGCGCGTTGCATAGAAGCTATCCCAAGATACATCCATCGCATATTCCCAAATCATTTCATAAGTGCTAAAAATGCCATTTTCCAATCCGGGGATACTCGCACCAATTTTGTTGTATTGCTGCATACTAGAAGTCTTGTAATATGCTTGACCGCAAAGCAACAAAACCAAACGAATCGAACTGTAACCAGTAGAACCCGGTTTTATCAGATAGCTCACATCATGCGCGTTGTTCTCTTCGGCTTGCAGAATATTTTGTGTTAGCCGTATGCTGCTAATTGGATTGAGTCCCTGCTGGCTTAAAAAGAAAGTGTCGGGAATAACGTTATAGGCGTGAAAAATTTCCCGAATGAGCTTGACTTCTAATTTTTGTTCGTCTGGAACGTCGTTCTCGTCAACCCAGGTTAAAACCATCATTTGAGACAGTTTGCGACACTGTAAGAGAAAGCGCACGCTAGAATATTTCGCACGCAGTTCGCTGGGTGGAATAAACCCTGACGCAACCTCTATCCCATTTGAAGGTAAAGCACTTACGCCATACTCAGCCTCTAAACGACTTTTCTCCCCATATACGATTTTTGTGGTGGAGATGCCACTGTCATCAACATCAACAAGAAGAACTTGGAACCACTGTTTTTCCGATACCTCGGGAGGATCTGATGTAGAAAGTTCGGAAGCCGCCTTTAGGATATTCCCAGGAAAACCTCCTGAATTGTGGTTGCCTACCAAGTTGGCTAATTGGGCTCGGGTAAATTGCATCAATTCCTCCTGATTTATCTGTTTGTTTTTTGTTGGTGTATGTTTGGGTTAATTTTCAATACACTGAAACCAGCATATCATACCAAGTTGTAAAACCTTCTCGGATTATCCCAAACAATTTTGTTTATTGTTTCCATTGATAGCTTTGGAGCTAGAGAAACAATGCTTTTGATAATATCGCGATTGTGGTCCCAATGAGGATAATCAGAACCAAAAATCAGGTTATCCGAGCCGACATACTCCACAACTTCGGATAAATAAGGTTCTGAGGGTTCGATCGCGACAAAACACTGGCGGCGGAAATATTCTGAAGGTTTCATTTTAATAGTATCCTTCACTTCCCAATACAAATTCTCGTACTCTTCATCCAGTCGCCAAAGCCAATATAGCAGCCAACTGCAACCGGATTCGAGAAATCCAATTCTCAGTCGAGGATGTCTTTCTAATACTCCTCCTTCAATCAAGGCCAACAAGGCCATCATCTGTTCCAGGGGATGAGAGCAAGAATGCATCGCAAATTGACTTTTAAATCTATCGGCCCCTGCTGTGGGCAAGCGACCGTGACTGCCACATTCGTGCAATCCAATCGCTATTCCTAATTCTTCGCACTCCTGCCAAAAAGGCTCGTAAGCTGGATCGCTCAATAACCTGCCTTTCACCGGATTGGGATAGAGAAAAACTGCTTTCTGGCCAAAATCGGCAATCCGATGTAATTCAGGAATCATCTCTGCTGGAGCGTGAAGATTAATTGCCCCCACTCCTTGCAATCTGCTCGGATTGTAACTGCAGAAATCTCTTAACCAATTATTATAGGCCCGAGTCAGAGCGCCCATGACCCGGGGCGACATGGCATCTATGGTTAAAACCCACAATCCCAGACTCGGGTAAAGAAAAGCCAAATCTGCCCCCATTCGGTCCATTGCTTGAACCTGAGACTGGGAGTCAAAATCGCCATAAGCCATTAACGTCGGGTGATTCGCGGTAACTTTCTCGACTATAAACTTATGAACTTCACCGGAAATTTGGTTGTAAATTTTCTCTCCCTTAATGGTCATATCGGGAGGCATGGGGGCAAAATTTTTGAATTGTAACTCGGTGTAGTTAACCCACAAGTCCGCAGGTTCAAATACATGACAGTCAGAATCTATGATTTGATAATTATTTAGCATGACCGTTACCTCAGTTCGTCACCTAATTTTTTTACATCCACATAGGAAAAAGATTAAGTCTATCTTCCGTCAGAGGTTCTTTCAGCCAACCCATTTTGGCGGGAACTTCATAAAGCCTTCCCCCACCCAAACGCTTCCAAAAGTGCCGCATCCCCGGAACGATAACCTTAACCACTTTCAGTCCGATATCCGGTCGCGTCTGGTCCAAAACCAGCATTTCCATACCGTGCTTCTCCACTATTTCCTTGCATTTAATAACATCTTCGTACAAATCGTCGCTGGCCAATTGGAGATAATCTCCAGGGACTTTTGGCCCGATGTTTTCATCGGGGACCAAATAAGGATGCCCCTTCAAAGTAGCCGTCTTCCACCATTCTACGGCCAAAGGATCCGCAGAAGGAACGTATTGCGTGCTTCCATCGGCATTAGCTAATAACACCGAAGGAATTATCTGGTTGACCTCGGTCAGGGCCCTCTGAATGGCAATGGCCGGGTCGAAATGAGCCCCATAACCAAGCACGATATCTTCCACCTCCCGCTCTCTTCTCCTTGTTATAGCCGCAAAAGTTGGTATGTTCAAATCGCTAGTAAGGTCCAAAACCCAGAGTTCCCGCTCCAGAGTTTGGTAATAGGCCTTGAGGGCTTGGAAATAAGGCTCGTCAAAACTATCCAAATCCACCCTGGGTCTCTGGAGCCGATTGTACCACCACAAAGCCACGCTGTCCCGCTCGGCTAATTCCATAAAACCTTGAAGGATGGCTTCTTCGAGAGTATTGCCGGCAGCGCAACCGTTGGAGTCCGCCCAACAATCGGGTTTTTCCGGTTGGGGATAGCCGTAATAGCAGTAAGCTGCGGGCAGATACTTAAATTCTTCGACAGTTAAAGACCAAACTGGAGTCCAGTCGATTTCCCTTTCCTCGTCAAAAGGTTCGGGCACTTTTTGAAACCAACCGTCGCAAGTTGCATTCCATTCCTCGCGGCTTTCGTACTGAGCCTCGCTAAAATTCATACAAGCGTTGGGGTGAATGCCTCGCGCCCCCAGTTGGCGGTAACTGGATTTTTCTCGAATTTCTCCTCCTTGAAAAACCCCCGAATACCTTTCAATAGCCTCGCACAAACCGCTTACCCTAGCCTGTATGTCGCTCCTACCTTTGCCCGAACTCCTACCACCCAAGTTTCTGCCTAAAGCGATCGCATCGTCGAACGTGGTGGCGAAATGATGTTTGGCTAAATAAGTATGAGTCAGAGCGTTAGAACCCATAAATACCTTTTCTAATTCTCGAACCGCTCCCGTAATGGGGCTAATGTGGTGTTGGTATTTTCTCAGAGTTTCTTCAGGTAAAGCGCAACGATGCCCCCCCTCTGCGGTGAAAGTTTTCTTCCGCCTTCCGAGAATTATCGGTTGAGGTTTGGGATTTTTCAATAATTCAATACCGCACCTCGAACATTGAGGGCGCTTGGTGACTGCATGATTTTTAGTTTCCAGAGAGAGCGTGTCGTGGGTAACTAAGATTCCTTCTAACCGTTTATTTCCGATTAAAATCCACTTCAAAACTTCCGTCGCCGCCATTCCCAGAGCAGTTTGGTTGGTGGATGTCAAGAAATGAGGTGTCGGTATTAAAGGAGATACAACATCCTTGCGCTGGCGAACGAACTCTTCAACGGGGCTGTTCCCTCGCAACCGTTGTGCCAGACACTCCCAACAACCGGTTTTCCCCGGATAAAATATCGGTCCGATCCAAAGAACCGTTCCCACTGGCTTTACCAACAGCCACGAACGGGAGGTTTCTAAGGCTTGCTGGTTAAAGGTATCGAGTTCTTCTCGCAGATAGCTATCTGTCAAGACTACCGTTAGCTCTGCTTCATCGGCTACTCGAACTTGCAGCGATTCTAGAGTGGCAATTAATTCTGAGGATGTAACGTTACCAAAAGTTTTTACTGCTACTTTGGTAGTTTCCAATCGCTGCTTTGCTTCTTTAGTATCGATATTTAAAGTTTCGCAAAAAGTAGTTAACTCAGTTGGTAGGTCTTCGTTACTTTCAACTATGTAGCCATACTTTTCCATCTCCATCAGGGCGTATTGGATTTTAACTCCCATATCTATTGCTGCCTGAAATGGATTTTCTCCCGGCTGCAAATTTACGGTATTACTGCCATCGACAAACAAATTTAAGAGAGTTCGGTCGATTATTTCTTCTACAGTACGATCGCCGTCTATTAAAGGAGTTAATAGTTGATAGAGGGGGTCTTGGCTTAATAAAAAAGAACCTCTATCGGAGAAAATAAAGACCCCTTCGCCATCTACGGTTTCTGCTCGATAGCAGTTTTTAAATCTTGGTTTTTTTAACATCTTATCTCAATTAAAGCCAACCTAAATCCTTCGCGATATCTTAGAAACCGGGTTTTTTGAAAAAACCCGGTTTCTGCGTTACTACCGTATCTTAACCCGTTTAGGATTGCTATACGGTCTTATTTTTGTTGCCGCCAGCGATCGCTTTTGGTAAGTTAAGAGGAGCGAGGCCAAACCGAAGATGAGCGAGGCCAAACCGAAGATGAGGGAGGCTAAACCGAAGATGAGCGAGGCCAAATCTAAGATGAGCGAGGCCAAACCGAAGATGAGCGAGGCCAAACCGAAGATGAGCGAGGCCAAACCGAAGACGAGCGAGGCTAAACCGAAGATGAGCGAGGCAAAATCTAAGATGAGGGAGGCCAAACCGAAGATGAGCGAGGCCAAACCGAAGATGAGCGAGGCCAAACCTAAGATGAGGGAGGCAAAACCTAAGATGAGGGAGGCAAAACTTAAGATGAGCGAGGCAAAATCTAAGATGAGCGAGGCCAAAACTAAGAGGAGCGAGCCGCTCCCTCCTCTTAGGGAAGCCAAGTCGAACCTTCGGAATTAATACCCTCAAATTAACTAGCTAGCGGTATAATTTAGGAACAAATCTATTAACCTTTGGAGAACAAAAATGCCCGACTACATTCCCGATGCCGATGCACAGTTTAACAACTGGCAGAGTAACTTTATCGATTATGTTACCAACAATGCAGGTAATATGGGTTTAACCCCAGAAGATTTAGCGTCCCTGACCGCCGCACAATCCTCCTGGCAAACGGCATATAACGACCTAATCGCAGCCGAAGCCGCTCTCAGCAACGCTCGCACCAACAAAAACGACACCCGCCAAAATTACGAGTCGAGCTTGCGGGCAACGAGCCAGCGGTTGCAAGCAAGCACCGACGTTACCGATGCCGATCGCGCCGCCTTGGGACTCACCATCCGCGATACCGTCAGAACCGCAGCGGGGGTTCCCACCACTAGACCCCTAGCAACCATCGAGAGCAGCGATCGCCTCCAACACAAAATTAACTTCGTCGACGAAGACAGACCCACCCGTCGCGCCAAACCCGATGGAGTCTTGGGTTGCGAAATTTGGGTAAAAATTGGCGACGCCCCGCCAGCTTCCCCCGACGAACTAAGATTTCTGGGACTCGACACCGCCACCCCCTACGTCGCCAAATTTAATGCCGAAGACGCCAACAAAACAGCCTACTATATGTTGCGCTGGACCAACCGCAGCATGGAAGCCGGTCCGTGGAGCGAAACCGTAGGTGCTTTCATTCGGGGCTAAGGTACAATTAACAATAGACAATTAACAATTAACCATGAACCAACCGCAAATCGCATTTCTCGGACTCGGCGTTATGGGCGGCCCCATGACCGCCAACCTCGCCCGCAACGGCTTAAGTGTCAAAGCCTGGAACCGCACTCCCAACCGCCCCGGCATCGACATCGCAGCTGCAGCGGGAGCAACCATCGTCCCCTCCATAGCCGAAGCAGTCGAGTCCGCAGATGCCATCTTTACCTGTCTCGGCGACGTTCCCGACGTCGAAGAAGTCATCCTGGGAAGCGGCGGCGTTGCCGAGACAGCCAAACCCGGAGCTCTAGTCGTTGACTTCAGTACCATCGGACCCAACGCCGTTAAAAAAATAGCCGCCCAACTCGAACCCCGCCAGCTCCGCTTTCTGGATGCCCCCATCTCCGGCGGCGACATCGGCGCCGTTAAAGGCACCCTCACGATTATGGTAGGCGGTTCCCAAGAAGACTTCAACCAGTGTCAGCCCATGTTTGCAGCCATGGGCAAGAACGTCCGCCTTTGCGGTCCCGTCGGCAGCGGTCAAGCCGTCAAACTTTGCAATCAGGTACTTTGCGCCCTCAACCTGGTCGGTTTGTGCGAAGCCTTTGAATTAGCAAAAGAACAAGGTATCGACCCTAATTTAGTAGTAGAAGTTTGTTCCACCGGGGCGGCGGGCTCCTGGACTCTGGCAAACCTCGGCCCGAAAATAGCTCGGTCCGATTTCGCCCCCGGTTTCAAAATCGAACACATCCTTAAAGACTTGCGTTTGGTCTTAGAAAGCATGGAGGCATCCAGTCAGGAATTGCCCGGAGTAGAATTGAGCGATCGCTTCTTCAAACTGGTACGAGAACTCGACGGCTGCAGCGGCGGCGAGTTGGGAACTCAAGCCATGATTCGCGCTTATCGTTCGTAGTAACGACTTTAGTCGTATAGATGTTCGTAGTAACGACTTTAGTCGTATAGATGTTCGTAGTTCGTAGTAACGACTTTAGTCGTCAATCCTTTCGTAGTAACGACTTTAGTCGTCAATCGCGCTCATCGATTACTACGAACATCATTATTATGCTAAAATAAACTGTCGTTTATGAATCGCTCTTCGCGATTACTACGAACATCAATCATGTCTCAAACAATCTGGATCGCCCGACACGGCAACCGCATCGACTTCGTTAACCCCCAATGGTTCGACACCGCCGAACGACCTTACGACCCCCATCTCTCCGACGATGGCATCGTTCAGGCACGACAATTAGCCAAACGCCTCCAGAGAGAAAGCCGCATTACTCACATTTTCTCCTCCCCCTTCCTGCGGACCGCACAAACCGCTAACGAAGTAGCAGAGATTCTCGATTTATCGATAAAAATAGATTGGGGATTGTGCGAATGGCTCAATCCAGATTGGATGAGTGCCATGCCAGAAACCCTCTCTCGGGAAACCTTAGCCCGACACTATCCCCGCATCGACCTTTCCTATTCTTCCGATAATCCAGTTTATCCCGAAACCTGGGACGCTTGTCTCGAACGTAGCAAAAATACCGTCCGTCGCCTCGCCGCCGACTATAGAGAAGAAGAAATTTTATTAATAGGTCACGGCGCGTCGGTTATCGGTACTGCCACCGGTTTAGTAGGAACCGTAGATGCCACTGAAATTAAAGCAGCTTTGTGCTGTTTGGTTAAAGTAGTCCGTCAAAATGGCGAATGGAGTTTGGAACTAAAAGGAGACACCTCCCATCTAGTGGAGACCGAAAGCGCCATCCGGTTTAATTAGAGAGCGCGCCTGTGAAACCCGGTTTTTCAAAAAAACCGGGTTTCTGGGATACCAAAAAACCGACGAGGGTTCGCGCCAATTACAAGACTTGCTCTCTAGCTCCCGATGGTGTTAAAATGAAAAAAGCCAATCGTTTTTGACCTTGCTTCTTCCCTAGCACTGTCAAAAACGCTCTAGGCAACCAGTGACTCGACCTATCGAGTTGCCTTATGTGGTGATGAGGATAAATTAATAAGATTGTTTTATGGCAGGACATAGTAAATGGGCGAATATTAAGCGCCAAAAAGCTCGCGTTGATGCCGTAAAGGGCAAAGTATTTGCGAGAATGTCTCGCGAAATTATTGTGGCAGCCCGCAGCGGTGCGGATCCGGCAGGTAATTTTCAATTGCGCACGGCTATTGAAAAAGCTAAAGCCGCAGGCATCCCCAACGATAATATCGACAGGGCGATCGCCAAAGGTTCCGGTCAATGGGACGACGGTACCCCACTAGAATCTATACGATACGAAGGTTACGGTGCCGGCGGTATCGCTATCTTAATCGAAGCTCTCACGGACAATCGCAACCGCACCGCAGCGGACCTGCGCCGCGCCTTTACCAAAAACGGCGGCAACCTCGGCGAAACCGGCTGCGTTAGTTGGATGTTCGACCAAAAGGGAGTTATTACTCTCTCAGGACCCATAGACGAAGATGCTTTACTGGAAGCTTCCCTCGAAGGAGGTGCCGACTCTTACGAGATGATGGAATTGGAGGAAGACGAAGAGTTTCCCGGGGCAGAGGTGTTTACCGAAACTACCAATTTAGAAAATTTAAGCAAAGTTTTGGAAACCCGAGGCTTTCAGGTCGAACAAGCAGAGTTTCGCTGGATCTCTAATAATACTGTAGAGGTGACAGATGAGGACCAGGCGCGATCGCTCTTTAAATTGATGGATGCCCTCGACGACCTCGACGACGTACAAAATGTTACCTCTAATTTTGACATGACGGCGGACGTCATGTCCCTAGCTGCAGTGTAGAAAAATTTAGTAGCGCATCTAAGTTAAAATGGTGAGTAAAAACTTAACGATTTTTGCGAGCTTGCTAATCGCTAATTGCTAATCGCTAAGTAGGTAGGCAAAAATATTTGCAGAAAATTTTCCCCGTAGAACAGACATCTTGTCTGTGTCTAATTAATTGTCTAATTAATTTGGCACTCCTACTTAATTGCTAATTGCGAGCAAAAAATTGTTACCCACCATTTTAGCAGGGAAGCACTACTACTTTGCATTATCTAAAAAACGTAAGGTGCGCTTCGGCGCACCCTACAAGCAATTAACAATTAACAATTTACCATTAACAATTAACTACAACCCCAAATCTACCGCCACTCGATGGGCGCAAGCAAAACCAGAAAATGCCACCGCATTCAAACCTTGCCCCGGAAAGGTGCTATCTCCAACGCAATACAAACCCGGTAGCTCCGTCCGATTAAAAGGCATTCCCAATAAACCCCGCAACTTGCGACGGGGAATGGGGCCGTAAGTACCATCCGTTCGACCTAAAAATCGCTGGTGCGATCGCGCCGTTCCCACCTCCAAATAATCCAATCCCTCATCCAAACCCGGGAAAATCTTCTCCAGTCGTTCGATAATTCGACCCGCCGCTTCCTCCTTTTTCTCCTCGTATTCCTCCCGAGGCAAATCCTCCCACTCCTCCATCCAGCTAGGAGTAAAAACATGAAATATATCATAACCCTTCGGCGCCAAATCCGGATCCAGAATAGTAGGAATAGACACAAAAATAGTTCCCTCCGACTCCTCCATTTTCTCCCAATCTTCTAACAAGATATGATGGCAGTCGCTACTCCCAGGCAATACCGACTTTTTAACTCCCATGTGCAAGCTCAAAAAACTCGGAGATTTTTGATACCTTTTTTGCCATTTTTGCTCTTTTGGCGGTACCATTTCCGGAGACACTAACTTGCCAAAAGTATCCCAGCGCGTAGCGTTAGAAATAATCCGCTTGCCCCGATAAACCTCGCCATTAGTCAGCTCCACCCCCACCGCTTTTCCGTTTTCGATAACAATTTGCTTCACCTTTGATTTATAAAGGATTTGGCCCCCTGTTTTTTCCAGTCCTTCTACCAGTTTCAGAGCAATTTGACCGACACCGCCCTTGGGATAGTTAATACCTCCGTAGTGGCGATCGCTAAAAACCATACCCGCATTAATCATCGGCGTCTTCTCCGCAGGAACCACCGACCAGCAATAACACTCCATATCGATAAATTTTAACAAAATTGGATCGCCAATATATCGACGCGCCACCTCTCCTACATTTTGGGGTAAATATTTCAATAAACCCAAACAAGCTCCCGGATGTTGCAAAAATACCCGAGCTAAATATCGCGGTTCTTCAAGGGATAATAATTCCATTGAATTAAGGCAGTTAAACACTTCCCAACATTTGCCATAAAATTTACGAATACCCGACTCTTCTTTGGGAAAATGTTGGATTAGCTCTTGTAGAAAATTTTCATAATCTTGATGAACTTTTAACTCTAAATTCCCGGGTAAATGATAGTGAATTTGCACCGGATCGGGAATAGTTTCTAAGCTTACATTTACTGCCTCTAAAGCTTTGGTCAGCAGGTTAGTAGTCCCTTGTTTGCCAAAGCCGAAAATCATCGATGCGCCAACATCAAATCTGTATCCTTCCCGTTCGAAGTAGCCAGAACTACCTCCAGGAATTATGTAACTTTCTAAAACTAAAACTTTGGCTCCTTTGGCGGCTAGTTGGGTAGACGTTACTAGGCCACCAATACCGGAACCAATGACGATCGCATCGTATTCGACTGGCTTCTCAGAAGGGTTGCCAGTCTGTGACTGAGATGGGATAGAAACAGGCATGGGGTCAATCATTTTTTTTTACTTTTCTGGATTTAAGTTTACCGCTTCTGGTGGTTCCAAATTACCAAGGCTAGTCTTGGGGACCGAGAAAATACACCAACTTTTGGCTAGATTTATTTGACTTTTGACCCAAAAAATTGCAAAAAAAATTCGGGACAGCATTAGAATGCTGACTGTCCCGAGCTGCCGATCCTTATTTGAGAGGAGAACACTAAAAACAATATTAGCCTTATTGCAAATAATTGTCAACTCTTTTCGAGAAAATTTGCCAAAAAATTTTTTTTACGAAAACAAAGCAACAGATTGAGAGAGGCCCGTAGGTTGGGTGGAATGAAATAGAACCCAACAATAAGAATGAGATATTTTAATTTTTGGATTTCCCTTAACAGCTGAAAATCTTTAATAAGCGTTACCTCATTTAAGAAAAATTTAAAATAGCTCTCATTCCTTGGCAATAGCAAGATTGAACAGACAAGATGCCAAAATATGATAATCTGGGCAAAAACAAGGCATTTTTTGGACTAAATCAATGGCCCCGCAATTGCGCGTCTATGTCCCACCTCATCCATTAATCAAACACTGGCTAGCCGTAGCTCGCGATCGCAATACGCCCTCGGCTTTATTTAGAACGGCCTTGACGGAGTTAGGCCGCTGGCTGACTTATGAAGCAACCCGAGACTGGCTGCCGACGGTAGAGGCCGCCGTCGAGACACCTTTAACAGAATGTCAGGCCACTTTTGTCAACCCAGAAATACCTTTGGTAGTAGTGCCCATTCTTCGAGCGGGACTTGGCCTCTTAGAAGGAGCCCAAACCGTGCTGCCTTTGGCCTCGATTTATCATCTTGGTATGGTCAGAGACGAGGAGACTCTCCAAGTTAGCTGTTATTTAAACAAATTGCCAGAGCAATTCCCCCCAGAAGTTCGGGTTTTAATTTGCGAACCGATGCTGGCTACTGGTGGGACCATAATGGCTACGATGGCAGAATTGACCAAGCGTGGAGTAGAGCCGACTTTGATAAGAATTATTTCCGTGGTTGCTGCCCCGCAAGCATTACAAAGCTTGAGCTCTACTTATCCCAGCGCAATCGTTTACTCTGCCATTATCGACGAGGGCCTCAACAGTCAGGGTTTTATCGTTCCCGGTTTGGGAGATGCAGGCGATCGCCTTTTTGGTACTTAGCAAGGAAACTTTAAAATAGAAATTGGAGAGCAGTGGGTCAAAATATGAGCAATCGAGAAGGTTTTACAAGTGGATTTCTGGCCGGAGCTACCATTGGTGGCTTATTGGGAGGAATTTTAGGTGTAGTGTTGGCCAATAGGCTTTCTGAAGAAAGTTCAGAGGAAAGGCAGCCAGAAATAAAGGGCCGCCGTCGCCGAAAAGTCAAACAGGAAGCCGAACGAATTGAAATGGCCCGGATGGGTTTAGAGGAAAAAATTTCCCAATTGAATCAAGCTATCGATGACGTGCGCCAACAAATGGGCAATGTCAACGGTAATTTAGAAACAAGCGATCGCTCTAGCACCCAGGAACAATAAATGCTTTTTTGATTTTTGTTTTTTAAACAGCAGACAAATCGCGGTCCATCGAGGCGTCGCGATGAGTACCAACGGAAGTTGCTTGTATGGCAAACGTGCTAAACTCAAAGAGAAAAGCTTGTTAGAACCTTAAAAATAGAAAAAATCTATGAATAATCCTTCCGTAGGCCTGCTGGTAAGTACCCTGGTGACATTCCTGAACATCTATATGGTTTTGATGTTCGTTAGGATACTTTTAAGTTGGTTTCCCAATATCAACTGGTACGATCCCCCATTTTCTGTATTGAGTCAGCTAACAGACCCTTATCTAAATCTATTCCGTTCTTTTATTCCTCCCTTAGGCGGCATGGACTTTTCTCCAATTATTGCAATTTTCGTCCTTCAAATAGCCACCCAACTAATAATAGGAGTATTAGGGGCAGGAATGCAGTCATCAATGTTTTAAGTAGGTAGGCAAAAATATTTGCAGAAAATTTTCCCCGTAGAACAGACATCTTGTCTGTTCGGTGTCTAATTAATGTCTGTTCGGTGTCTAATTAATTTGGCACTCCTACTTAGAAGTAGGGGACTCGTGCAAAAATAAACTACCAGTCTCTTGTAGGTTGGGCGCGCGCGAACCTCCACCCAACATCGGTATCTTATTAAATTACAAGTCCCTAGGTTTAAGAAGTAGCCCGAGAAACCCGGTTTCTTATACCTAAAAACCCGGTTTTTTAAAGAAGTAGCCCAAGAAACCCGGTTTCTTAAAGAAACCGGGTTTCTCATCTCTAGCCATTTTCTCGTAGGTTGTGCGGACCTTCGTGGAACCCAACGATTTTGTTGGGTTGCGCTGTCGCGGAGCCCGACCTACGAATGGTATTTTTTGATTTTGGCGAAGGTATTCTTTAAGAAACCGGGTTTCTCATCTCTAGCCATTAATAAAAAAGCCAAAATTAACGACGAACCCTACCAGTAAAACCAGAAGCTTTAAACTGCTCTAATTGGAGAGGAGTAGGCAAAATAGCGGGTACATAAATGGGAATTTGAAAATCGCTAACTCCTGGGGGAACCTCCTCAATTAAACCCAGGCGAGTGCGATTTGGCATGACATTATTATGGTTGGCATCGTAGATGCGACCGAAAACATCCGCATCGTAAATAAATTTGCCAGAAGAATTTTTAGCCTTGCCAGTAATAATAAAGCAATTAGCTTTCATACTCGAACCGCTGGCAATAGCACCTTTTGAGAGTTGTTCTGGACAGTCCTTGTAACTGAGGTCGGAGAGTTTAATCTGAGTCAAGGCCCAAGCGCTAGGAGCAAATAGCCAAGTGGCAAGAAAGACCGAGAAAGAGATAACAATAGTTGAAAAGATTCGCGATCGCATAAAAATAACTATCCCAAAAAAACGCACTACTTCAGCTTTTAGCTTATCTCAAAAGTTAATTGTTAATAGTTGATTGTTAATTGCAAAGACCGACGCATAACATCCACTGGAACCGGTTGTTGCAACCACAACTGCAAAGCAGCGGCCCCTTGTTGGACCAACATCTCCAGTCCATCGAGAGCGATCGCCCCCCTCCCAGCAGCAAGGCGCAGAAACTTCGTCGGGCAGGGGACATAAATTAAATCGTAAACAATCGCCCTGGGGGACAGCCGATCCATCACCGCCTCATCCACCGGAGAAACATCCACCAGTGGAGACATACCCACCGGAGTAGTATTGACCAACAGATCTGCCTGGGAAATAAAGCTAGAGATTTCCGACCAAGGATGTACCTCAAGAAACCCGGTTTCTTTGAGAAACCCGGTTTCTGAGGTTGCAGTCAAGAAACCCGGTTTCTGAGATTGCAGCCAACTTTCTTGAAAAGTCCTTAACTTATCTTGACTGCGACCGAAAACGCGAATTTCCGCACAACCCAACTCGGCACATCCTGCCACCACAGCCCTAGCCGCCCCGCCATTACCGAGAATTAGCGCCGTTTTTTCCGGCCAATTAAAATCGTAATTTCTTAATGGGGCGAGAAATCCTGCCACATCAGTATTAGTACCGCCCCAGCCATTCTCAGTTTTAAAAACAGTATTAACTGCCCCCACCGAACGAGCAACGGCGGAAACTTCCGATAACAAAGGCATCACGATTTGTTTGTGGGGAATAGTGAGGTTAAATCCTCGAACCCCCATAGCAGCAAATCCAGAAATTGCTACTTTTAAATCTTCCGGTTTAACGGGAAAAGGTAGATAAACATACTCAATTTTTGGTTGGAGTTCGCTGTTATTTAGTGCCTCAATAGCGGCATTATGCATGACCGGCGAAAGGGAATGTTCCACCGGATAACCAACTACTCCTAATAATTTTGTTTTGCCTGTAATCATTGTTTTTGGGGAATGGGGAATGGGGAATGGGGAATGGGGCCAAACCATTAACAATTAACAAGAACGCAATTAGCAATTAGCAAGCTCGCAAAAACCGTTAAGTTCTTGGTTCCCGACAACAAGCCCTAATTATCTTCTTTTAAACTCTTTAGCCTCCTTTAAAATGGGGGTACTGTCAAACCAGAGGTCGTCGGCATAGCGGTATTCAAAGACAAACAAACTAGATAAAAGAGTTTGATATTCATCTTCACCGCTGACGCTTTTTGTTTGGGCAACTTGTCGGAGAAGTTCCCATTCGTGGGGGTCGATCGCTCTAGTTAATTGATGGCGGCGTTGAGTAATTACGCTTTCTAAAGAAGGGCGTAAAATAGGTGGGTCTTGTTTTTGCAGACAAGTATATAGTAAAACTAATAACTGTCGTAAATGACCGCCACTAACGCGACACATCCGGTCGAGAGTTTCACCGATTTCGAATACAGTAGAGACTAATTTCAAACGTTCTTGAAAATCTCCGATTTCGGGAAAAGCTCTTGCCAATACCATTTGTCGCAAAAGGGCGAGTCCTTCTTCGCAGTCACTACCATCTGGCAATTGAACCGGCACCATTGGCAAGACCTTTGGTTCCACGCCAAAACGATTAGTTAATTGTCCTAAATCGTTAGAGAAAATTAAGATTAAAGGAATGGTATAGACCAGATGACAATTTAATTTGTTTAGTTGTTCGCCCCTATCTACAAATAGATATTCTGGTTGAGGTCTTCCCGTAGGCCCCGGTTGGTTGCTGATGCGATCCAGGTTATCGATAATCACGACCAGACCTTTTTTACCCAACTGTTTGAGTTGCTCGTTAGCCGGGTCTAATAGTTCTTTATTTAGAGCTTCTAAAATGTTATTAGTTCGCGGTTCTAAATATTGGCGTAATTGAGAGCGAAGGTTGGGTGCGGCTTTAGTTTTCGCTGTAATTTTGCCAATACCTACTGCTAAAGAAAATTCTCCTTCAGTATTAGCAGATACCGTGCCCAAACCCGGCATATTTGCTGCTCCACTCAAGTCTATTTGAGTATTTAAAACATTGGATACGCCTTTAAGTAACGCTTTAAAACCGCGAGGTTGGAGTTTGATTTTTAAATTTTCAAGACTTTCGCTAACTTGACGGGCGATCGCCAACAAAATATCCGTAATATCGACATCAGCCATGTCTAAATCTTGACTGGACTCGAAATAAACTACATGAAATCCTTCTTCTTCCAATTCGATTTTCAGTCGAAGTAATTCAGTAGATTTACCGCAACCGATGTGACCGGTAAATAATTGGCTGGTGGGAGAGTTGGGCGACAGACGAGTTATGGTTCGTTTTAGTTCCTCTATAATATTACCACCCCGCACTGATGAAAAGTCAATATAATATTGACGGTCCTCATCTTTGGCTATTTCTAGGGTTTTTGCGGGGTTAGAAGCTTGGAAAAATTTGTACAAATCTAGTTTCATTGCAGTTCCAATTAACAAGAAAATTTTACTGTTATCTTATTCGGTTAATTGTTGGATATCTCGGAGCATATTTCAAATTTCATGGAGGGAAAATAAAGTCGATCTCCAAACTAATCTATTATTAAAGCAGTTAAGGGGACGGCCATCCCTATCTGAGTTATGATAGAGCATTGGGGGTATGAGAGGAATTTTCTGCTAAGAACCCCCGAGAAGGCATGGCCATTAATGAGGTTGGCAAGCCATGGCCTAAATTCTACCACAATTAAATCATATAGTGGTAAAGTTGGGAAAAAAACTTAATTAGTAAAAAGTGTATTTTTTGCAAGTAAAATTCCAGAATTTTTTGTCTTATTTTTTGTATTATTAAATAATAATTATCTGGGATAAAAATTAATTAGAAGAGGGGAATTAAGAGAAAATGTCTTTATTGCGATACCACCAACTATCCAAAAGTCAAAAAAACATAGCATTATCCGACTCGTTAGCCGGTGAAATTATCGAGAATTTTCCAGAAGGAGTCTGGTCGGTGGATCCGAGAACTAATAAGGTACTTTACTACAATTATGCCGCCGAAAAATTTTTCGGAGAGGAACTAGAACTATTTTACCTAAAAGAAGAAATAGGCTGGGAAATAATTCATCCAGAAGACCGCGATCGCCTTAAAAAATCCCTCTCTCAAATCCTGGAAACCGACATCGTAGAAATAGAATATCGAATGCTCCAAAATTTGGGGGAAATTAAAGTAGTAAGGGAGAAAAAATGGCTAGTTAAAGATGAATTTGGCAACCCCGTCCGCCTTGATGGGACCATCACTGAAATTTCCCAGCAAAAACGAAAAAATCCCAGAAAATCGACAGAAACAGAGAAGGAGTCAGAAAACTGTTGCCAAGGCTGCGAAAGTTTCAGCTTAAAAAGCCGCCCCCAAAACGAGTTAGAAAAAAACAAAAACAACCCGAAGAAGCCCCAGGAGAGTAGAACAGACATCTCCTCTGTTTCCCCAGAAATAGAATTGAGAGAATTGTTAAAGCGAGAAGCCCTCCAAAATCGCCTGATTAACTTAATTCGTAACTCTCTCGATTTAGATAAAATTTTAGAAACCACCGTCTGGGAAATTAGGGATTTATTAGAAATCGATCGCTGTTATTTCCTCTGGTACAAACAAGAGCTTCCCGCCCCCGAGTGGGAGGTAGTAAAAGAAGCCAAAATTGCCTCCTTGCCCAGGGCCGTAGAACTGTACCCGGGGGATGCCCTGCGTCCGATAAGCGAGAACGTACTTCAGACAGAAATGCTGCGCGTCGATAGGGTCGATACTTGCGAACAGATAGAACTGCTGAGGTTTTTTATGGCCCTCGAATATATGTCCGTGCTGATTTTGCGAGTTAAAACTGCCTCTGGGAAGATAGGTGCGTTAGTATTAGCTCATGGCAAGGAGTCGCGAGGTTGGAAAGATAGCGAGGTGGAACTGTTGCGAGCCGTTGCGAATCAAGTAGCGATCGCGATCGAACAAGCGGAACTCTACGCCCGATCGCGCGACTCTGCTAGAATTGCCACTGCCAAAACTCTGGAATTAGAACAAACCGTCTCTAAATTGCAAAAAGCTCAAGCCCAGTTAGTTCAATCGGAAAAAATGTCTAGTTTGGGACAATTAGTCGCAGGTGTCGCCCACGAAATTAACAATCCAGTGAGCTTTATTTATGGCAATCTTTTCCCGGCAACAGATTATCTGGAAGATATTTTAAACTTGATGAAACTCTATCAACAACACTACCCCGAACCACCAAGCGAAATCGAAGAAGAAATAGAAAGAATCGAGCTAGATTTTGTTGTAGAAGATTTGCCTCGCTTGTTTCATTCCATGAAAATAGGAGCGGATCGAATTCGCGATATTGTTAAATCTCTGAGAATTTTTTCCCGTTTAGACGAATCCGATTTAAAAGAGGTAGAACTCCACGAAAATATCGACAGTACCCTGATGATTTTGCAAAGTCGCCTCAAAGAAAAACCAAATCGTCCGGCGATCGAGCTAGTCAAACAGTACGGTAAATTGCCGAAAGTAGAGTGTTATCCAGGACAGCTAAATCAGGTGTTTATGCACCTAATTGCTAATGCTATTGATGCTTTGGAAGCCCGAGATAAAGGGCGGTCTTTTGAAGAAATTGTCGCCAATCCAGCAACCTGTTGGATTAATACTCAGCTAGTCAATAATAAAGCGGTACAAATTAGGATTGCCGACAACGGCATCGGAATTAGTTCCGATGAACTTTCTAAAATTTTCGATCCATTTTATACTACCAAAGCTGTAGGTTCGGGAACTGGTTTGGGGTTGTCTATTAGCTATCAAGTGGTGGTAGAAAAGCACGGCGGCTCCCTTCGATGCGTCTCAGAGGAAGGGGTGGGCACTGAGTTTGTTATTGAAATTCCTTTAAAAATTAATAGTTAATCTTGATTTTTGTTAATTGTTAAATTTTGTAAGGTGCGCA
>CAZUCT010000097.1:8994-23220 GCA_964619285.1 uncultured bacterium | reverse complement strand
AAAGTCGTTACTACGAACTACGACTAAAGTCGTTACTACGAACGGGGGCGATCGCTGTAAATACGCAACCGGAAAAAATCTTTCAGGTCTAATTCCTCGTGCGTTGCTTTTAAAATTCATCTATTTTCTAAAATCTATTAGAACGAAAGAAACCCGGTTTTTACAGAAAAACCGGGTTTCTGGGCTATCGACATATATCCTTTTGCAAATTATTCCTCAAATAATCTCCCAAATAAGCGCAACCCTTAACAATTGCCTCCCCCAAACTATCCGCTGGAGCCGAAAAATTCTCCATACTCCAAAGTTTTACAGTTCCATCCCAACTCGCCGACGCCAAAACCTTGCTATCCGAACTAAAAACAACTTGCCAAACGCGATTTTTATGCCCTTCCAAAGTTTTCAACAGCTCCCCCCCACTCGTCCAAATTTTAATCGTCGTATCCTCGCTGGCAGAAGCTAAATACTTACCGTCGGGACTAAAACTCGCTCCCAAAACCTTATTATCGTGTCCCCTTAAAGTTTTCAACAACTTTCCATCCAGACTCCATAACTTAATCGTTTTATCGTCGCTAGCAGTAGCGATTAACTTTCCGTCTGGATGAAAGCTAACCCAATTCACTTCGCTAAGATGCCGTTCTTCGGGATTTTTTGCCAAATCCCTTAAAAACGCCGTTTCCGAAGAGAGCTCGCAAAAATTACCGTCGATTTTCCATAACTTGACAGTACCATCGGCGCTGGCAGTGGCTATAGTTTTCCCATCGGGACTAAAACTGACGTTATAAACCCAACCTGGATGACCGACTAAAGTAATAGTACAGCCTTCCTTAAAATTTTTGAGTTTCACCGTCTTGTCGGAACTCGCCCAAGCCAAAATCAAACCGTTGGGACTAAAAGTCACATCGTTAACCTCGTCGCGATTTTCCCTGAAAACCTTCAGCAACTTACCCTCAAAATTCCACAATCTCACCGTATTATCGTCCGCCCCAGAAGCAATAACCCTGTAAGCTGGAGAGAAGCTAACGCTATTCACCTCATCGGTATGTCCTTTTAAAGTACCTCGAAAACTGCCGTCAGCATTCCAAATTCTAACCGTACCATCTTGACTGCCTGCAGCGATCGCCCCCCCGTCGCCAGAAAAACTGACGCTAAAAAAACCGCGATTATTGACCTTCAAGGTTTTAACTAAGCGCAGATCTGGCTGCCAAATTCTCACCGTATTATCTCGACTCGAAGAAACGATGGCCCCTGCAGACAAACTAACGCTATAAACTTCGCCTCTATGTCCGTCTAAAGTTTTCAGCAATTCGCCGTCTTCAACGTTCCAAATTTTAATCGTCCGATCCTCGCCCCCAGAGACCAATAACTTCCCGCCTTCACTAAAAGCGATCGTCCAGACAACCCCTTTGTGACCCCTGAAAATTTTCAGTAACTCGCCATCGCCGTTCCACAACTTGATAATTTCCTCTCCCCCAACAGCAGCGATCGTCTTGCCGTCAGGACTGAAAATCGCCTTAGTGGCTCCTTTTCGATATTGTAGAGATTGCAACAATCTTACTTTTTCCCCCGTTTCGCTAACCTCCCAAACCTTGACAGCATCCTCCTCGTCGTAACTCGAAGAAACCATGCGGCTGCCATCGGGGCTGAAACTCAGGCCGGTCACTTCCTTTTTTCCTTCTATCGTTTTGACCAACTCTCCCTTGTGGTTCCAAAGTTTAATAGTTCCATCTTTACTCGCCGAAGCAATTATTTTACCGTTGGGACTAAAAGTCGTATCGTAAACGCTTTCGCCGCGTTCTCGAAAAGTAGCCAGTAACTCCCCGTCAGTCTTCCAGAGATAAACGTTGCCATTTTGGCTGGCAGTAGCGATTTTTTTTCCGTCGGGGCTGAAACCGAGACCGTAAAGGCGATCGCCGTGGGGCAAGTTTCCCAAAAATCTACCCTCTTTACTCCAAAGTTTCACCAGATCGTCCTCGCTGGCAGTAGCGATTATTTCCCCGTCGGGAGAAAAACTCGCTTCCCAAACCAAACCCTCGTGTTGTTGGGAACCTCCCAAACGATTTTTTTCCTCAGCTTTCGATAATAGATCGTTGAGATTAAAAACAACCCGATCGCGCATTTCCCTCGAAGTTATCGGCGACCTTTGCAATTTTATAGCTGCCTCCAATCCCTTTTCCAAGGCAGTTAATTCTTCGTTAGAAGATTCGCGAATCTCCGAAGCAGAGTTTAACGCTTCTATTTCGTCGATTTTTGCCGTCTGGGTTTTAGCCGTTGCCCAAAATACTATTGCAACTGCGCCAGCAGAAATAGCAGTCAGAAATATAGCTGCTTTTTTCTTAAGTTGGCCCAAAGCAGTTTTCTGAGAATCGACTATAAATTGATAATCGCGATCGCTCAAACTTTTCTTCTCTGCAAACTGTTGCGCCAAACGCAACTGTTCCCCCCTCAAAAGCTGTCGTTTATCCTCAAAATTAGAATTTTCCCAAGCATTCAATTTTTCTGCGTAAGGTCGCAAATTATCTAATTGTTCTCTTACCCAAGTTCTATTAAAAACTCTCCGATAAATCTCGTTGTAAACCTTTAACAAACCATCCTTTTTTACTACCAAACCGGAGAGTTGTAAATCTATTTGTTCTCTACTGCCGCCAGTGGGGGTATCTTTTCCTCTGGTTGAGAGTAAAATTTGTTCGTAAATTCCCAACAACCGCCCCGCCCGTTGGGAGTTTTTGAGGAGGCGATCGCGAATCGTTCTCAAATGTTGCGGTTCGTCTTGAGATTCCCAATTTGTGATTATATGAGTTTTAACTAATTCTTCAATATTCGGCGTTCTGGAAGTTGCTGTTTCCACTATTAAATCGCACAATTTTTGCGTTAAAAAAGGTTGTCCGCCCGTCCAAAATAATACATCTTTTAAAACTGCTTCTGGACTATCAAATTTAGTTTTAAACCCCGGAGTTAGGGATAAATTTGCTTCCTCAAAAGTAAACCCAGAAAGAGCGATCGCCCTACCGATATTAAACGGAGTTCCAGTGGCATCCTCAATCAAATCTGCAGGAGTTGCCACTCCTAACAGACAAAAACTCAACCGTTTGTAGTTTAAATTTTCCGCCCGTTTGTTATAGCAAAAACGCAGAAAGCGGAAAAAATCATCCTTAAAATCTAAATCGATAGTCGCATCAATTTCATCCAAAAAAATGACAATATTTTGAGCAACATTAACCAACAATATTTCCTCAAAAAATTCGCTCAAACAATCCAACCAATCAATTTGTTCGCTTCTAACCCGCAACCAAGGCAGCCACTCAAACCTTTCTGATAATTCAAAACTACTAACTAAATTTCTAATTAAACCGCCATACCACTGTTTTTCTGTAATATTTTTAGAACCGATAACGCTCGCATCTATAGCCGCACAAAAAATACCATCATTTTCTAACCTTTGAATGGTGCGAACTTTTAAACTAGACTTACCCATTTGTCGCGAATTAAAAACATAACAAAACTCGCCTAATTTCAAATTTTTATAAAGTTCCTCGTCTGCCTTGCGGCGGACGTAAGTTGTGTCATCTGGTGGGAGACTGCCGCCGACGCGATAGATTGATTTACTTGGTGCGGTCATGGGTAACGTTTCTTGGGATTTTGACTATGATTAACACGGCATACCAAGTTTGTCAAGAGGTTTTACAAAAACTTTTAATGGTTAATGGTTAATGGTTAATGGTTAATGGCTAATAGTTAACGGTTAATAGTTAATAATTAATGGTTAATGGTTAATTGATATTACTTATTTCCCAGAGTAACAAAAGATGAATAATTGCCCCAGAGCTCATAAGAACGGGCAAGATGCTCGTTCTGCGGTAAAATCTAGGGACTATTGTCATTGAGGGACGGTCCAGAAATCAGACTTAATCTCTCAAAAAAGTCCGCAATTGCGGACAAAAATTGGACATATCTAGGATTGGGCCACAAAAAAGTCCGCAATTGCGGACAAAAATTGGACATATCTAAGATTGGGCCACAAAAAAGTCCGCAATTGCGGACAAAAATTGGACATCAATACTAGGCCACAATCCCCAATTGTTAATCGTTAATCATTAATTGTTAAAATGCCAACAAAAATTCAACTAAACCACCAACTAACTTACAGTTACAGCAACCCAGTAACTCTCGGACCTCATACTCTAAGACTGCGACCTTCGCCCTATACTCGCACCCCCATTTACAGTTATAACCTCAAAATAGAACCTCAAAAACACAGCCTAAATTGGTATCGAGACAATCACGGTAACTTATTTGGAAGGCTCAATTTCCCCAACAAAACAGATAAATTAACAGCCGAAATTAATCTCATTGCCGAACTAAAACCGATTAATGCTTTTGACTTTTTAATCGAAGCTTATGCCAGCACTTATCCCTTTAATTACGAAGCTCAATTAGCTAAAGAATTAACTTCTTATTTAGAAATAAAAGAAGCTCCAAAAATCTTGCTAAATTGGGTAGAAACTAATCGACAAAATGCTGTTTATACTCCTAATTTGTTAACCGAAATAAATCAAAAACTCGCTGTAGAAATAACCCATCTAGTTCGCCTCGACCCGGGAGTTCAAACTTGCGAAGAAACCCTCGTTAAAAAAGAAGGTTCCTGTCGAGATACTGCCTGGCTGTTAGTACAAATCTGCCGCCATTACGGTTTGGCGGCGCGGTTCGTTTCCGGGTACTTAATTCAACTCAAACCCGACGTTGCCCCCCTCGGCGGCCCCCCAGGACCGGAAACAGATACGGCAGATTTACACGCTTGGGCGGAAGTATATCTGCCCGGTGCCGGTTGGATCGGTTTAGATCCCACTTCCGGTTTCCTCGCTGCAGAAGGGCATATCCCTCTGGCGGCAACTACAGAACCGGAGGGGGCGAGTCCTTTGGCAGGTACGACGGAGCCTTGCGAGTCGAAATTAGAGTATACCGTTACCGTCTCTCGCTACGAGGACAAGGCAAATTTTGGCAAACCCTATACGGAGGAACAATGGCAGCAAATCGATGCTCTGGGCGATCGCGTCGAAGCCGAATTACAGCGCCAGGGGGTCGGTTTGACGATGGGAGGGGAGCCAACTTTTGTTTCTATCGACGATTTTGAGTCGATGCAGTGGCGCTTCGATGCTTTGGGAGAGGAAAAACGGAAAATTGCTGGGGGGTTATTGCGCCGTCTGGAGAGTAAGTTTTGTCAAGGGGGAGGTTTGCTGCATTACGGTTTGGGTAAGTGGTATCCGGGAGAAATTCTGCCCCGGTGGGCGTTGGGGTGTTATTGGCGCGAGGATGGGGTTGCTATTTGGGGCGATCGCTCTTTAATTGCAGAAGATGGCCGGGACTACGGTTATACTCAAAACAATGCCAAGGCGTTTATCGAAACTTTAGTTAAAAATCTGGGAGTTAACCCCGATCGCATTATCACCGCTTACGAATGGGAAACGGAAGAGATAGGAGCTTATACCTTACCTTTGCTGCCGGTTTTAAAAGATTCTCCCCGTAGAACGGGGGAGATGTCTGTTCCAGAAGAACTATATTGGAGCAGTTGTCGTTGGAAGTTGCCAGAGGAAAAATTGTATTTGCTCAAAGGAGATTCCCCCGCAGGATTTCGGTTGCCCCTGAGTTCCCTTTCCTGGTCGGAGTTGGAACCGGAAGCGCGGGTGGGGATAGATTACAAACCGACTGCCATTCCTCCCGAACCTATAGAATCTGGGGAAAATTCGATTCGGGTTGCTTTGAGCGTGGAGGCAAAACAGGGAAGCGTGCGAGTATTCGTTCCGCCAATTACTTCTGCGAGGAGTTTTTTGGATTTAATCGCTGCCATCGAAAAGACTGCGGCGGAAATGAAGATGTTGGTAGCGATCGAAGGTTATACTCCTCCGAGTAATGCGGGCATTAAAGGATTTCAGATTACCCCAGATCCGGGAGTTATCGAAGCGAACGTTCATCCTGCAGCAAACTGGGAGGAATTAAAAGAGATTACCGAGACTTTATTTGAGGAGGCGCGTTTGTGCCGTCTGGGAACGGAGAAATATATGAAGGACGGCCGTCGGGTCGATACTGGCGGGGGCGCTCATATTACTATTGGCGGCAAGGAAGCTTCCGAAAGTCCGCTGTTGCGGCGACCGGAGCTGTTGCGCAGTTTAATTGCTTATTGGCAAAATCATCCGGGTTTGTCTTATTTATTCTCCGGTATGTTCGTTGGGGCAACTTGCCAGTCGCCGCGAGTGGATGAGGCGCGACACGAGAGTTTGTACGAGTTGGAGTTGGTCTTTGAATATTTGCAACCGGGGCAGGAGATACCGCCAGAAGTAGTCGATCGCCTCTTGCGCAATATTCTCGTCGATGTCACCGGTAACGCCCACCGTTCCGCTTTTTGTATCGATAAGTTGTTTCCCGCTGGCAATTATCGGAGTCAGTTAGGGTTGTTGGAGTTTCGCGCTTTTGCCATGCCGCCCCACGCCCGGATGAGTTTGCTGCAAATGTTGTTAATTCGGGCGTTGGTTGCTTGGTTTTGGGAACGTCCTTATACGCGAGATTTGATTCGGTGGGGGACGATGCTGCACGATCGCTTTTTGTTGCCCCACTACATCGCCGAGGATTTGAAAGCGGTTATTGCGGATTTGCGAGAGGCGGGTTTTGGGTTCGAGTTTGAGTGGTTCGCGCCGTTTTTGGAGTTTCGCTTCCCGGTTTATGGGGCAATAAATAAAGAAGGGTTGGAGTTGGAGTTGCGCCACGCGATCGAACCTTGGTTGGTTTCGGGAGAAGAGGTGATGAGTTCGGGAACTGTGCGGACGGTGGATGATTCGATGGAGAGGTTGCAGGTAACTTTGCGCGGGGCCCTGGGACAGTCGCCCAACGAGGACTGTTTTTCTTTGGGATACGTTGTTTTGTGTAACGGTCGCCAGGTGCCGTTAAAGTCGACGGGAGTTCCCGGGGAGTATGCGGGCAGCGTTCGCTATCGGGCGCGACGTTATGGCAGTTTCGAGCATCCGTCTTTCAAGGTACACAGTCCGTTGTTGTTAGAGATAGTGGATGTTCGGGCGGAGCGATCGCTTGGCGGTTGCCGTTATTATGTGGAGAGTCCTAATGGTGGTGGGAGCGATCGCTTTCCGGTGAACCTGCGGGAGGCCGAGTCGCGAATGTTAGAGCGGTTTGTGCCGATGGGGCATACTCCTGGGAAGGTTGATGTGCCGCCGTTGCGGTTGAGTGGCGAGTGTCCGCTGACGTTGGATTTGCGGCGAGCTATAATTTAAGCTAAAGGAGGGAAATTTGCAGTATCAAATTGCCTTTTCGGCAGAAAGTTTGTTTCAGTTGCGAATGTTAACTGCTCGACAGCTTGGAGATTTTTAGACGTATTGCGATCTAAATAAAAATTCACAATACTGCTGGAGACAAATCAACTAAGTGTTATAGTTAACTCGGGTAGAAAAATCTCTTTTTGAGTATAGGTGTGAGTGGTAAATGTGAGTCGAGAGAAGCGCAATTCCTTGCCGCTTTGAGTATAATTGGAGGAAAAATATTTAACTTATGAAAACAGTTGAAGTTAACCAAACAGATTCTATGCGGATAGTTAGCTTGTTGCGAGCCCGGAAACCGGGTTTTTTCAAAAAACCCGGTTTCTTAAATCTCGACGCTTGTAAGTTTATTAAAAAAAGTCCGATCGCCCTTTTCAAAACAACCTCTCATCGTCTATAATAATAAGGAGTAAATACAACAATAGTTAGCCATCAATACCAAGGCTAATAGGGAAATTAAGTGAAAACAGATAGCATCTTTTACCAAGTATTTCTGGAGTTGCCGAGCATCTTTTTTAGCCTCGTCGGGCAACCTCCAAATCTGGCCAGTTCCTATCAATTTAGGTCCGTGGAAATCAAGCAAACTTCTTTCCGTTTGGATGGAGTTTTAGTACCCAATAACGAGTCGGCAACTACTCCCATCCACTTCGGCGAAGTTCAGATGCAAAAAGACGATGAATTTTACTGGCGCTTTTTTGCGGAAATTTTCTTGTATCTGTATCAATACAAAGTCGAACATTGGCGGGCAGCAGTAGTGTTTCGCCGTCGTTCGATAGAACCCACTGCCACCCAACCATATCAGGCCCTCCTCAACAGTCCCCAGGTAACGAGAATTTACCTGGAAGATTTGGGGGAGGATGCTTACGACGATTTGGGTTTGGGTATCGTCCGGTTAATTGTAGAAGCGAAAAGAAAAACCGTGGAACGAGCTCGGGAGTTAACGGCCAAAGCGAGAGCGGAGGTAGCGGACGAACCAACTCGGGAAACAGTGCTAGAATTGTTGAAAACGATTATTTTGTACAAATTTAAAGAGTTAGAACCCCAGGAGGTGATAGAAATGTTAGGTTTAGAAGAGTTTAAGCAGTCCCGACTTTACCGAGGCATGATGGAGATGGCCAAGGAGGAGGCTAAAGAGGAATTTCGGAAACAAGTGAAAGAGGAAGTCCGGGAAGAGGTGAAAGAGGAAGTCCGGGAAGAGGTTAAGCAGCAAGTTAAAGAACAGTCTTTGTTAGAAACTGTTCCCCTATTGCTAGAACTAGGATTGAACGTTGAAGAAATAGCGCGACGATTAAACTTGACTGTAGAGCAGGTACAACGGGCATCTCAAAGTCAGTCTAATTAAATAGTAGTTGTTACGGTGGCGATCGCTTTTTTCCACCCAACCAAGAAACCCGGTCGATCGCCCCCAACCAAGAAACCCGGTTTTTTGAAAAAACCGGGTTTCTAAACTATTTCCAAAAAATCGGTTTTCTCAACCAAACTAACTGCCACTTAACAACTTTGAATTAACAGTAAGAATCGTTAAATCGTCTCCCTGAAAATCCCCATCGTGGGTGACTAATTTAAAATTGTTAGCTTGACAGAGTTCCGCCAATATCAAATCGTTAAAATCCGCATTGGCAGCAACATAAGCATCGATAATCCCTCCCATTTCTACAGATTCAAAAGCAATATTAGTCCGCTGAGTTTTTGCCAATATTTTTCGAGAAAACTTGGCAATTTTCCGAGCAATAGGTTGGAAATCAGCGCTATTTCTAAAATTTTTGAAATCTGCCGGCTTTGCTGCTTCTGGCAACCGATTATAAAACTGACTAGAATAGGCATTGATAAATTCAGAAAGCACTAGCACGTCAATAAAAATCGGAACTTTTAGACCTCGAATACGCCTCAATTGTTGAGTGTATTTTGACTTTAAAAGTTTGGCAATTCTAGTTTTAGAACGCCCATAAATGTCAAATATTAGCGTCAAACAACAAGAAACAACAAGGCATCGGAAGAAGTAAAATCGTAAGTTTCGAGGGAATAAATTTGATTACTCATAAGCACCTCCCAGGGCTTCGCGAGCAGCATTATTGTATCGCACGGGGTCTTTTAAATACTCTTTTGTCCATTTGACTACAGTCTCAATATCGAAGACAATATCCTCATCAGCATTGATGAAACTGAGGGATTTTTCGATTTGCTCTGCGGGAAAATGTTCGTACAGTTCGCCGATGGCCAAATCCATAAAAGCCGGTACGCTTTCTTCGATATTTTGAAAGTCCAGAATTACGTTTTTTCCTTCTTTAACTAAAGGAAAAATCAGTTGGTAAAGTTTTTCGGCCTCAAGGCCACCAATACAGAGGTCGTCGTCGATCGCTTCCGTTACTACTATAGTTACGGCGTTTTCCTTTTTGGGCTCTGAAAAAGTTGTTAAATTCATGGTTTTAAGGGTCGAACAAATTTGAGGAATTATTGTTAAATGAATTATAGCAGTTAACGCAATTAAGAAACCCGGTTTTTTTGAAAAACCGGGTTTCTGGGAATCTTAAAGATAATCTGGCCGCGAGAATTGCGATTTATAGGACCAAAACATGATGAGTTATTGGTGGGTGACTGACCAAAAACGATCGCGTAGGATTAATCTGTTTCAAAAGCGAGGCGGCGGGAATACGGAAGGCCGTTCGTAGTAAGCACGCTCCGTGCTAAAAAGCTATTGGTGGGAGAAAAAGGTTAGTTAGCACCGGTATTGAACGGGACGAGTGCGGATGGGTTGTTGGTGCGCGATCGAGATTGGTTAACAGTTAGCTTGTCCCGTTCCCAGAAACCGGGTTTTTGCCAAAAACGCAGATAGAAATCATTCGCGATCGCCCCTCCCCACCCCACAAAGAAACCCGGTTTTTCCACAAAACCGGGTTTCTAGGTTTAGGGAACTATTGACAAAGAGCTCCAATCGGAATAAAATAAAAGCAACCCCTACTAGGTGCATCTGATTTCGGATAACTTAAAAACTGCATCAGGCAAAAGCCCCTAAAAAAAATGCGCTCCCTAAAAAAAACCATTTCGCGTCTGGCAACCAAAAGACAAACCTATCGTTGCTGGCGAAACCTCGGTCGTAAATTATGTCGAATGCTGGAAATTTTACTAATATTAATCGGCGTTATTTGTTTAATTTTAGCAATTATTAACATCGAAAATACCTTAGAAGAAAATACAGATTGGGGAAAATACTTTTTTCAATCCTTAGAAAATTCCCGAATAATTGGCACCTTAGAAAGCATCAGTATTATAACTGCCCTAGTAATTTATACCCGACGGGGTAGAAAGCGATCGCAGTACGAAGCCTGGCAAGTTATCGATGCAGCTCAAGGCTTAGAAATCAGTCACGCTCGAATTAAAGCCCTCGAAGAACTAGCTAAAGATGGCATTAGCTTAAAAGGATTATCCTTACCAAAAGCTAACTTAGAACAGATAACCTTAGTAGATACCAACTTCAAAGAAGCCAACCTCCAAGGAACCAAACTTATAGAAGCCAACCTCAAAGGCAGTAAATTTGAACTCGCCCAACTCCAAGGCGCAAATCTCTGGGCAGCCAACCTAGAAGAAGCTTTTTTCTTACTAGCTCAACTCCAAAAAGCGAACTTCTGTTCTGCCAACCTGAAAAATGCCGACATGGAAGGAGTCAATCTCCTCGAAGCCGACTTGCAAAAAGCTAACTTGCAAGGAGCCTACATTTTAGGTAATCTTCAAAGTGCTAACTTTCAAAACGCCAACCTAAAATGGGCGAATCTCCAAGGCGCTTACCTCAAAAACGCTAACTTTAAAGGTTCCAACCTTCAATGTGCCAATCTTAAAGAAGCCAACTTGGAAGGCGCCAGCTTCGCCAACGCTAACTTACACGGAACTAACCTGCAAAATGCGAAGGGCATTCATCCAGCACAAGTTATGGAGGCGAAACATTGGAAACTGGCTAAGTATTCTCAAGAGTTGGGCCTGAAATTGGGTTTGCCAGAATTTCAAGGCAAGGGAACGGAAAACCGATAACTGCTTGTTTGACCCCTTCCCAACTCCCCATTAACAAAATGTTTCCCTTTTGCCAAGTACCTTTACAGAATCTTTACAAGAATTTCCTAATTAATAAAATAAGAATTAAAAATGGCAAAAAGTCCAATTAAGGTAGGCAATCCTGATGTTTTATGGGTAAACTAAATTTATCAGTCAAAGATGACCAACATTAAGAGGAGAAGCGGTGCAATTATGGCAAACATAACTAATATTAATCCCAACCAGCCCAATTTAGCTCTAGCTATTTTAGATAAATTATTGCAGCCAATTCGCAACTATCTCGATGCCATAGAAATAGGCGATCGCGAACTAGCAAAGTGCCTCTGCGAGTTAATCCCCGCCCAATGTCCCTTCGAGCGCGACGTGACTTTATTCGGACGTAAATTGTTCCACATTCCCCCAATGTGCAAGTTAAATCCACTCTATTACGAGCTAATTGGGTTGCGCTTCCGGGCTCTGAGTTTTCTCGCAGATGAATGCGGAGAAGACGTAACTGCTTATTGCTAAAAGCGATCGCTTTTAGCAATAAATAGCTCAGTAAATACTCGTAATTTAGACTAGGAAAATGGACTAGGAAAAAACTAAAATTAACGCTCGGATAAACAATCCTTATTAATTAATCGATCTAATGAGCGAACCAGTTTTAGTTAATCTCAGAGAAGCTTTTTTCAACGCACCCGGTTTTTGGCAAGGTAGCCTGTCCCCAAAATCGGGGAACTGGTGCAAACTCGTAGAAAGTATCGATAAAACGCAAACAGACGGTTACTCCATAGAAGGCCCCTTCGTAAGTCAAATAGACGAACTCGCCCAACAGCGATCGGGCATTTACCTCCACTGCGAAAAGAAAGGACGCAAGCGCAAAGCCTCAGAACGACTTTATACATTATTTGAATTAGAACCCAGCGGCGAGGTTCGAGTTATTAACGAGCTCAAAACCGCCAGCAAAGATTGGGCTGTTTTACTGTGGCCGGAAATAGAAGCCTATTTTGCCAAACAAAACAACTCGGTGGAACTTCGCCGCCAAGAATTACTCGCCCAGATACGGGCCCTAGAATTTGAATTGAACCAACGGCGGGCCGAGTTAGCCGCTTTGGATGTCGCTGAAGAAGAAGACTAGAGGACCGATTAAGAAACCCGGTTTTTTCAAAAAACCGGGTTTCTGAGATACCTCGAATCCGAACCAGAAAAGTTGGCCCTCTATCTCGGGAAAGAAATTATTAAAATATTAGGAAATAATTTCAGGCCTGCTTAGATCTTCGTGTAACCTCAAAATCGATGAGTCGTTCTACTCAGACGACAAAAGCAGTTTATAAGAGGATCTCTAATTCATGGTCTTAAAAGTAGGCATCAACGGCTTTGGCCGCATCGGACGTCTGGTGTTTCGCGCCGGCATCCTCCACCCCGAAGAAATAGAATTTGTGGGCATCAACGATCTAGTCCCCCCAGAAAACTTAGCCTATTTATTAAAATACGATTCGACCCACGGTCGGTTTAATGGCCAAGTTGAGTCCAACGATGAAGGAATTACAGTAAATGGGAAATTTATTCCCTGCATGGCTGTCAAAAATCCTGCCGAACTGCCCTGGAAGGAGCTAGGCGCAGATTATGTAGTCGAGTCAACGGGACTATTCACCACCTTCGATGGGGCCTCCAATCATCTAACAGCGGGAGCAAAGCGGGTAATTCTTTCAGCCCCAACTAAAGACCCCGATAAAGTCAAAACTTTGTTAATGGGAGTCAATCACGAAGAATTTGACCCCGCCAAAGACCAGATAGTTTCTAACGCCAGTTGTACCACTAACTGTCTCGCTCCCATAGCTAAAGTTATTGACGATAACTTCGGTCTGGCAGAAGGTCTGATGACCACCATTCACGCCATGACAGCCACTCAACCCACCGTTGACGGTCCCAGTAAAAAGGACTTGCGCGGCGGTCGCGGTGCGCCTCAGAATATCATACCTGCTTCCACCGGTGCTGCTAAAGCCGTGGGTTTGGTCTTGCCCCAGTTAAAAGGTAAGCTAACTGGCATGGCTCTGCGGGTACCCACTCCCGATGTGTCTGTGGTCGATTTGACTTTTAAGACCGATAAGTCAACCAGTTATCAGGAAATTTGCGAAGCAATGAAGGCAGCTTCGGAAGGACCGATGCAGGGTATTTTGGGTTATACCGAAGATCCGGTGGTATCCACCGACTTTACCAGCGACAATCGTTCCAGTATTTTTGATGCTGGCGCGGGAATGGAGCTTAATTCTAATTTCTTCAAGGTGGTTTCTTGGTACGATAACGAGTGGGGCTATTCTTATCGGGTAATTGATTTGATGTTGTACATGGCTGCCAAAGATGGCATTTTGAAGAAATAATTAGTTTTTTGCTAGGGGCGCGATCGCGCTCCTCATGTTTTATGATGTCCGAACTACCAGATCTGTCTGCTGAAACTATTTGGGCTATTCTCAATGAGAAGATTGACGATGCCACTGTTAACCAGATGGTTTGGTACTATCTGGGTTATCGCTACGATGCCGATAATAATCAGTGGGATTCTTCTCAGGTCGATGCTTATTGGCGCGAGGAATATCCCGAACCTCCAGATTTTATCGAGAACCGTCCGCCTACGGTTAAATTAACTCGTTCTATTCCCAAAGAGAACAAGCAATTGTTGAAGGAAAAGCTCGGTTTTAAAGGCTATAAAATCGGCGAATTTGGTCCGAGGCAAACTCGCCGCGCTACTATGGCTAACTGGCTTTTGAGCCTTATGGAAACCGTGGCACGTTAACTTTGAATAGAACCAAAAAATAAATGCTTTTTGCTAATTGCTTTTTGCTAATTGCTTTTTGCTAATTGCTTTTTGCTAATTGCTTTTTGCTAA